>CAYNXS010000159.1:0-2521 GCA_964401215.1 uncultured Methanolinea sp. | reverse complement strand
GTGCGGGTGGAGGGGGCGGAACTCACTGTCTGTGCCCAGTGTGCCCGGTATGGAACCGAGGTGCAGCGACCCTCAAGGCCTGAACCGCGTAAAGGCTCTCCTACCCGCATCGCGACTGCAGCCCCTGCACGGAGATCCAGGGATGTCTTTGACCTGATAGAGGGTGAAATTGTCGATGATTATGGTGAGAGGATCCGCAATGCCCGGATGGAGAAGGGCTTGAGCCAGAAGGATCTTGCGATGCAGCTCAAGGAGAAGGAGCTCCTCATCAAGAAGATCGAGAAGGGGGACCTGATACCCGAGGACGACGTGAGGAGAAAACTCGAGAAGGCTCTTGCAATCCGCCTGATTGATTCTCCCGAAGAAGATGAAAGTGTGCGTCGGGGGGGAAAAGTGGTCCCTACCCTTGGGGATGTCATCTCCCTCAAGAAGGTTCATAAATAAGACCTCTCCTCCTTTTTTTCACCACATTTATATATTACCGTGTTCTATTCTTTTGATCAATGCAAGGTGAGTGTTTTTTCGCCTGTGAGGGTTTTTATCCCCGCTAGCCCCGCGTCTGCACCGTGCATGAGAAAGACTGTTCTTTGGAATCTGAAACCAGGAGCTGCGGCTGTTTCCCGTTATCCCCGCTATTCTGGTTATTTTAGGTATTATCACTGAATCCATCAGTCATTTTTAAAAAAATGCGCTGCATGGATGGGAGTTTTACATGAGAGGAAAAGAAATCCGTCTGGAAAGAATCATGGACCGGAACACCAGAAAGACGATCATCGTCCCCATGGACCACGGGGTGACGAACGGTCCTATTGAGGGTCTCATCGATATGGGGAGGGCTGTTGACCTTGTGGCAACAGGAGGCGCGAATGCCGTGCTCGGCCATATCGGGCTCTCGCTCTACGGTCACCGGAAGAGCGGAAGGGACGTAGGACTCATCCTTCACCTGTCCGCAAGCACCTCGATCGGCCCTGATCCGAATGAGAAGGTGCTGGTCAACTCGGTAAGAAATGCCCTCAAGATGGGGGCCGATGCAGTCTCGATCCACGTGAACATCGGGGCCGATTCGGAAGCCCGGATGCTCTCGGACCTTGGGCAGGTTGCCATCGAATGCATGGAATGGGGAATGCCCCTCCTTGCCATGATGTACCCGAGGGGGAGGAAGATCAAAGACGAGCATGACGTGAATCACGTGAGCCTTGCAGCCAGGGTTGCAGCAGAACTTGGGGCCGACCTTGTCAAGACGGTCTACACTGGTGATCCCGACAGCTTCCGCACGGTCACGCGGGGATGCCCGGTTCCTGTGGTGGTGGCGGGAGGATCCAAGACGAGCGATCTTTCAACCCTCGAGATGATCGAGGGAGCCATGCAGGGTGGAGCAGCAGGGATCTCCATAGGAAGGAACGCTTTCCAGCATCCTGCACCGGACCGGTTCATCAGGGCTGCTGCAGAGATTGTGCACCGGGGCAAATCTGCCGATGAAGCGATGGAGATATTCAGGGAGTGAAGAAGATGATTGGAAAAGAGATTCGTATTGAACGTATCATGGACCGGAATACCGGTCGATCGGTGATCGTCCCCATGGACCATGGGTTTACCCTGGGGCAGATCGATGGATTGCTTGACATGACCAGGACCATCTCCGAAGTGAGTGAGGGCGGCGCAAACGCGATCGTCCTGCACAAGGGGATCGTGAAACGCGGGCACCGGAGAAGAGGGAGAGATATCGGCCTGATCATCCACCTCTCGGGAAGTACGTCGCTCAATCCCGATCCGAATGACAAGGTGCTCGTCTGCACGGTCGAGGAGGCGGTGGCTCTCGGAGCCGATGCAGTATCCATCCACATCAACCTTGGAGCCCCGAACGAGTCAAAGATGCTCGAGTCCGCGGGCAAGGTGGTAAAGGACTGCAACAGGTGGGGCATTCCACTCCTCGTGATGATCTATCCCCGGGGTAAGGGTATTGATCCGACGTCACCTGCTACAGTGGGGCATTGCGTAAGGGTAGCCGAGGAACTTGGCGCAGACCTGATCAAGACGAATTACACCGGGGACCCGACCTCTTTCAAGAGGATCGTAACCTCCTGCTCTGTACCGGTCTTCGTAGCCGGAGGGGAGAAGGCCGGCGACCTGGATACACTGACGAGTATCCAGGACTCGGTCCGGGCTGGAGGGGCGGGAGTCTGCGTGGGCAGAAATGCCTTCCAGCGAGACAATACCCGTGCCTTTGTCGAGGCGCTCTGCAAGGTGGTGCACAAGGAGACCGATCCGGAGCAGGCGCTCAGGGAGATGGGATGAAGGAGTTCTGGGTTGATGTCCGGCCCTGGAAGAAAGGGATCGCGACCGCAGCCCTTGAGAGCGGTGCGGATACCCTCGTCGCTGAGAATGCGCAGAAGGTGAAGGCCCTGGGCCGTGTCCGTGTGGTCGCCCCTGACGGCGATCTCGTGCCGGATAAGGATATATGGGAGATACGTATCTCCGACAAGAAGAGCGAGGAGAAGGCTGCACAGCTGGCACAGAGGGG
>CAYNXS010000158.1:0-2550 GCA_964401215.1 uncultured Methanolinea sp. | reverse complement strand
GCATTCTTTTTTACACTCTCGATCCCGTTCATGCAGGCTGACTTCGAGCTGTAGGATTCACCAACTGCGATGATCTCGCCATTCGATGCTTTCAGTCTGAACCGATACTTGCCTGCTTTGTCAACATAGACTTCAAATTTTCCAGTTGCCATGATTGATCAATGTTAAAAAAGCACTGATCCCCTTTAAAAGTATTGATACCGGTAAAGTACGAGGCTTTTTGTAGTTCTTCAGGAACCAGGTGAAAAACAGAGGGAATAGTCCTGCGAGAGAGTAGGAACACAATTTTATGGACACCTGACACATCATCATTCCATGAAACAATTCATCCTGCTGCCGGGATTGCTCCTGCTTGTTGCGATACTGTTCACCGGTTGCACAACTGAACGACCTGCCGATCTACCTCTGTCGACACCAATCGACACCACTCCACCGGTTACACCGGTGACCACACCGGTAACCCCCTCTGAAACCGTTGCTAGTGTTCCTCTCATCACCCCGGATCGGGTTGACATCTCTATACAGGCATTTCCTGAAAAGTACATTCCCCTTATGTCATCGACTGTCGGAATCGGGCTTACTCCGATCTCTACCGGATCCGCTGATGTAGTGTACAGTTGGAATACCAGTTATGGCCATTTCATCAGCTGGAATGCACCGGACTGGAACGTGAACCAGCATGGTGATACTGTCGAAACCACAAACCAGACGATTTACTGGTCATATTCACCTGATGACATGGGAAAGGAGAAACCTCCCGTCACCATCCGTTTGATTGTGAAGAGACCACCGAGGGTCCATGGTGGAAGCGGGACGATTGCCTGGAAAGATGTCCATATCAACTGGGAAAATACCGATACTGCGGTGATTGAACAGGCATAGGTGTGTTTCCGGAAGGCAGGTATTACATCTAAATTCTCATTTTTCACAACAGGAAAAAGGATATCAGTGAAAAGAACGCTGTAATGAAGAATAATGGTCGGAAAATCTTCAATTTTTCATTAAAAAAAAGATTTATCTCCGGACCGCCCCGGCAATAAGGCCGCCGAAGAATGCAAAGTGTACAAGAGGTAGTATAACCCAGACCCTTCCCGATCCTTTGCAATAAAAAAAGAACACTGATATCCTTTCACACGAACATCCCTCGGTATAGAATGGAAGAGGATCATGGACTACCGGAAAACTTGTTATGGTATGATTTCGCGGGCAGGGTTAATCCTGCTCGTGCTCGTCATCGGTGCCGGGATTTTCCCTGTCGCGGCATCCCAGGGGGAAAGTGGAGCGACGACCGACACCGGCCGGATGAGCGCACCGGCACTTACTGCAGAGGGGATAACGCTGTACACGGGTGGTAACTACGCCGAAGCGCTGGATGCATACAACCGGTCCATTGCACTCGATCCCGGGTCCGGCGAGACGTGGCTGGGAAAGGGGGACTCGCTTTCCATGCTTGTGAGGAACGCCGAAGCGCTTGACGCATACAACCGGTCAATTGACCTCGATCCCGTGCTTTCGAAAGCGTGGCGGGGAAAGGGCGACTCGCTCTATATGCTAGGGAGGAACCAGGAAGCCCTTGATGCATACAACCGGGCGGTCGTCCTCAACTCCAGCGATGGCAGGTCCTGGAGTTGCCTGGGAATGGTCCTCGCGAAGCTCGGACAGAATCCGGACGCGCTCGATGCTTCACAAAGAGCGGTCTCGCTCAATCCCTCGGACTCTTTTTCTTGGGGTATCCGGGGTTATGCACTAACCCAGGTATCCCGGGATACCGAAGCCCTCCATGCGTATACCACCGCAGCATCCCTGAATCCGAACGATACCTTCACCTGGCAGAGCGTCGGATACACGCTGAACCGCCTCGGCCGGGACTCTGAAGCTCTGGCGGCATACAACCGGTCGATTGCGATCAACAAAAACGATACCACCGCATGGTTCCTGAAAGGGATCACCCTCGACCGCCTTGGCAGGAGGCAGGAAGTGCTGGATTCTTTCGAATATCCGGTCGATTTGTACCCGGATAACCCGGATATCTGGACCTACCTGGGGAGCAGCCTCTCACGGGTCGGGATGGAAAAGGAAGCGCTGGCTGCCTTCGATCACGCCCTCTCGCTTGACAATACCAGTCCGGCTGCATGGAGCGGGAAGGGGAATTCGCTCTTCCATCTCGGCAGGATTGAAGAGGCACGGGGTGCCTATGACCATGCTCTTGCGCTCGACCCCGAAGATCCCGGTGCATTGAGTGGCAGTGGGGATCTCCTGTACCATGACGGGAGGTACAGGGAGGCCGTCGCGGCATATGACCGGGCCCTTAAAAAGACCTCCGGGCTCGAGGGGGCCTGGCTTGGGAAAGGGAACGCACTCTCCCGTATCGAAAAACCGTATGCAGCACTGTACTCCTATAACCGGGCACTCGCCCTGGACCCGGGCTTCACGGATGCACAAACGAACCGGACACGGTTGCTCGCGACAAACGGGCTTGTGTGGATACCGCTCGGGGAGAGAGCCGCTCCGCTGCTTCCGGATGGATTGGAGGCCTTCTGGGGAGGATAA
>CAYNXS010000157.1:0-2574 GCA_964401215.1 uncultured Methanolinea sp. | reverse complement strand
GGTAGGACAATCGAGAGGTGTGTAAAAAATGGTGTTTCATCCCCCAGTAGCAATCGTCGCGAAAGCTGGCGATGCTGGGAAGTACAAAGTAGGCCTCCCCGCATGGAACATGATCGTTCGTGGATTCATGTCCGGCGCATACATCGCCATGGGTGGCGCTCTTGCAACAGTGTGCAGCACTGGGATTATGGCAAGCGATGCCGCACTCAGGTATGGCACTGCAAGTGCCGGGTTTTCCCAGCTTATCCTGGGAGCGGTGTTCCCTGTCGGACTGATTATCACCGTACTGACCGGCGCTGAGCTGTTTACCGGTGACGCAATGCTCGCCCCCATGGCGGCATTTATCCACAAGATCAGCTGGGCTCAGGTCCTGACCCTGTGGGTCCTTGTGTATATCGGCAACCTGATTGGGTCTATCGTATGGGCATACATCTGTGCAAACGGTCCGTTTGTGTCATTCGATGCCGCAGGAGTGGGTACTGTGACCGCATTCGGTTCCAGGGCAATCGCCATCGCAGGCGCGAAGGTGAGTTATGTCGGAATGATGGGCATGTACTCTGCATTCCTCAAGGGAATTGCCTGTAACTGGCTCGTGAACCTGGCCATTCTCCTTGGTATCTGCGCCGATGACGCGGTCGGCAAGTTCTTTGGGATCTGGTTCCCGATCATGGCCTTCGTTTCCAGCGGATTCGAACACTCGGTCGCGAACATGTACTTCATCCCGGCAGGTATCTTCACGCAGGGATTCATCACTGACCCAACGAAGATCAATGCAGGCATCAACTGGGTCAACATGTGGACCGCGAACGTCATCCCTGTGACAATAGGAAACATTGTCGGAGGGTTGTTCTTCGTCGGCATAATCTACTGGGTTGCGTTCCGGAAAGAGATCGCAGCACTGAAGTAGATTAACTTCCTATATTTTTTCCGATGAAAATCGGAAATATTGATGTGAAGGTTTCAATCCTCGCGGTTGCGGTGTTTGTCATCTTCACCATTTTTTTACTTGTTGCAGCTCTCTTCAGCCCTGAGATCCGGTCTCAGCTCATCTGGCTGATCCCCGCCCTGTTTATGCTCCTCCTCATTCCGATGCTTCTCAATTACATGAGCCGCAGGGAGTATTCGGATATGGTACCCGCATACGAGGCGGAGGCAAAGACAGTCCGGATCAAACTGATCAACAAGGGAATGGTAGGAAAACCGGTGCGAGTCGAGGGTGTGGTTGAGAGGGTATATTTTCAGTTCCTGAACCGCCCGCAGTACCTTGTTGCGGACCGGTCCGGTTCGATCTCGGTCAAGATGTTCACCAGTCCCGAAGAGGATGTGAAGGTGAACGACGTGGTCGAAGTGCTCGGGCAGGTGATCCAGAGGTATTTCGTGACCGGCGATCCCGTGATCAACTGTGTCTCGATAAGGAAGATAAAAAAACCAAAACAGGGAGAGAAATCCTGAGTAGTATCCCTCATATTTTCCTTTCCATACTGCCAGTAAATACCACAATCCTGAAACCCAAAGTCCGGTTGAGTGAAGCCAATGGAAAAATCTGATCCTGGAACAGCATTTGATAACCGTCCCACGCGGTGGATGGAAGCAGCCATTCCCATTCTCTCGTTTGGAGGAGCGGCCCTTGCGATTATTATCTGGAAATTCAATATCCCTGTGGCATTATGGATTACCATACTGGGATGTGTTGCTGCATCCTGCCTCCTTGCCTACCTGGCCTGGATACGACCGAAGAAAGATATTGTTGCACTTACCACCCCGATTTACTCATTCGTATTTTTGGCTGCCCCGGTTGATGCACTCTCCACCATTATCCTTGAACTCCTGTACGCGACAAGCCTCTCCATCATGCTCGTGCGGCTCAAACACCGGTTCAGTGCAGCCGGGACTGCCATGACGGATAAGACTGATCTTCCCGACTCGCTCAAAGACTATACCGAAAAGACTCGTGATGCCCTTTCAGGCATCTCACCTGATACCGCACACCAGGCAGCCCGTGCATTTGTCAGGTTTGCCGAGGGAGAATACCTGGATGCTGCCCGGATATCAGGGGATATCATCCTGCATAAAGGGGCAGCAGGTCTCACACCGGTTCTGGACCGTGCATTCAGCATTGTCAGGGAGCATGCAACAATCATGGATCAATCACTTTCCTGTCCCGATACATTTTTGACGTTCCTCCCTGAAGATGCGGGCCTCCTGGCACTCCCCGTCTCCCCATTCCCTGACACGAACGAGGCATTCTATTCATCCCTTGACAATGCCCTCCTCCTGCTGTTCAGCACGGCATGGAATGCATCAGAGGGAGATCGCCCCCATCTCCTTGAATCGGCAGGTTTTGCCCAGAACCTCATCGGGACATCCTGATATTCCCTTTTTTGGTTCCTGATAAGGATTGGTATTATTTCCAGGAACCAGGAGGCCTTCCGGGTTGCCAGGTTCCTGCAGGAGAAATTCCTGCAATCCAGTCATTCAACCGTATCGTCACATTGACATGCCTGGCATCCGTAACACCTGAAGGGGACCATGACCCGAAGCCTGGAAGAGATGACCGATGAAGAACTCTGGCAG
>CAYNXS010000156.1:0-2581 GCA_964401215.1 uncultured Methanolinea sp. | reverse complement strand
TACATCATCTGCCGGATCTCCCGCATGCACGGATTCATGGAATCGAGGCATCGCCTTGCCGAATCTACAAATTCATCTGCGTCTTCTGCGGTGACAGGTCGGACTTCAAGACGAGCCGGGAGCACATACCGGATGAACATGGTGTCAAGATCCCAGCGATCGAGAATCGGGACATAGCGCTCGTATGACCCGGCACAGGTAATCCGGAAAAGGGTTCCCGGCCCTGACCCTGCCATGAAATGGGACGGTTCTGGCGACGTTTTCAGGAATGCGATCCCCCTATCTCCCGGGCGGGAGTCGACATGCAGTGCTCCCCCTAGAATGTCAACCGGGATACCATCAGGAAACGCATCGCATGTGGGAATAGCCGTCTCGCGATGGAGATGTGTGCAGACGTTGCAGAGAGGGGGTATCCTGTCCGGACCTGGTGCGTCAGTCATGCTCTTCAAAAATGGTGAAGGACGACCTGGACGAAAAATGTTGGGATCGGGAAAGGATCCCGCTGGTCCTGGTGCGTGTCGGATCTCTCATCACGAGGCTGGTGAAGGGAAGCAGGATTTACCACGCCCTGCCTCCTGTTTCTCCCCGCATCGTATTCTCCCACGAATCCTGTGTAACCTCGGCCATATACCTCATGCCCTGAGCACCCTTGGCCCAGGTTCGATATAATTGCCGGCACCAATCATCCATGTGCCGTCGATATCGGTCACGTAGCTGATCTTCAGATCAGTCTGGTTCGTGAATGGATGTACAGAGTAATAATCGACCAGTCCCCCGCCGCTCTTTGACACGTTGAGGAACTCCCGGACATGATGGTTGCCGACCGCGTCCGTCACATCGAGCCGGTTAACCCCCACCTGGTCCGGCTGGTAGGGCCAGGAGAGCACTGTCCCGTTGTAATCGTAGGAGAAGATGTAGAGATCCCCTTTCACAAATGATCCGTTAATATCATTGAATTCGGCGACCGCTTTCTCCCGGCCATTCGTCTGAGCATATACCTTGGCATCGTCGACAAGCTCGAGGACGTCCAGGTCGACAAGGCGTTCTTCGGCCGTATACACCCCTGCCCCGATCCAGTAGGTGTCATCAACCGGGCGGACATAGCTGATCTTGAGCGTGCTCTGCTGGTCGCCGGCAGGATACGGGTAGTGATAGAGGATATATCCTCCGCCCGCTTTCGCAAGCGTGATCTCGATATCGGTATACAATTTCCCTGAAGCGTCCTTCAGGGGGCGGAAGTCCGATCCCACCATGCCGGGCTGGAATGGGAGGGCGAGTGCAGTGCCGGAATAATCGAGTGCGTAGATATACACTTCGCCGGTTACAAACGGCCCTGTTGCGTTGTTGAATGCGGCGATTGCAGCATCTTTCCCGTGCTCCTGTGCCCATGCAGCAGCCTTGTCCACATATTCCTTGATCTCAAGGGAAGTTGCAGGGTAGGGATGAGCAGGTGAGACCGTTGGCTGGGTGATTGCCGGGGACACTCCCGCGGTGATGTCGTGTGTGGGAACCACCGGTCCCTGTGAAGGGGGGGTCTCTGTGCAGCCGGCAACAATGACAAGGAGGATACATGTCATGATGAGAGGAAGTCGAACGTTCATGGTCCAGATCTGCTGCATGAACCGTATTAAGTGCTCCACTTTGTCAGGGACGCCATTGTTCCGGTTTTTCCTCAATCCTTGCAATACCCCCTGGAGAAGCCTCTTATAATTTCGTGATGAAGCACTACACATGAAGGCACTCGCTGTTATTGTGATCTGTGCGTTCGTCGGACTCATGGTCCTGGGCGCAGGATGTACCCAGCCGGCCACCGGTCCGTCAACCCAGGCAACAACCCCTGTTCCCACCACTGCCGAGCCAACCGCCCAGCAGACCGTGGCAACTCCGGAAGTCACCCCGACCCTTGGTTACATCGCAGGGCCGATACCCACACAGTATGAAGTCATCGTTGAGGTTGACCGGAACCGCGTCGCAACAAACCCGCTCATCACCACAACATTCCGCGGCGGGAAGGGGATTAACTTCATTTCCACCATGGATGTTATTGCCAGCCTCTCCGACGGGCAGGTCGTCACAAAGATCCTGGAGAAACCGCAGGTGAACTCAAAGATCGAGATCATGGGGACACAGGGGACCGATCGGGTCGAGATCTTCGTGACACTTGTCAATGGCGACAGGTACAGGATATACGACCAGTCGCTTGCATTCAGGTCATACAGCTAACTTTTTTTTATACAAATCGCGCCCGCGTTTTTTTTACGGGTGAATTTTTCAGAACAGAGCAGATCTCCCGTTCGATCCGGGATAGTGAGTATGGTTATCTCCTGGGATTTTTGATCCCCTGGCCTTCGAATGTTGCGACCAGGCTCTCATCACGGAACACGTGTACCGAAAAGGTGGAGAACGCGTCTGTCTCTCCCACGCATTGGGCAATCGCGGTGAGAAGGCCTTCAGCAGG
This sequence comes from uncultured Methanolinea sp., assembly GCA_964401215.1. Taxonomy (GTDB): domain Archaea; phylum Halobacteriota; class Methanomicrobia; order Methanomicrobiales; family Methanospirillaceae; genus Methanolinea_A. The sequence continues at coordinate 123 of CAYNXS010000156.1, read as the reverse complement.
GGACAGGTAGCTGATCCGCGCCGAAAGCGCGACCTCCTCGACGAGGCCAAGGTTGGCCGCGACACCGAATGCATGGTCTGCGAGTGAGAAGATTGCACCTCCATGGGCATGCATTCGCTGATT
>CAYNXS010000155.1:0-2613 GCA_964401215.1 uncultured Methanolinea sp. | reverse complement strand
GGGTTCACGGTGATGGAGAGACATAGATGCGCACGCAGTATGGTCAGGATGATGTGAATAAATACAAAAAGTTCAAGAAGGTTGACGGAGCGACCTACAGGAAGGTCAACCAGTTTTTACGGAAACGCACCTATGTCACCGCACGGGAGTGGGCCATTGCCCGCCTGTGCACTGATTTTCGCACCCGGAGCGGAGCCGAGATGACGTTTATAGGCCTGCACCTCCCGGAACTGGTCCCGTTCATGCAGGAATCCTACACCCCCCAGGCAGTCAACCAGGCGAGGAACTCCTTTAAAAAGAAGGTCTACAAGTCCGGAGCCACATTTTTCTACGGGGCCATGTGCGGCTTTTTTACGAGCGAAGAGCTTGACGACCTCCTCTTCGAAGCAAGTGAAGTGGCTCGTTTTCTGCTTGAAGTCGAGCGTACCTCTCTTGACATTGATGAGGAGATCGAGATAGAGGATCGCATCACCGAAGTCATGAGGAGTGTGGGCGAAGCAGCCATAAAGATCCTGCAGGCAAGGAAACATGAAGGGAATACACCTGTTGATGAGACTCCCGGGGAACCCGAACCGCCAGATGGTGAGCAGCAATGAGGGTTATCCACATAGCGGGAGTGTCGGGGTCAGGCAAGACCACATTCATCAGGACGCTCCTCCCTCTCTTACATAACAGAGGTGCAACCGCGGTGGTAAAACACCTCGGCCATCATCGCTACATCCTCGAGGCCGACAAGGATACCACCCATTTCTTTCACGAGGGCGCCCTTGCATCTGCCGGGTCAGATCCGGAAAAAACCGTCCTAATACTACGGGATACCGCGCTTGACCACATTATGTCCATCCTCTCATCCATCGGTACAAAATATATGCTGCTGGAGGGCTGGAAGACGCTGCCATTCCCCAAGATCACCATTGGCACCCTACCAGGGGCAGAAGAGGTTGTTCTCTCCAATCCCTCCGCCGAACAGGTTCTGGAGTCCCTGGAAAAATTTCCACACTACCATTCCCTCGAGGGCCTTTCCCTTGAAGTGCAGGATCCCAACCAGCAGGATGTTCTTATTGTCGGGAAGTTTCCCGTACATGTGCAGGGGGCTGATCCCGATTCAAGAAGAGAGTTTTATCTCCGTTTTTCACCCATTCTTGATGAGATAACCAGGGAGGCAGGTTCCAGTCCCGGCGAAGTGAGGATTGGACTTCATCTGCATCAGGGTCTCCGGTTTGGTGGAGAGGATGCAATCCTCATGGCCGTGGGGTCTCAATCTTCCCGCACTGCCATCCGCGTATTCTCTTCTCTCCAGGAGCGACTCTTTCCTGTGCCCGGTGGCGGAAAATCATCGTGAGGGATTCGAATGGAGCAGAAAAAACTCGAAAAAAAACTCTTCGGGACAAATGGAGTGAGGGGAGTTGTGGGAAAGGATATGACCCCTGCCCTTGCGCTTTCCATCGGTATGGCGCTTGGAACAATGCGCCAGGGTACCATTGCGGTGGGGAGAGACACAAGGACTTCGGGGCCTTCCCTGGTAAGTGCCCTCAAAGCGGGGCTGCTCGCCGCAGGATGCGATGTGGTCGATCTCGGCATTCTGCCTACACCCGCCCTCCAATTCATTGTACGCGAACACTTTGATGCCGGAGCAGTGGTAACCGCCTCGCATAATCCCCCCGAGTATAACGGGGTCAAGGTGGTTGAACCTGACGGCACGGAGATGGGCGACGAACAGAGTATCGTGCTTGAAGGCCATATTTTTCAAGGAGATTCCCCTTTTGCATCCTGGGATCGTGTTGGGAAGGAACGGGATGCCCCATCCATGGTTGAGGAGTATGTGAACTCCATAGTGGATTCTTTCCCGCCAGGAATCGGGGAAGGATTCCTCGTTGCTGCAGACCCCGGATGCGGGGCTGCTGCATGGACCACACCTGAAATTCTCAGCAGGATGGGATGCAGGGTTTTTTCTCTGAACAGCCAGATGGACGGCACGTTCCCTGGACGGCTTCCCGAACCCTCCCTTGAGGGGCTTGCTCCACTGGCTGACCTTGTGAAAGCCACGGGGGCCAGGTTTGGCGTAGCCCATGACGGGGATGCAGATCGCGCCGTATTCATTGATGACAAGGGCAGGTTTCTTGAGGAGAATCGCCAGTTCGGACTGATCGCGGATTTTATCTGCCGTGAACGGAAGGGAGTCATTGTCACCCCTGTCAGCACCTCACGCCTTATCGAAGTCATTGCAGAACGCCACGGCTGCACCGTATGCTACACCCCTGTAGGCAGCATCTACGTAGCAAGGACCATGATCGATCTTGCACACAATGGCACTGATGTTGCATTCGGGGGGGAGGGAAACGGTGGCCTCATATTCCCCGAACACCAGCTCTGCAGGGACGGCGGGATGACCACTGCAACCATGGTTGCTCTCCTGTCCGGCTCTTCCCGGCCGTTATCATCCCTCGTCGATGCGCTTCCTCACTTTTACATGATAAAGGAGAAGATCCGGGAGAAAGATGCTGCAGGCCTCATCGGACGCCTGAAACAGGCTTTTTCCGAAGAATCGCTCGATTGTACCGACGGTATCCGCATCAACCGCGAGGATTCATGGGCTCTTGTGAGACCTTCCGG
>CAYNXS010000154.1:0-2617 GCA_964401215.1 uncultured Methanolinea sp. | reverse complement strand
CTATATTCTCCATCGAAATTTTATATACACTATCCCAGCGGTGTCTTGATCAGACCACCATGGTTCCGAACAAGAGACACTTTGGAATTATCTCCCTTGCGATGGCGGGAATCCTCATCCTGGCACTTGTCGCAGCGGGGTGTACTGACAGCGGACCAACAACACCCGCCACCCAGGACCGGGCATCAATCAAGGTCACTGGTTCCACAACAGTTCTTCCTATCGCCCAGAAGGCTGCCGATGTGTATATGGGAACCCATGCGAATGCGGACATCCAGGTGACCGGAGGAGGATCCAGTGTCGGAGTCCAGGCAGCGGGAGAGAAGACCGCAGATATCGGGATGTCGTCCCGTGATGTCAAAGCGGATGAAATGAAGAAATACCCCGATCTCGTGGTCACGACGATTGGAAAGGATGGCGTAGCCCTCATTATCAACCCGGCAAATTCCGTCATCAGTCTTACTGCAGCCCAGATCAAGGGGATCTACAACGGAAATTACACCAACTGGAACCAGGTCGGTGGCGCTGACATGGCTATTGTAGTCGTTGGCCGCGACAGTGCGTCAGGGACCAGGGAATTCTTCACCAGCAGCGTGATGGGCGGACAGAATTATGTGCCAACCATGCTTGAGAAGAACTCGAATGGCGCCGTCCAGCAGACGATCACCCAGACACCGGGTGCTATCGGGTACGTTGGCCTGGGATTCATTGACAACACGGTAAAGGCAGTCAGGGTAAACGCCAACGGTGTTGACGCCGAGCCGACAGTCGAAAATGTGCTCGCCGGAAAGTATCCGCTTTCGCGGTCGCTATACCTTCTGACCAGTGGCCAGCCAACTGGCCTCGCAAAGGAGTACATTGAGTATATACTCTCACCTGCAGGACAGAGCCTGCTCACTGAAGAAGGATTTGTTCCGGTGAAATAACACCGTCCTTCTTTTTCATCCTTCGTATTCCCGTCAGTCAGGAGCATTGAGTCACAGAATGGACGTATCAGGATATTTTCTGGTAGTGATGCACGCCTGGAGACCGACAGGTAATAATTCCCCTCGGTTTTTAATACGGGCATCCCACATGCGGACATCGGTGTGATATAGATGGCCATCCCAGACATCCGTCAGCCAATGGCAACACCTGCATTCAGGAGAATCCAGGAGCAGGTGATTGCCTCGGTCTGGTTCATCTGTGCCATATTCGCAATCCTCGTCGTATGTTTCATTCTCGGGTATCTCCTGTATAACGGGTATCCTGCATTCCTCCAGATCAACCTCTGGGACTTCCTCTTCGGGCAGCAGTGGAATCCAACCGGAACCACCCCCGGGTACGGGATATTCTCGCTGATCGTAGGGACTATCCTGGTGATGATTGGTGCCATGGCTATTGCCGTCCCTCTTGGGATTGGAAGTGCGATCTTCATCTCCGAACTGGCAAGCCCTCGTCTCCGGACTATCATCAAGCCGGCAGTCGAGCTGCTTGCGGGAATCCCTTCCGTAGTCTATGGCTTCTTCGGCCTTGTTGTCCTGACGAACTGGATCCGGATATCCGCTGGCATCCCTACCGGTGAGACCTGGCTTGCGGGGTCGATTCTTCTCGCAATCATGGCGCTTCCTACTATTGTCAGTGTATCCGAGGATGCGATCAACTCGGTTCCCCGCGAATACAAGGATGGCTCACTCGCAATCGGGGCGACCGGCTGGCAGACCATCAGTCACGTAATTATCCCCTCTGCCCTGTCAGGCATCACTGCAGCCGTAATCCTGGGCATAGGGCGTGCAATCGGGGAGACCATGGCAGTCCTGATGGTCACCGGGAATGCGGCGGTCATCCCCCCTCCGATCTGGAATATCCTGTCTCCAGTACGCACCCTGACGGCGACTCTTGGTATCGAGACCGGGGAAGTCCCAATAGGGAGCCTCCACTACCATGCATTGTTCGGGATTGCTGTTGTGCTGCTTATCATTACCCTGCTCATTAATCTCTCCGCAACGATCATCCTCAGTCGTATCAGGTCAGCACAGACCGTGGGATCTGTAAAGAAACGACTCCTCTCCCAGCGCACACAGGAAAAAACACGCCAGCTTCTTTTCTATGGGGTTGCTGGCATGGTGCTCCTTCTGATCGCGGGTACCGCAGGAATCATTCCCTGTCTGGTTCTAATGCTTGCAGGTATCGCGGTGTCTCTCATCAGGAAGCGGATATCCCCAAAAACCACACAGAAAATTGCATATGTGGGCCTCTTTATCGCGGCAGGTATCGTCATCATGGTGCTTGTGATCCTCCTCGTCGATATTATTGTCAAGGGTTTGCCAGCCCTGTCCTGGGAATTCATCTTTGGATTTCCTTCCAACCTCGGCCGCGAAGGGGGAATTTTCCCGGCAATTGTGGGGACCATCTATCTTGTTGCAGGCGCAATCCTGATTGCCCTTCCCCTCGGCATCGGGGCAACCATCTACCTTTCCGAGTATACCCGGGAGGGCTGGATTACCAAGACCATCCGGACAGGGGTGGATCTCCTGAACGGGACTCCTTCGATCGTATTCGGCCTCTTCGGGTTCGCCTTCCTCGTCATTTTTATTGGATTCGGTGTATCGATTCTCACCGGATGGATTGTGCTCGC
>CAYNXS010000153.1:0-2659 GCA_964401215.1 uncultured Methanolinea sp. | reverse complement strand
CGGTGCCGGGAAGATACTGCATAAAATCCTGGGATACCTGCCAGGGAACAGCATTTTTGCCACAAGACGCAATCTCCTGCCTGTCTACCCGTCCACTGGGAGTGCTGTTGAGGATATAGTGTATATTGCTGGATTTCACGGGATTTGCCCTGGAGGCTGTGAATGCGGGTTTTTTAAAAATAGTGGAGTCCCCTCATTCAACTCCGCGTCAGCGTATCTATGGCGACGTCGATCGGCTCGGCATCATCCGCGTAAATAAGTTCGATCTCATCAGGAGTGATAAGAGTGCCGAACGTATACCCTCCACCACCTTCGACGATGGTAAATGATCGTTCATCCCGGTCGATCACTCCCACGAATTTTTCAATATCCTTTACTCCAGCTGGGTTCGTGAACATGAAATCTCCTGTAAAGATCCGGTCCTTCTGTTCAGTGACGCTCATGGTCATAACAGATCCCTTATACTCGGTGAAGCCCTGCCCTTCGACATACCCGGTCATGGTGCCGGACCAGTTTCCAAGAAGAGAAGGGTACTTTGGGGCCGGGGGAACAGGCTCACCTGGGGGCTCTGTGGTCATGCACCCCCCGATTATCACCGCAGTGAGAACAAGGATTCCTGCATAGAGGATTGCTTTCATAACGGATCAGATCTCCTGCAAGGAAGATAAAAAGGATCTTTTATGGGATACCGAATCTCCGGACTCTTCCCAGGTTAGGACGAGACTGTATCTCCTGGAATCATCCTAGCGTGGTAAACCGGTACGCACCCTTCGGCACCAGCACCTCGAAACGGGCACCCTTCCCGGGAACACCCGTCTCCTTGATAGAAATTCCGGTTATCTGCAGGATACTCGCGGAGAGAAAGAGTCCATACCCTGTGTGCTTGAAATACTCTCTCTGGAAGATATCCTCCTTGTGAGCTGCCAGTACTCCCTCACCATCATCTTCATAGAGAATTCGAAGTCCGTTGTTACGTTCATGGCACGAGATCCCGATCCTGGTCACGGGTCCGCCATGGCGTATGGTATTCTCAAAGAGTGTGTAAAATACCCTCTCAAACAGAGGATCCGCGTAGATCTCGATCCGCTCGCACCGGACTGTGAGTGATATGGAGGCAAGCGGGACGGCTTCCTGTGCCCTGAATATGACGGATCTCAGGTCGAACCAGCGCGGTGCCTGGGACCCGATATCCTGGTATTCCCTCGTAAACATGATCTGGCGCTCGATATTCTTTGCAGCTCGCATCTCAATCTCAAGGTATTGCTGGATCGCGGGATCCTGGTATTTCTCCTTCATCATCTCGAGATGGCCGATAAGGACGGTGAGCTGGTTGTTGATATCGTGGCGGGTGATACTATTCATCAGGTTGAGCTTGTCGTTTGTCTCCCTGAGGGCATTCGAGTACCTCGTCAGTTCAATGGTATGGGATTCCATCTCCTTCTGGAGCATCTTTCTCTCCGTTACGTCCCTGATGACCGCAAGCACGGTCGGCTCCCCCTCCATCTCAAAGAGCCGGGCGCTTATCTCGATCGGGAGATCCTGCCCTTCCTTCTTCCTGCACTGGGTCTCGTAGATGGCATGCCCCTTTTCCAGAAAATCCCCAGAGAGATCCCTGATTCGATCCCACTCACCCGGCTCCATAAGATCGGAAAATGAGATCTCCAGGAGTTCCTCGGAAGTGTACCCGAATATCTGGCCTGCCCTGTCGTTCACTTCGAGGATCCTCCACAGCCCCTCTTTGGGCAGGGTATGGACAATGATGCCATCGTTGACATTCTTGACAAGCAGGCGGAGCCGTTCTTCACTCTGTTTCAGCCGCAACTCCGAGAGCCGGGCAGTTTTCTCCGAGTGTGCAAGCATTTGCCTCTCCTCCTCATTCCGGAGGCTGATATAAGTAAATCCGAGCAGGAGGAGGAGAAGAATGAGCGTGCCGATGAGCACCGGCAGGCAGGCCTTGGCGATGCCGATATACCAGTCACGTGCATCAACATCCATCCCAAAAATTGCGACGGGGCTACCGGTTGCGGGATCAACCACAGGGATAATACTGCTCATCCATGTACCCCATCGATCGGAAAATGGACCTATGGTTGACTCTTTCCGGTCTGAAAGCAACGAATTCAGGACAACCGGGGAGACCTCGGAAAAGACCTGCCCGGGAGGCGAATAGCCGTCTGTATCGGGGGCTTCAGAATCGACCAGAAAAATGACGTTCCCGTCAGGTCGCATTCCCATAAGGTAAATGAACCGGATGAGCGGATCAGCAGCCTTGACCCGGATCAACTCCTCCTTGAGGGCGAGGTAATCGGGGGAAGAAAGGTCAGCGCTGGTCCCGGTCAGCCCCTTGACCTGCCCGGGATCGATTCCCTCCTCAACAAGCCTGCTCTTCGTGAGAAGCTCCTGGCGCAAATTCTGGTCCTCTGCGTATACCGTCCAGGCAATTGCCGCAATGCCGCCTGCAATGATCGCGATCACAATGAAAGGAAGCCAGCGGTTGTAGGTATGGATCATGGTCAATCCCAACGCAGTATCCTGCAGGTCATCAGGCTCATTCTTCCTCCATGCATGACTTTCCTTTCCACTCTTCTTGGTATTGTGTCCGGAAGATAGGGAGTGAATCAGCTTCATGGTTCTTTAATGCACTGCTGAATCCAAACAC
>CAYNXS010000152.1:0-2665 GCA_964401215.1 uncultured Methanolinea sp. | reverse complement strand
TTGAACTGCGGAGGGGTGTTGGATCGGGATTTTGGGGGCGGAATGGGGAGAGAGAAGAGTGGAGAGGACTCATTCAATTTTTTTGTGACTGTAGGAGATCAGAGTGGTATATCTCCCTCCACAGCCTCAACGTTCCCTCGTTGTTGCAGGGGTGTTCCGTAATTACCCATGTATTCACACTTCGACGAGCCACGGAGTGTCGCTCAGCCGCCCCGGCCGTTGACAATCCGCCGAACATCCCCGGCTGCCTCCCCATCACCGTGCCATCAGCGCGAACACACCCCATCCGAGGTATTCACGCGTATACGTGACGTAGCGTTGTGGTTCCGAAGTCAGTGCGGCTCTCACCTCGTTCGCGAAGTCGTCGTTGGGATTCGCATCGAGCCACTGGCGCATGGTGAGCCACTTGGCCGCTTCGTACCTGTCCCAGCCTTCCTGGTCAGCCAGAACCATTTCCACCACGTCGTAGTTGCGATCACCGAACGACTTGAGAAGTTCCGATAGCACGAGAAAGTCGGAGATAGTCGTGGCCTCGCATCCCCTGGCAACGTCTTCCGTTGGGGGTACATGCAGCCAGTAGGGCTCGCCGATGAGGATGATTCCTCCGGGGCGGAGACTCTTTTCCAGAAGCTCGACGGTGCCGAAGGCTCCCCCACCGATCCACGTGGCTCCGAGACAGGCTGCCACATCGACCTTTTCGTCGGCGACGTAGCCGGCAGCGTCGCCGTGGATGAACCTGACTCGATCGGCGACGCCGAGTTCTTCAGCGCGAAGGTTCGCCTGTTCGGTGAACAACGTGCTCATGTCGATGCCGACGCCAGTGATTCCGTGATCGCGTGCCCAGGTGCAGAGCATCTCGCCAGAACCGCTGCCGAGGTCGAGTATACGAGTCCCCGGTTCCAGGCGCAGTGCTGCGCCGAGCGTGGCGAGATGTGCTGGTGTGAACGGGTTATGGATACGGTGAGCACTCTCTGATATGGTGAAGATACGTGGGATGTCCAAGGTAAACACTCCTTGTACTCAGGTATGTACTACAAGGAATATACCCTCAGCGATTGTAGGAGAGAAGGGTTGTACCTATCACACCACAGCCTCAACGTTCCCTGGTTGGATGGGCCGGATCTGGGGAATGGGGAGTTGTGCATCCGGGGATGATGTGGAGGGGGGCGGTTTTCCGGCCCGTGCATAGGCCGGCTCTCCGGGATTTCACATCGGCAGGAGGTGGGAGCGGAGGGGCATCCCGGCCGCTGGCGATCGCCGGATAGGGCACTACCCGGACTGTGATCCACATACTCTTATTATAATAAAACTCCCAAAAGATCGTACCTGAGCATGAAGACTCTCATAGAAGTCCACAAGGAAGGAAACTATTTCGTGGCCGTGGATCTCCTTACGAATGTTGCAGACCAGGGATCATCTGAAGAGGAAGCGGTGCAAAATCTCAAGAAAGGTCTTGAGGAGCATTACCAGCTTTTGATCGAGCTTACTCCCAGCAACCATAAACTGACCTATCTCGACATTGAAGTGGATACTCTTGTCAAAAATTCCTCTGCTCTCAGCTCGTGAAATTATCAGGATCCTCGCAGAGTTTGGCTATTCGCCTGTACGACAGACCGGCAGTCATATTCATCTCCTGCATCCAGAAACACGGCGACTCGTCACGGTTCCCAACCATCCGGAGCTGGCCACCGGAACCATGCTCGCGATTCTCAGGCAGGCACATATTGACAGGGAAGAATTTCTCCGGCACCTAAAGGAATAGTTTTTCCACAAGAAGATGGCACTATGCAGTCGGGCTCCATTGTGTGGATAGAAAAGGAAAGCCCATGTTGAGGATATCAGTGAATACCCGATAGGAGAAGACGAGAATCTCCGACCTCTGGCATGAGGTTGGTTGATGGGATTTACACATCGGCATGGGGCAGTGGCAGAGGATTCTCCAGGAACCCGGGGGATCACCTGTGATCCAGGGTGATTTCCCGAAAGGTGCATTCACCTCAGAGCATGACATGATACACACAAACACGGCAACAGCATTGCTGAAGATCTATTCCACCTTATTGGACCGGTATGGAAACCGGGGGTGGTGGCCTGCAGATACTCCTTTTGAGACCATCATTGGGGCGATATTGGCGCAGAACGTGTCGTGGAGCAATGCGAGAAAGGCGGTAGAGAACCTCAAGGCCGAGGGACTGCTTGACGTTCAAGAATTGAGGGACGCTGATCCCACGGTGATATCGCAGCACATCATTTCATCGAGGTATTACAACCAGAAAGCGCAGAGGATTTCTGCATTCATGCAATTTTTGGATGCCGAATATGGCGGGGACCTGGACCGGATGTCCGGGGAAGACCATTCCCGATTGAGGGTGAATCTGCTTTCACTCAAAGGGTTCGGGGAAGAGACCGTCGACTCAATACTCCTGTATGCCTGCAACGTTCCCGTATTCGTGGTCGACGCCTACACGAAAAGGATCTTTTCCCGGTACGGGTTCCTGAAAAAAGACGCCACCTACCAGGAAGTCCAGCATTTTTTTACAACGCATGTGCCAAAAGAGGTCCCTTTGTATAATGATTACCATGCCCAGATTGTGAACCTGGGACACAGCATCTGCACACCTCATCCGGATTGTCACCGGTGTCCGATCCGCTCGATACAACCGGG
>CAYNXS010000151.1:0-2695 GCA_964401215.1 uncultured Methanolinea sp. | reverse complement strand
TGATGTGGTTGAAAATAAGTGTATTGGTCTATGTGTATTACTACACTACGGGGGTCCCTGATATTCCTGAACTGAAAAACCCTGGGTTGCGGTGTACCATGGGTATTCTGTTCCCATAGAAATCTGCGTGGAAGATATTGAAATGCACCTTTACACCCCGGACATGTGTGATGAACACCAAAGGGGACTCCTGCATGGGATCTCATACCCGATATTCCAGTTTCGTGTTTACCTTATATAACAGGTTTTTATATCCACAACAATAATCCCAGTATAGAAATCTCAAGGTCGATTCACATGCAGAATGCTAAACACACACTCATGGTTCTCACCCTGGCCCTCGCTATCCTGGGGCTGGTCGGCACCGTATCGGCAGATGACGGATTGATCGGCGGCGGTACTGGCTGGTTCAAGATCAGCTCCACACCATCAGGCGCCGAAGTGAACTTTGACGGCTCATACAAGGGCACCACACCTATCGACGTCCCGGTCTCGAGCACCGGGAACCCGTCCCATACCATCAGGATCACAAAGAGCGGGTATGAAGACTGGGAACAGAGCTACGACAGCAATCCCTTCGAAGGGGAGTACATTCACGTATCTGCAACTCTTACCCCGATAATCGGGGGAGGAAAAGGTTACTATTCAATCACCTCTTCGCCGTCTGGAGCACAAGTCTATTTTGATGACACCTACAAGGGCACTACAAGCAGTACCCCGGTCACGGTAGAGGTCTCATCTACAGGAGCTCCGGGTCATACCATCCGCATTACCCGCTCAGGATACCAGGAATGGAACCAGTACTACTCCGGCAATCCTTCAGACGGACAGTATGTCTATGTTTCAGCATCCTTGACACCGATCCAAAACTACGGGAGCATCTCGGTGACCTCATCTCCATCAGGGGCAACCGCGGTCCTTGACGGCTCAAACTCACAGATCACCCCCTGCACGTTCCACAACGTGGTCCAGGGCACGCATACCATCCAGGTCACAAAGTCGGGCTATTCGACATGGAGCACCACCACGAGCGTGAGCGCGGGGCTCAACACGCAGGTGTATGCATCGCTCTCTGCAGTCCAACCAAACACGGGATCCATTTACGTAACCTCGCTTCCCACCGGGGCGAGCGTGTACGTTGACGGGACCTACTACGGGGCTGCCCCGGCACTCGCATCAGGGCTCACACCGGGATACCACCAGGTCAGGATTTCCCTCTCGGGATTCCAGGACTGGGTGGGATCGGTGAACGTGCAGTCCGATGGTACGACAAAAGTCAGCCAGACCCTCTCGGTTGGTCCCACACAGACCTCCGTCCCCGGGACCGGGTCGATCTCGGTCAACTCGAACCCGGCGGGTGCAGACGTCTACCTTGACAACGGCTATGTCGGCATCTCCCCGCTCACCATCCCCTCGGTGACCGCGGGTTCCCACGTCGTTCTCCTGACTCACCCGGGATACGCCAACTGGCAGGCGACGGTCCAGGTGCAGCAGGGTGCGACCGCCTCAGTCGATGCGACGCTCTCCCCGGCACCCACCGGGGCTCCCACACGGGCGGGACTCCCCGGAGCCATCGCAATCCTCTCCCTTGGCATTCTTGCCATAGCGTTCCTTGTGAAAAGGGACTGATTTACCTTTTTTCTGGAACGTGCAATTTTCTCTCCCTCTCGACAGATTTCTGGATTTTTTAGGGAATGCCCTGCTCTCGCTGATTACCCTGAAATCAATCACCTCTTCCATTGAAACAGACAACCCTTCAGTAGTGATCAAGTGTTCTGGATCGTAGCATTCATCCCATGTGTGCCCGGTCAGGCGATCCATGGAAGGATCTTTCATCCCTTCATCATTCCAGTACATGGAACGAGGGATCCATCATGTCACAGTCGAAACGCTTTCATTTCAGAGGGTTCAACATCCATACATGCCACTGTCACAAGAGCAGAAGAATGCGGTCATCGGCATGATGGACCGCTACGCAGACATGTACAGCAGGAAAAACCTGCAGGGGCTTCTTGATCTCTGCGCACCGGGCATCTGCGGGTATGGAAGCGGTGTCGATGAGGTGGTGCGGGGCATCGCCTCCATGAAGGTGCAGACGAAGAGGGACTTTGCACAGGCAGACTCGATCAGGGTTCAATTCAAGGTCAGTGACGTTGTCGGCGATATGCCGGTCGCCTGGGTGATGGCGGGCTGCACGTTCAACGTCGTGGTGCATGGAACACCATTGTGCATGGAAGGCAGGATGACCGCAGTACTCCGGAATACCGGATCACGCTGGCTTTTTGAGATGATACACTTCTCTGTCCCCGCACTCGGGCAGGCCGCCGGTGAGTCGTTCCCTGGCAGCAGGTAATCTCTCCCCGCATTCTCATTTTTCTGATATTCCCATTCCTCTCCCATGAAGGACCTGGTCCCACCAGAGTACATTCCTGCCGGATTTTGAACCAGAAATTCCCGGCCAATAATGTACTGCTTCTGCATAAGGACTCTGACCCGGAGTGAAGAATTTCCCATATCCGGTACCATGAACCGTGGTGAAACGGTGGAGGATCCACCCGGTTTTTTTAACAGACATTCCCAGAATATCCCGACCGATATCTTCCCTGTTCAAAAAAGCCGGAACACAACGCTTTGGTCAGGAAAAAATAGGAATCGTCAGAAGACCGGGAACTGGTCCTTTGAGATGGGGGAGAGC
>CAYNXS010000150.1:0-2706 GCA_964401215.1 uncultured Methanolinea sp. | reverse complement strand
CGTCTCTGGAAAAAACAGGTTTACAGGAGGGCCCGGACAACCCGGGAGAGGCGTTTCATCCCCTCGATGATCCTCGCCTCATCCATGCTGGAGAAGTTGAGCCTGATGGTTGACTGGCCGCCTCCGGAGACATAGAAAGGAGTTCCCGGGAGGACCGCGACCCCACCCTGTATTCCCTCCTCAAAGAGCCGCATGGAGTCAAGGCCATCAGGGAGGGTTGCGAGCATGAACATGCCACCGATGGGTGTCGTGTGACCCATCCCGGCGGGGAACAGGTCGTCAAGGAGATCGCACATCAGGCGGCAGTTCCTGCCGTATGCCTCCGAGATGGCTCTTGTGTGGGTATCGAGGTCGTGGGATTCCAGGTACCTGGCGAGGATCTTCTGGCAGAGGAAGTTCGAGTGGAGGTCCGCGGCCTGCTTGGCGCAGTTGAACCGTGCGAGGATCTCAGGAGGTGCACAGACCCATCCGATCCGCATCCCCGGTGCGATGATTTTTGAGAAGGATCCGGAGAGGATGCACTGGTCAGGGATGAGCCCTGCGATCGGCGGGCGGGGTTTGCCATCGAAGAAGAGTTCTCCGAATGCATCGTCTTCATAGAATATGGTACCTGTGCCTTCGAGGATCTCTGCGACCGCTTTTCTGGTCTCACCGGAATAGGTCTGCCCCGAGGGATTCTGGGAGTTCGGGATCCCGTAGAAGAATTTCGGGTGGAAATCCCGGATGACCCTCTCGAACTCTGCGAGATCGGGGCCCTCCGGCCCGAGTGCAACGTCCCTGAAAACCGGTTCGTAGAATGAGAATGCCTCGATCGCCCCAAGGTATCCCGGCCGCTCCATGGCCACGTGATCGTGGGTGTTGAGGAAGATCTTTGCCACCAGATCAAGGCACTGCTGGGAACCGTTCACGATCTGTATCTGTTCCGGGGGGATGGAGAGTCCCAGGCGCCGGGAGTAGCGGTGCGAGATGAATTCCCTGAGCGGAAGGTACCCGTCGGTGGTGGAATACTGGAGTGCAACAGATCCCTCCTCCTCGAGCACCCGGGATGCTGCTTCACTGATGCCTGGCGTATCGATGAACGCGGAGTTCGGGAGCCCTCCTGCAAAAGAGATGATATCCGGATTGGAGGAGACCGCAAAGAGCCTGCCCAGGAACGAGGGTGGGGCGCACGTCATCCGGTCGGCGAACTGGTACTGCATGGGGGTCCTCTGGGGATTGCACATCAATGTGCACGGGGAGAGACAAAAGCCTGACCTTTTTCACACTGAAATTGATGTCAGAATGAATATCATAAGGGATGCCAGTATCTGGTTTGGATCACGTTATTGTCTCCACCGAGGACGCAGGCAAGTCTGGGGATATGAAGGGTAAACCCTGGAAGGGCATTACCTGCCTGACCAGGAATTGCTATCCGGGATGAGAACCGCACATTAATTATTGGTATTCCGGGTTGTTCAGTGTTTCAGGAACGTATCGAATAATAATATGATTCGTTCAACCCGATCCTTATCATTTATCCAGATCCATCACCTGTCATGGTCCTGGAAGAAAGCCTTGTTTTTTATTCTGAAGATGATGCAGGTACCTTTATCTCATATCTCCGAAAAAAAGGCTGCAAAGCCCATAAGAAACCTGTCACAGTGTTTTTTGAGCATGAGACAATTACCGGAACCATTGACAAGGTGCTAGTGTGGCTGGGTAAGCATATACCGGGCAATGATCAGCCTTCCGGAGCAGGCTCTGACAACGAAGTGTTAGAGAATACCTGGAGGAGAATCGAAGCGCAGAAAATTGCACTGGACACCCTTTTTGCACGGTATCGGGAAGGGGACAGGATCTATACCAAGAGCGATCTTATACGCTTCACCGGGGCACTCATCTCCCATGCAGCGCACGCCATTTCACCGTTGATCCAGGGGAAAATTGCTGAATTGGGGAATGAAATTCCATACCACAAAGAGCATCCAGGGAGCCCGGCAGACGATACAATCGTTGCGATGCAGTCTCTTGAAACGTGGAATGTTTTATGGGAGAACCACCTGGTCGAAGAAAGAGGAGACGATTATCACCTGATCAAAAAGGTCCCTGCCGGAGACTGCAGCGTTCAGGTGAATACACAGGACTTTCCAAATTTCGACGAGGAGAATATCACCGGTGGCGGGCTTGTCCTCCACATCCACTTGGTTGGTGATGTACGGTACCAAGTGTTCATGGACTCGGGTATCCATTTTCACCTCACGGAAGAGGAAGTGAAAGAAGCCCTTAAGGGCCTCGACGTGGAGGATGAGAGCCTGGACAATTTCACTTCCAGCATGGAGATGAAAGATCTAGCAATCCATGCGATCCTTGAGGTGTTAAGGGACACAAAGCGGATATCCCTCGAAAAAATCGGCGATCGCATGAGGGAATACCCCGTACACGCGCAGGACAGCCAGGAAGAAATCACCCTGACCTTCGAACATGAGTTCCTCGATGAGTTAGTCACTGAGCTGAGAAAGGCCGGGATTCTGGCAGGCTCAGATGAAAACATCCATATTCGATGATAGTACTGCCCCGCATTCGGGCTGGACCGTTGCTGCCAGTCTTATAATCTAAAGAATACCTGATATGCGGTGAGGCTCAACCATCACAGCCGTCAAAATGTAGGGGATGTTCACTGCCGGGGAGCCCTGATCCGCTGGAGCGAGACTTCTGCGTTCTTCCGTA
>CAYNXS010000149.1:0-2749 GCA_964401215.1 uncultured Methanolinea sp. | reverse complement strand
GTAGAGCGACACCTTGGTAAGGTGTAGGTCGGGGGTTCGATTCCCCCCAAAGGCTCTAAATTTCAAGTTCGATTCTCTGTTTTTTTGTCTGGCGTTCCTGGAAACAATAGGTGCGAATAATGTTGAAGTCAAAGGTTTTTTTATAACCACTCACATCGCATTTTGCTGCATGAAGCCTGTGAAAAAGACAAAAAAGATCTCCATCCTTCCCATTCTTGCGGGGCTGATGGTACTTATCCCTGTCCTCCTTTCTGCAGGATGTATCGTGAATTCGCCGGTACCCGCTGAACCGCAATTGAACGGGACCAGTTGGACCCTGACGGATTATGTCTCCAATGGTTCATCCCTGCATATACTGGATGGTACTACAATCACCATGCTTTTCAGCGATGAAGGGCGGATCACCGGCTCGGCCGGTTGTAACCACTACTTTGCCAGCTACGAGATGAGTGGCACAAAAATTGCGATCGGACAGGCTGGATCAACGGAAATGTATTGTATGGGAACAGGCGTAATGGAGCAGGAGAGTACCTATCTTTCACTCCTCCACGAGGCAGTATCGCTCACAGCAGGGAATACTACGCTCAGTTTCGCAGATTCAAAAGGCACAACAATCCTCTCGTTTGAAAGGATCGTTCCGCCTTCACCCGCACCCTTTGTCGGGACGACCTGGATCCTTGACTCGTTCTACACTGCTGATGCCGTTTCATCGGTTATCAATGGAATAGCTATTACTGCGGTCTTTGATAATGAAGGGCGGATTACAGGATCAGCCGGGTGCAATGATTACTTTGGATCGTATACTCTGGCAGGGAACTCGCTATCGATCCATTCAATCGGCTCGACCAAGATGAATTGCCCCGGCCGGGGCATCATGCTGCAGGAGCAAACCTATCTCGCATCCCTTAGCAAGGCAGCAGGATTCACTATCAATGGAAACCGGATGAGCCTGTCGGACGCGAAGGGCACGACGCTCCTCTCATTTACCAGACAATCCTGATGGGAAAAAGCAGAAGAGCGGGCTCCCCCAGAAATGACAACGCCTTCCACAGATATGACATCACGGAGGATCGTAGCCTATCCTTCCTGTCAGCGTCAAAAAAAATTGCACCACAAATAACGGGATGAGCACAATATATGTCTCATATTCAATTTTCCACGCTCACCGCGATGTATTTGTCCGGAACCGGGGCGATCAGGAGGACCAGTGAAGTATCCGAAAGACAACAATCGCAAGCCCGGTATACCCGAGCATCATGCAGACATAGATGAAACCATTTGAAAGTGGCGTGTGCCAGAAAATCCATGGAACCATCGAAATCTCGGTTCCATACATGAGGAGAGGGACAATTGTGCCGACAATATAGATCACGAGGTAACACTGCAACACTCTCCACATCCCGGGCAGCCCTCCGATGTACTGCGGGAAGCATAATGGTGGGACGAGGACTGCAAAAGGAACAGAGATAGCCAGTGCTATCTCCATCATCATAAGAGTGTCGAACCGGACAAGAAACACCATGCCCGCAGCCATGACTGCCATGAGGAAAACCAGTCGGCCTGGAGGGCTTTGGATTCGTGCGAGAATGAGATGAGCGAGTGTGAGAACACAACTGCCGAACATTCCAAAAAAAAATGTGGCAACGATGAACACTACAAGAAACCCATCTGTCCCGGTCATTCCATCACTTGAATTACGTGAGTTATTTCCCGGATAATCAATAGTAAACGTATCTGTTCATTCCGGATACCTTGGACGCCATCGATGTGGATACATAAAATGGCAAAAGGACGAAACCCCATATCAAAAGCACTATTCGAATACGTGTCCTATACCAGTAGCGGGAAATTAAGGGGTCGGCTGGCACCGTGAATCGAAGCCGACAGACCGGAGTTCCACCATGAATCCACAGAAAGAGATTCTACAAGAGGAGACGCTGGACCCTAGTGATTGGGATTCCATGCGTGCCCTCGGCCACCGTATCGTCGACGATACCATGGACTATCTCGAGACACTCCGGGAACGCCCGGTCTGGCAGCATGCGCCCGGCAGCGTGAAAACACACTTTGCGGGGCCTCCCCCGGCCGGTCCCATGCCCCCGGGAGAAGTGTACGAAGAATATCTCCGGTTCATCCTTCCCCACCAGCTGGGCAACGCCCACCCGAGGTACTGGGGCTGGGTCACCGGGTCGGGGACCGTGATGGGGATGTACGCCGAGATGCTGGCGGCTGCAACCGACGCTGTCAGCGGAGCCTTCTCCTACATGAGCAACAATTACGTCGAGCAGCAGGTGCTCGACTGGTGCAAGGACCTCCTCGGCTATCCCCGGACCGCAAGCGGCCTCCTTACGAGCGGCTGCTCCGCATCGAACCTCATCGGCCTCGCGGTTGCGAGGAACACGATGGCGGGATACGATGTGCGGGGGAAGGGAATGGCAAACCCTGAACCCCGGATGACCCTCTACTGCTCTGAGGAGGCGCACTCCTCGATTGACAAGGCGGTCGAGCTCCTCGGCTTCGGGGGCGAATCGCTGCGAAGGGTCCCGGTCGACGGGTCGCTCCGGATCGATCCTGCAGCCCTGAAAGAAGCGATCCGCCGCGACCGGGAGTCAGGGTGCCACCCGGTCTGCATCATCGGTGTCGCCGGGACGACGAACACCGGCGCCGTCGACGACATGCATGCACTTGCGGATATTGCCACACAGGAGCGGTGCTGGTTCCACGTCGACGGGGCATTCGGTGCATGGGC
>CAYNXS010000148.1:0-2749 GCA_964401215.1 uncultured Methanolinea sp. | reverse complement strand
AAAAAGGTTATGAGAAGAGATACATTCACAAACCCATGAATTCAAGTCCCACAAGGACGATCACGATGCACGCCGCGAGGAGCACGATCACGGTGGCCTCGTTCATGTGAAGGAGTTCAGGGAGTGTTTTTGACCGGAAGCTGCCTTTTTTCAGTATACCGCGCGAGAGCGACGGGTACAGGCGGCTGAACATTGCCGCACCCAGGACAAGGCCGACTACTCCCCCGAAGAGTGCGTCGAGGTTTCCCTGCCCCACCGCTCCGGCCACGGTTCCCGGGCAGTATCCGAGGAGTGCAAACCCCATTCCGAAGATGAGCCCGCCGATCACGTTCGAGCCGAGAGAACCAGCCCGGACGTGCCGCCTTGCCAGGCCTTTTCTCTCCAGGATAAACAACCCGATCATCCCGGTCAGCACCGCTGAAAGCATAACCTTGACGACCGTAAAGTCGGTCAGTAGGAGCTGGCCCATGATGACCTCGTAGGTGGTGACTGCACCCTTCTGGAGGAGGAACCCGAACGCGATACCGATCAGGAGCCCGAGGATGGCCTGGGTACTGGTATTTTTATGGAGTGCTGCAAGATCCATCTCCTTACCCTCCGAGCGACATGAGCCCCATTGCGGTCAGGATCCCACCAATGAAGAAACAGGCGGAAGAGACCATGGATCCGACCGAGAGCTGCAGGTTCCCGCTGATCCCGTGTCCGCTTGTGCATCCGCCTGCCCACCGGGCGCCCAACCCGAGGAGGATCCCGCCAAGGAGGGCGACTGCTATCCGCAGTCCGATAGTATCTCCGAATGTCGCTTCCCAGAGCGGGGGGATCCATTCAGGGCTGAATACTCCAGAGAGAATAGAGGAGATGAATGCTCCTATCACGATGCCCGGCAGGATCGTGAACTGCCAGTCGACTCTTGGCGGAATCTCCTGGTAATATTCAGTAGTTTCCACTTTTTTTCCCCGCACAACCCTTTCAATCAGGCCGGAGGTTTTTACAAAACCCGTGGAACAGCCGAGCGGCCGATCCGAGATAACCAGTGAGAGGCAGACAAGGAGCCCGATGGCCACACCCACAATATAGGGCGACCATGTTGGAAGTCCCAGGAATCCGAGCATGCGGGAGTGTTCGGTCTTCCTACGAATGAAGGTTGCGAACGCGGCTGTTCAATTCCGGGATATGGCACGAGAACGCGAGAGGAGCCAAGGGATTTCCATGTTCCCAGTTAACCGGGATGATTGGTTTAGACTCTCGTATGTAGAATGGGAGCCTTCACGTCCAGAAAGAGAAAACGAACAACGGGAAAAAGTATGAAAAAGAAAAAGAAAGGGTTACTGCAGTCCCTTGATGTCCCACTCATCCGAGGGGGCTTCCGCGGGGGCAGGTGTTTCAGGCCCCTTCTTTCTGCGCAGGAAGTAGAGCAGGAGAAGGATTACCGCGATGACGATGATGATCAGGATCACTATCTTGATGATCATGTCAAGGGGCAATCCGCCGGTTACGGGAGCTGCTGTCCCAATCGTGGTGATGGTTTCCGTAGCAACCGTGGTGGTGGTGCTTGGACTCGCCACAAACAGGGCGAAAATGCTCGTGTGGGTGATCTTGGTACTGACCGTCCTCGTCTCGCTGCTCACCGTTGTGGGGAGGTCTTCCCATGCAGACGTGGAAGGGTTGTACCACTTGATAGACAGGTCTTTACCCTGCAGCCCTGCCCATTCGTTCTCCGGGATGGTGATGGAGAATGTCACGTAGGGATCGAATTTCGCTCCGGTGGGTTCGATGTCATACGCAAATCCGGCAAACGTGAATCCCGGGGTTGGCGCCTGGGGCAGCTCGGAATTGGGTATCCGCCGTATGGTCAGGTTGAGAAGTGGGGCTCCTGAGGAGTCCTGCGGTTTCATGCCGCTCGGCATGGAGACCGATCCCATCCCGTCCTCCGAGACCATCACGACCGACTGCGAGAGTGCGAGCGCTGAGTTCAGGGGCAACACGCCACCCGGACCAAGCGTACTCCCTCCCTGGGTCGGGGTGGGTGTCGGAGTAGCAGTCGTCGTGGTAGCCGCAGCGGCTGCGAAATACCCGCCGCCACCGCCTCCACCACCGCCGCCGCCACCGCCGCCGCCGCTTGCGCTGCTGCGGACGTCGAGGTAGTTGAGCTTGGTGATGTTGCTGGTTCCGGCAATGTTCCAGGCGGTCAGGCTCACATTGAACCGGCCAAACATGTACCGGTGGACTGGGTTCTGCAGATCTGACGATGTCCCGTCACCGAAGTCCCAGAGCCAGTGGTCGGGGTATCCCGTGGATGTGTCAAAGAACGAAACGATCATCGGCTCGGTGCCAAACGTCGGGCTTCCCACGAAATTGACGACCGGGACGGTGATGTTGGTCCGCAGATTGATCTGAGTCCAATTTCCTGAGTGGAATGGATACGAACTAACCCATGCTCCGCCTGCCTGGACATCCTGGCATTCGGCAAGGATGCCATCGACGTAGAACTGGATGGGTGCACCGTTCTCGATATTCCCGTAGACCAGAAGTTTTGTATCAAACGTTGATGGTCCGCCGTACTGCCCCGGCGTGACAACGAACAGGGGGTTTCTGTCCCCTGTCTGGACACCGGTCACCCTTGCTTCAATCTGGGCTCCTTCAGGAGCCGGAACTCCGTCACGGATTGTAACTTCACCGTAAAACTCGTGTGAGAATGTCGGGATGTTCGTCGATGTAGGTGTTACAGTTGGAGATGTGGTGGGTACTG
>CAYNXS010000147.1:0-2772 GCA_964401215.1 uncultured Methanolinea sp. | reverse complement strand
TTCCTGCACCGATACGCAAACCCCGGCAGGTTACTTATCAGGGTTGAAAGGAACCGTTCCCGCTCTTTCAGATCCTCTTCACTATGCTTCCGGGCAGTGATATCATTGTAAATTGCGACGATCTCTCCTGTCGGCAGGCGGTAGACCCAGTTCTCCCGCCACGATCCTGGGTCATGAGCGTCGCGGTAGAGAGTGTCAGGATAGAACTCGGCGGTTCCTGTGTTCCACACCCTCTGGAACACCGAAAAGATGCCGAACTCTTTCACCCCCGAAAAAACCTCGGTGATCCTCTTTCCGATGATGTCATCTTTCCTGACATGTTCGATGGATTCGGCAGCAGCATTGAAATCCCTGATGAAAAAGTCCCCGCCTTCATCAACAGCCTCATAAATCGCAACACCGCTCGGCATCCTGGAGAAGAGCTGCCGGAACCGTTCCTCACTCCCGATAAGATCTTCCTGCGTCTCTTTCCAGCGGGTGATATCCTGGAGGGATGAGATGCTCTTCTTCGTTCCCGGGATCATCCCGATTGAAAGGTAAATATTGCGAATATCTCCGGATTTAGTCACGAACCGGAACTCATAATGGGTCAGGGCTTTTTCATGGTTCTTCCTGCGAAGCTCGTGCTGGGCGGTCATCCGTTCCAGGTCTTCCGGGACCACGAATTCGGTCCAGCATCTCTTTCTTTCAATCTCTTCCCGGGAATATCCGCTCAGGTGCGTAAATTCAGAATTCGCGAGGCTGATGATCCGGTTCTCCTCGATGACCACCATCGCAGTGCCGGTATTCTCAAACACCGCACGATACTTCTCCTCGCTCTCTTTCAATGCCTCCTCGGCTATCTTGAGTTCCGTGATATCCCGGCCGACCGACTGGTACTCCTTCAGTGTGCCATCCTGATCGTAGATGGCCCGGTCCACCCACCGCTGCCACCGGATGCTTCCGTCAGGCATGATGATCCGCTGATCAATCGTTCCGTAGGGATGTTCTCGTGTGAGCGATGCGATCAGCAGGGCAACGCCCCTTTTGTCTTCCGGGGGAATCACCGGTCTGAACAGGCTCCCGACGATCTCCTCCCGTTTCAGCCCGAAATAGCGGCAATACGCCTCGTTCACAAAACTATGGGTGCCGTCCGGGAGGAACCGGCAGATGAATTCAGTCTGATCCTCGACCACGTTCCGGTACCGCTCCTCACTGTCGGTAAGATCCTTCTCCACCCTCCTGCGGGAGACCGCGTAGCGAATCTTGGTGGAAAGCTCGGCGATCTGGGCTTTCATATCGCTCCCTTTCTGGAGGTAAAAATCCGCGCCGCTGTTGATGGCCCGAATCACGACTTCCTCGCGGCCGCGGCCGGTGAAGAGAATAAAGGGGATGTTGCCAAACTGGCCCCGGACAGTGTTCAAAAAGGTGATCCCGTCCATGTCCGGCATCTGGTAATCCGAAATGATGGCGTCGTAAGGGTGGTTGGAAAGTTCCTCGAGAGCGTCCGGTGCACTCAGTGCGGTGGTGACCGTGAACTCTCCGGACCGTTCCAGGGAAATTTTGAGAATATCCAGAAAGGCGGGTTCGTCATCGACATATAAAATCGAAATGACCGGTCCCCGGACCCTGGACGATTCCATACCATGCTAATTCCCATACACTACTATAACAATTTTTTTTAATCACATTGTGCGGGAACTGGTAATCGTCATTCATGGGGACCTGAAAAGATCCTCTCATGTTCCATGCCTTTCAAAGATCACGATATGATGAATCAGTATACTCTCTTCTCATACCGCACCTGATCGGGCTGTATCTCATCCTCACATGTTCGAGTATTCCTCTGTCTCTTCCAGGCAATGTCGGATCGTCCATCCCATCCGCGCACCACACCCATGTGACAAGACAGGGCGATACATGTTTCAAATGCGGGAATCGATCCATTGATCACCATAAATCCCGGCTGATCTGACATTGCCCGGGAAAGCAGGCCAGCGGTAGAGGGGGATACCCCGACCGGGGCACAGGAAACATTTTCATAGATGGGTTGTCATGCATTGTCAGGGTTACACATATGGCCATCATGAAAATCAGGGGTGGAGACCTCGACCTTGTCGAATACGAGTTCAATGTCTTTCCCCCTGGCGAGGAGATCCGGACGCTCGGGATACCATGCCCGAAATCCCTTGTACCGGTAAAGGGGACCGTGCACGTCACATCCCCGGCAAGGATTCACTTAACGGTGCTCGACATGAACAGGTTCTCACCGGCACGCCCCGGTGGCGGTGGTGTCGGCTTTGCGATCCAGCTCTACTGCAGCGTCGAGGTCAAATGCCTCGCAAAAGATCTTGAGATCGACTACAACCGCCCTGCAATCATCAAGCATTTCGTGGAGGTCTTCAAGAAGATCTCAGGATATAAAGGGGGGTTCTCGATCAAGGCTACCGATCACCAGCACCAGCACGTAGGGCTTGGCTCGACCAGCACGATCATGATCTCCCTTGCGACCGCCATGAATTACGCGGTCGGGTCGCCGTTTACCAGCGACCAGCTCCGGAAGATGATCGGGTACAACTATGTCGAGGAGACTGTTGAGGGGAATGTCGCATTCGGGTTCGAGACAGGAGTCGGGCCGGCAGTCAGCATCCATGGCGGCATGGCGGTCATGGGTGACGAGCTCGCGCTCGTGTACCACCATCCCTTTGCGGAGGGAAAGACGGTCTACATCATTATCCCCCCAACCGAGATCTCGTCTGCAGGGACCCAGGAGTTCGATCTCCTGATGAACAA
>CAYNXS010000146.1:0-2822 GCA_964401215.1 uncultured Methanolinea sp. | reverse complement strand
GCCGTGTTCAGGCGGGCAACGTTCTCCGGCATCCGATCGATATCATCCCAGAAGGGAGGGGCAAGGGCCCTGACCGCGATCTCAGGGCTGAGCTGATGTCTTCGGACCAGGAGATCGAAGAGATAGGCAACAACTTCGGTATCGGTGAACATTGAGCAGCGATAGCCGTAACTCTCGATGTAACGGCGGTTTGTCCCGTACGAGGTGATCTCTCCGTTATGGACAACGCTCCAGTGCAAAAGATTGAAGGGATGAGCCCCACCCCACCACCCGGGAGTATTCGTGGGGTAGCGGTTGTGTCCAAGCCATATGTATCCCTTGTAATCCTGGATGCGGTAGAAATCAGCAACCTCCTCAGGCCACCCTGATGCCTTGAAGATGGCAATATTCTTCCCTGATGAGTAGATGAGAGCCCCCGGAATGCTCGTATTCACCTTCATCACTAGGTGCATGACGATGTCGTCTTCCGGTGTCGTGCTTCTCGGCATCAGGTGCGGGTCAGGGAGGAAAAAATACCGCCAGGGGGTGTGGATCTTACGGATGTTCTGCTGTTCGTAGGTTGGAATCTCTTCTTCATGAACAATTGTTCCCCATTTGGCCAGCTCCTGGTCAACTGCAGGCTTTGTTTCGTGGACGGTGTCGAAGAACACATGAATGGCATAGCATTCCGCAAATTCAGGAAATGCCCCATAGGCAACGTACCCTGCCCCTTCCCCGCTTCCACGTTCATCCATCATGGAGAGCGCGTTTCTGACACTCGCTCCGTCCATGCACTGCCTGGACCTGTCTATAACCCCGATTATTCCACACATGTCGATCACGAACCGGTAGAGTGGGATGATATTCCCCTGCACAAGATCCGATTGCAGGGAGTCTCCCTGAACTTCTTATTAGGTTTGATTCATTAAATATAAATCTGATCAGGTAGAAGTTAATTTCCATATGAGCAAAGACATCGTGGCTGAGATGCTTGAGCGGATCGATGCCGACCTTATAAAGTTCCTGCGGTTGCAGTTCACGGATATTCAGGGTATTCCGAAGAACGTGGCTATTCCTGCTCAGCAGGCGGAAAAAGCCCTGACTGAGGGGATATGGTTTGACGGATCGTCTATAGAGGGATTTGCACGGATTGAAGAGTCCGATATGCTCCTCAAACCAGATCTCAATACCTATGCCATTCTCCCGTGGAGACCCTCGGATGCCCGGGTCGCCCGGTTTATATGTGATGTATATACGTACGGAAATAAACCATTCGAAGGTGATCCACGGTACGTTCTGAAGAAGCAGATTGAGGAAGCCAGGGCAATGGGTTTCACCTTCAATACAGGGCCCGAACTGGAATTCTTCCTGTTCAAGATGGTTGACGGCCGCCCTTCCACCAAGTACCAGGATTTCGGGGGATATTTTGATCTCGCGCCCACTGACTGGGCAGAAGACGTCAGAAGGGATATCGTTCTTGCACTGACCGATATGGGTTTCGAGATTGAAGCATCCCACCACGAAGTCGCTGAAAGCCAGCACGAGATAGATTTCAAATACAGCACCGCACTCGATACTGCAGACAGAGTGATCACGTTCAAGTTCGCCACAAAGACCCTCGCACTCAAAGCGAACCTCCATGCAACGTTCATGGCCAAACCCATTGCAGGGATAAACGGGAGCGGCATGCATACCCATGGATCACTCTCCAAAAATGGCAAGAATGCCTTTTATGATCCCAAAGGGGAGGAACAGCTCTCGACGACTGCATATCACTATATTGGCGGGATCCTGGCACATGCAAAAGCCATTACGAGAGTTGCCAACCCGACCATCAATTCATACAAGCGCCTCGTCCCCGGGTACGAAGCTCCGGTCTACATCACCTGGAGTACATCAAACCGCTCGGCACTTGTCAGGGTCCCGGCAGCCCGCGGAAGCAGCACGAGAGCGGAATTCCGGAGTCCCGACCCGATGTGCAACCCCTACCTCTGCTTTGCCGCAATGCTTGCAGCCGGTCTTGATGGAATCAGGAAGAAGATTGAACCTCCCGAGAGCACTGATGTGAATATTTACCACCTGGGTGAGAAGGAACGCAAAGCTCGCGGCATCGAGATGCTTCCAGGGAGCCTGATGGAAGCAAATAATGAGCTCAACAGGGACTCGGTGATCAGGAAGGCCATGGGTTCGCATATCATGGAAGGACTGAACTCCAGCGCACAGATGGAGACCGATGCATTCAGGCTTGCGGTTCACCCCTGGGAGATCGACCGCTACCTTTCAGTATACTAATTTTTTTTGTTTTGAACAAAAGAGTAATTTATATATACTATAGATGGGTATTTCCTTCCATCAATATGACTTATATATCTTCTTCACTTCCTGAAAATAAAAAATGTCCCACCTCTGCACACTGTGTGGTGCACACCCGCGTAACCTGGTGGAAAAATCAGGGAACACCTCATCCATTCGCGCGAGCGACAGGTATGGTTCACGATCTTTTCGAAGGTGAAGAAGTGAATGCATCGATAAAGCCAGGACGGTCCATGTAATGAAGAATATTTCAGCCTATATCCGGGAGGAGAGACTGCCGTTCATATTGAAATCCCTTGAAAAAGAGGGAGTATTTGGGATCACGGTTAGGAGTGTGATGGGGAGAGGCACTCAAAAAGGAATATCACTCAGATATCGTGGAGGACACATCAATGTCGACATGCTCCCAAAGATTCGTATCGATGTGGTAGTGCCCGATTCGATGGAAGAGAATGTGAGCCGGTGTATCACCACACACGCCTTTTCGGGAAAACCTGGCGACGGCAGAATTTTTGTACTCGATGTCGACA
>CAYNXS010000145.1:0-2843 GCA_964401215.1 uncultured Methanolinea sp. | reverse complement strand
CGGCAGCACCCCTGCAAAATATCCTCAATGGGCGCCCGGGGGGAAAGTCACACCCACCAGAGATGCTCCTCTCGCCGCTGGCACCCTGAGTGTGACCAACCGGACCCGTGGTCTGCGAAGAACATACCACCTTCCCATGAACCCAAGATGCGTACGAACCACATCCGTTTCCCAATGGAGATGAGAACGCGATGAGAAGGATCGCTACTGCGGAAAGAGATAATCACAAAAAAAGGGGAGGTTGACCCAGGATACCTATTTCCTTCTCTTGTTTTTCTGGTTTGCCGCGATCTTCTCTTTTGCGGTCAATGGCGCAGGTTTTGAACTGACGGCCCCGGCCACTGTTCCCGTGGCTGTTTTTGTTTCTTCACTATCAGGCTTTTTCCCTTTGCCTTTCTGGTTGCCGCTATCTCTCATGAAGGATCATGCGGTGCGAAAGATGATATATATTGGCTGTAAAATCCTGTTTTAAGAAGATATTGCAGATAGTTTGTACAATACGCAGTGTTTTCCAAGATACATCGTGGAAACCCGATGCGGTGATCGATTATATCCTCTAGAAAGAGTCCCTCTTCTTCATCCTGGCATCCACCCGCCTGTCATTCAAGTCTGGTATCCATGGCGAAAGGTGCGTGAAAATGAAGAGATCAGTGCCTTTTTTTCTTCATCTTTGCGGCGTTTTTATCCTTCAGGGACGCGATTTTCTGCGCATCAAGTGACCCTTCAGTCTTCTTCCCGACAGGGGCTGCAGATGCCTGATTCTCTGTTGCCTTGTGCCCCTTTGTCTTTTGTTCATGCTGTTTCTTCATGGCGGGGTACTCTGGCAGCCGGGTATAAAGAGGTACGCGAGGTGCTGATTTAAAAACGAGCACGGAAATGTTTGACGTGAGAGCAAACGGGTATTACCGGTGGCGTTTCATGGCGACAGAATCCGGGATAATGACATGAGAGGGGATTTTTTCCTCTTAACGGATGCAATATCCGTGATGCAACGCGGTTCACCCTCACAATACAGGTGACCGGATGACCGTGTATCTGGCATGCATTCAAATCCCCATTTTCGCGGGCAATTCCCGTGCCCATGCCGAGATTGCATCCCAGTCCCGGAAATCACCCTCCGGGATCTTCATCATCTTCCCGATGGATCGGACCAGGAATCCCTGGTCCCCGGGATCGAATTTCCCGGCAAACATCGTGACTGCCACAGGCTTTGCCGGGGCCATTGCTTCAGCAAGTGTTCCGGCAATCGCCTTCGGATCGCCTGCCTTTGGGTAGACCGGGGCGATACCAGTAACAAAACCGGCAACGGGAATTTTGACGATGTAGTTACGGTGCCTTGTTATAAAAGCCGGTATATCCGCCAGGAATTTTCCTGCGTACAGAGGAGTTGCGAGAACCAGTGCATCGTACGTTTCAAGCGAGGTAACCGAGTTCATGTCGGCGACCACCACCATGATTCCCGCATTTTCAAGATCGCGTGCGACCGCCCTTGCGATTTCCGCAGTCGATCCTTTCCTTGATGCATACGCGACAAGAATCCGTGCTGACATGGTTTTCCTTCAAAGGACACTGTGCATTGCATGTATTTGAATCTGCGATCAATGCAGGAGCTACAATCCCAATGGTTATTACCATGTATTGCCTCATCCGCTTTCAGGGAATTACCGGGCCCATGTCCCACGTTCAGGTTTTTCAATACTCACCATATCAGGGCAAAGAGGATCAAACGTGCCGCTGAAGCACGATGCGAACTCTGTGGAAAAGAGGAAGGGCTCGACGATCTCGAGATCCACTCGCTTATCGATGAGGAGGCTGCTGAAAAGGTCCCTCTTCATGAGAGAGAGCCGTTCCTGCTGGTGCTCTGTTCCTGCTGCCATCATGATTTGCACCGGTTCTCGGCCCCTCCTGATGAACAGCAGATCCTGATCCAGAGGAGGCGGGAGGATATTCGCCAGAAGATCCGAGACCTTCTTTCATATGTGCCACGATCCTATACACCCCCTGATTCCGATATGGAGGAAGTATACCGCGATGCCTGTTCATCCCGTTTCAGGTTTGGAACCTGATCATGAATGTTCCTGGGATTTCCATATCTGTTGAATACTGAACTTGGGATTCCTGAATTCTCAATTGTCTGCGAATATGAGAGCGAGTAATGATAGTAACCAACGCACACGATAAGACTCTCCAATCGTTGCAGGAAGTTGAGTGAGAACAGGGAATGAGAAAAATGTTAGTGAGGTGTCAGGACAGTGAAATGCTTCCTGCACTTTCCACATGTCGCATCCCTTGATTCCTTGTAAAATGCTTTAGGCATATTGTATACGATCGAGTTCTCTTTAGAACAACTGGGGCACGTGAATCGGATCACATACCCGGATCTGGTCCCGATCACTGTTGGTTTTTCACTATTCTTCATCATGATACTACGTCTGTGTGTGGTGTGCTCAACAGGTGTTGTCACATAATCCAGTTTTTCTCTTATCCGATACATGCTGTATGCACAGGACATACCTCGCCGGATGGAAGAGTCTCGCCCTTTCCCATCAAAATGCGCTTTGTTATCGCCCAGATTTTTCTGGTTCTAAGAGTATAGGACGTGAAAGGGTAAATAGTCGTGGTATGATCATACCGGAGATGAGCTTCATGCCCCGGATTACAACATACTCTGAAAAAAGGAATGATTGAATTTAAAACCGTGGTCGCCTGTGGTTGGGGAGGCATTCCTGGCAATAGACAGGCCTGCCCTCGGTTGGCTTAAACGGCACTTCACATTCTTTACCGCAGTCTGAACAGACTACCTTGGTCATTTCACGGGGTCCGAAATTTCTCGGGCCGCCAAA
>CAYNXS010000144.1:0-2870 GCA_964401215.1 uncultured Methanolinea sp. | reverse complement strand
GTACTCCGAGAGGGATTCGTAGTTTGCCATGCCTTTTGCAATGACGAGGGTACAGGTCTCCATGGCATTTGCAAGAGGATCGGGCATGCAGTCGAGCCGGACTCCTATCTCACACCCGCACCCGGTCGTCGTGACCACATCCGCATACCGGTCCATGTGGAGAGAGAGTGCCTCGGCCATGGTAGCATCGTTCAGGATCGGTTCATCACGAAGGGCAAGGGTGATCCGGGAGCCGTGCCGGAATAAAAATTCCAGGAGCAGGCGGTCGAAGACGATCTCGCCGCAGTTGTCGGTGAAGTACACGACCCTTGAGACCAGGGGGAGGATACGATCGCAGTCATCGATTGCGAGGCCTGATTTGAATTCTTCATCGAAATAGCGTGAGAAATCGGACTGCACCGTGTGGGACTTTACCCCGTAATCGAAGGTATTTCCAATCACGCTTGCGAGCACAAAGTCCCGGAACGACGTAAGGTGGGGTCTGACCTCCCTGCAGACTGCAAGTGCCTGCCGGGTACTCTCTTCCTTGAGCGCGAGGAACGGATCGGTGTTCCCGAGCCGGGCATATGCGTTCCGGTGGATTGCACTTGCTATCTGCGGGTGGGAGAGCGGCTGGGTGCGGAGTTCATCGAGAAGCCGTGCGCAATCTTCCCGGATCTCCCTGGTTGCGTTCGGACCCGCTCCACAGAGGCGGCATTCCAGAGCAACCCGTGAGAGCAGGCACTCAAAACAGCGTTCATCGAGTTTCATGGGAATTCCTGAGAGCAAGAATGAATGGGGCCACTGCGATTTGAACGCAGGTCAGAAGACCCCCAGTCTCCTAGGATGGCCAGGCTACCCTATGGCCCCGGAACGGTACATTTCTTTGCTAATATACAGCCAAATAGCTGCTATTTTGCAGTTCTGGACCCAAATATCCTGATTTTGGGTTATACTATGTATGGGAGGGATGTGTAATAAAACATCCTGTTTTATGTGAGAGCGGGCCAGGGAAAGGGCGAATTCATCACCACGACGAGCGTGGAATTACGGGTGGATATCCCCTGGAAGCGATCACACGGGTGTCTATTGATCAGGCATATGAATAGAAAGGATGAATACTGTATGAATACCTCTGGCATTGAGGGTGACAACGATCAAGGGTGAGATCAGATGCTCAAAGAGAAAATCAAGGGATATATCGAAAAAATAAGGAAAATTGAAGGAGTTCTGGGGTGTGTCCTCATCTCCCGGGACGGGATCATGCTTGGCCGTTCGATGGAAGGCGAGTTCAATGAACCCTGGCTGGCGGCAATGTGTGCAACCCTCTTTGCATCTGCCGAATCAGCGTCCGGCATCCTGAAAATGGCTCCTCCCGATGCGGTGTCGGTCATGATTGAGGACCGTTCCGTGTTTGTGATCGGGGCGGGGGAAAAACTCCTCATCGTTGCGATAATCAGAGACGGGGGGGAGCAATCTTCTGTTGTCCGGGCGCTGGCTGACCTTGCAGGTGAGATCGGGGGGTCGTTCTGATGTATACGGTGATGGTCATCGATGACAGCCCGTTCATTGTCGATATCTTTGTCACCATGCTCCAGCGCGGAGGATACCAGACGGTCGCAGCATATGGTGGGCAGGAGGCCCTCGATACCCTTGCAACCGTCAAACCGGATCTCATCCTCCTCGACATCATGATGGAACCCATGGATGGCTGGGAGACCCTCATGCACCTGAAGAATACCCCTGAACTGAAGGAGATACCGGTCATGATGCTCACTGCAAAGCAACTCACCCCCTCCGAGGCCCAGGAATACGGGATCTACATCGAGGATTACATCATGAAGCCGATCACCCACAAGGAGCTCTACGAGGCGATCGAGGGGCAGCTGAAAAGGAAGCGGATGATCGAGATCGACATACAGAATGCGACCGATGCAGGGATCGATCAGAAGGCAATCGATGAATACCGACGGCTCCGGAAGAGTATCGATATCAACAACCGGCTCCTCAAGCTCCTGGAGAACACCTACAAGATCAATGACGAGAAGGTGAAGCTGGGTGACGAGATCGGGCTTGCCATCCGCAGCATGGGCATGAACATCCGTTTCCAGGAGGAGCGGCTGGAGCAGTTGCGAGGGCAGTTCTCTGCAGTTGCTCCATCCGCATAAGCCCGGTTTTTTTTGGGATTCTCTCTTTTTTCGACTCTTCGCTATCTGGTGTGGCTAGAATTGATGAACCGGATACATTTTGCGGGGGCTGTCCGCCACCACACCACCATATGCGATGCACGCCGCCGCCCCCGAAGGACGCCCCGGCGGCGGTTCAGTGACTGAATTGGTATGCAGAGGAGAACTTCGATTCAGCCTCCCCATATAAAACAGCGAGGAAGCCTTTTTTCCTATTGAGGATCCTTTTTTTTTAAGAATTTTGAGTTTCAATCAATGTACACACGGTATTTTGATGTTCTCCAGAGTGGAAGACTTTTGACCAGACGTGGCGAATCCCCCTCCTCCCCTGCCTCGAGACACGATAGCCTGTGGGCAGGGGGGACTGTTGGAAATTAAACCTGATTTTTTCTCAGCACTGGCCCTATCGCGATTTGGGGTACCTAGCGGCGGGGCGGGAGCCCCAAGAGCGTCTAAGTGGGAGTGCAGTTTTACTGTAACCGGAGGGGGAGAATCCCCCTCCTGCTCCACTGGCCCTATCGCAATTCGGGATGCCACAGCGGCGGGGCATCAGCCCCAAGAGCGTCTGAGGGGAAGTGCGGTATTACCATTACAGTCAGAGGGAGAATCCCCCACCCCCTGCCCTTGTGCCCCCGCAGGATGGGGCAAAACCCCCTCCTGCTCCACTGGCCCTATCGCAATATGGGATGCCACAGCGGCGGGGCA
>CAYNXS010000143.1:0-2878 GCA_964401215.1 uncultured Methanolinea sp. | reverse complement strand
TTTTTTTTGGTTCATCTTGAACCATGTAAAAAGCGTTATATCGACGTTAAAAAGGAAAAAAGAGTTATTTTGCAGGATTGAACACGTTCTCGTAGATCATGTCGCTTCCCGTTGCGGCAAGCCTTGCACGCTCTGCCTTCTCCTCAACGTATGCCAGGAGGGGGAGTTCCATGCTGACACCCGGGACATGGCCGAACATCTTCTCCAGTTCGACCTGCTGGGAGTGCATGAACAGTGCATTGGGTATCTCTGCGGGACAGAGTTCCTCGCACTGGCCGCAGTTCACACACGAGTCTGCAATGTGAGCAAACCGGATCAACTGGAACATGAAGCTCGGCGGGAGCTGTCCGGGTGTGACATAGGTTGGATTCTTGGTCGTGCAGTCGACACAGTAACAGATTGGGCAATTGTCAATGCACGAGTAACACTTGATGCATCGTGAGGTCTCGGTCACGATCTTCTTCAGCCGGTCCCTGCCCTCTCCGAGCGAGTCAAAGTCGTGCTTGCGCCATTTGTCAGCGAGCTTGAACATCGCATTCTCGACCTTCCCGCGGATTTCAATACCCTTGGGATTTGCCTCCTCAGTTGCAAGGATGCCCTTTTTGACTGCGCCATTGATGAGATTTGCCCCCTTCTCGGAACAGACCTCCACAAAGGTTGCCTTTCCGGCCTTGTCGCCGATAACCCCCCAGTTTCCGCAGGCAAGGTCTGCCTGGCGGGGGATTTTCATCTTGCAGCGGCGGCAGTTGCTGCGCCTGCCATATCCCTGCTCCTCGAGCTCGTCGACGGAGATCCCCTTGTGACCACCCTCGTATTCTATGATGAACTGGCCTTTGTCGATCTCTTCCTTGTGGACCGTATCGGGATCGACCCCGAACTTATCAGCAATCATCCTCCGGGCAAGGACAGGGCTGACCGATCCCCCGCAGTTGACTCCGATCATGATGACGTTGTCAAGGTTGATCTGCTGTCGCTTGGCCAGTTCGTACATGGCCATCATGTCACAACCCTTAACCGTGACACCGAGTTTCATGTTCTCCGCGCCGTCAAGGAATTTCTTGATGAGTTTTGGCAGCAGGAGAGTTCCGCAATGGAGTGAGCCGGCAGTCTTTGCAAGATCCTTGGGATCTGTGATCAGGACAGGCTGGGCATCGTATATGTCAGTCCCCTTGGTGATGGCAAGAACTGCGTCGACCATCTTGGATTCGAGCGCGTATTTCCAGAGTGCGGTCACTGCACCGCCGAGTTCTGCCTTCTTCTTGATCTCTTCGTCGCTGGTCCACGCGTAGAGCATATCGCCTTTCTTTGCCATGTTCAGGCCTCCTGTATCTTCTCGATCTTACAAGCACAGGCCTTGAATTCGGGGATCTTCGCGGTCGGGTCCAGTGCATTGTTCGTGAGGATGTTTGCTGCACATTCCACGAAGTGGAACGGAATGAAAATGACACCCTTCTTGATGGTGTCGGTCACGCGGGCACCGATGGTGATCTCTCCCCTGCGGGTGATCGCTTTCACCATCTCCTTATCCTGGATATTCAGCGCCTTTGCGTCCTCGGGATTGATCTCGACCCATCCCGTGGGCTCCTCACGTTCGAGATCGACAGAACGCCGGGTCATGGTACCGGTGTGCCAGTGCCAGATACAGCGGCCGGTAGTCAGGATAAGCGGAAACTCCGCGTCCGGGACTTCTGCCGGAGGTTTCCATTCGATCGGCGTGAAGATACCAAGTCCGTCCGGGTGGGTGAATTTTTCCTTGTGCAGGATTGGCGTCCCCGGGTGCTCCTTGGTCGGGCATGGCCAGTGGAGTGCCTCTGGCTTGCCAAGCCGTGTGTAATCCATACCTCCATAGGAGGGGGTGACCTTTGAAACCTCGGTGAAGATATCCTCGGCGCTCTTGTAGGGGAACTGTTTCTCGTATCCCATATGCTTGGCGAGCTCACAGAAGATCTGCCAGTCAGCCTTCGCTTCTCCTGGCGGGTCCTGGGCTTTGCGCCACATCTGGACACGGCGTTCGGTCGAGGTCTGGGTGCCGTCCTTTTCAGCGAAACATGCAGCCGGCAGCACCACATGGGCAAGCTGGGCGGTCTCGGTCAGGAAGATATCCTGGACAACCATGAACTCGACGTTCCGGAGCCCCTTCTCAACGTGGTGGAGGTCAGGGTCGGAGAGCATCGGGTTCTCACCCATGATGTAGACGCACTTGACCTTGCCGGGCTCATCTGCGAGGGTGTTGATCAGCGTGGTCACGGTCAGGCCTACCTTTCCCTCGGCAATATCGCAGCCCCATGCATCTTCCATCTTCTTCTTCATCTCGGGGACGAGCACAGACTGGTACCCGGAGTATACGTTTGCAAGCGCTCCCATGTCGCAGGCGCCCTGCACGTTATTCTGGCCACGCAGAGCACAGATGCCAGTTCCAGGTCTCCCAAGGTTGCCGGTCATCATCTGGATGTTTGCGGTTGACTTGACGTTGTCAACACCAGTGGTGTGCTGGGTGATACCCATCGAGTAGAGGATTGCGGATTTGCCTGATTTTCCGAACCATTCTGCTGCAGTGATGATGTCTTTTGCAGGGACGCCGGTTATCTTGGAGACGTTCTCAGGGGAGTAGGTCTCCTTCATGACGACTTCTTTGACCTTCTCGAAATCCTTGGTCCGGTTCTTGATGAAGTCCTTGTTCTCCCAGCCATTCTTGAGAATCAGCTGCATCATGCAGTTGAAGAGTGCCACATCGGTTCCTGAATAGAACTGCAGGTGCAGGTCTGCAATCTTCCCTGTCGGGGTGAGCCGGGGATCGGCATAGATGATCTTTGCACCGTTTGCCTTCGCCTGCATGATACGGCGCCCGATCAGGGGGTGCTGCTCGAAAGTGTTGGTA
>CAYNXS010000142.1:1441-2925 GCA_964401215.1 uncultured Methanolinea sp. | reverse complement strand
CAGTAATCGCCGCACATGGTGCAGGCGTCGGTATCGGCGGGCATCCTCTCGTCCCGGATGGCCTGGGCACGGGCGGGGTTCATTGCAACCGCGAACTGGCGGGCCCAGTCGAGGTCCCTGCGGGCATGCCCCATCTCGAGGTCGAGATCACGAGTCTTCTTCAGTTTGATCATGTCCCCGACATGGGCCGCGATACGGGAACTGATGACCCCTTCGTACACTTCCTCTGGTGTCGGGAGGGCGAGATGTTCTGCGGGCGTGACATAGCAGATGAAATCCGCACCAAGGGATGAGGAGATGGCCGCACCAATCGCCGCGACCCGGTCGTCGTAGCCTGGTGCGATGTCAGTGACGAGAGGTCCGAGCATGTAGAACGGCTTGTTGTTCGTAACCCGCTTCATGAGCTGGACGTTCGTTGCGATCTCATCGATGGGGATGTGCCCGGGTCCTTCTACGATCACCTGCACCCCCTCTGCCTGTGCCTTGTCCGCAAGTTCTGCATTGATGAGGAGCTCCTGGATGCCGGCCCGGTCTGTCGCATCATGGACTGCACCGGCACGCATACCGTTGCCCATCGAAAGGGTGACCTCGTGCTCCTTCATGATCTCGAGGAGGTAATCGAATTCAGAGTAAAGGGGATTCTCCTTCTCGTTGTGCAGCATCCATGCAGTCATGAACGCACCTCCCCGCGAGACGAGCCCGCCATGGCGGCCCTGGTTCTTCAGGCGTTTCATGGTCTCCCAGTTGATGCCGGTGTGAATGGCCATGAAATTGGTACCAAGCTTTGCCTGCTCTGCAGTGATACGGAAGAGATCGTCCTCCTTCATGTGGACCACAGCGCCATCCTTTATGGCAGCTTCGATAAAGGCCTGGTACAGGGGGACGCATCCGACGGAGAGGCTCGTGGATGCGATGACCCGCTTCCGTATCTCGACCATGTCCCCTCCGGTGGAGAGCTCCATGAGGGTGTCCGCCCCGGCAAGCTCCGCCTGGCGGGCTTTCTCCACCTCCATATCGATATCCACGATATCGGATGAGGTCCCGATCGAGGCATTCACCTTGGTGCGGAGCCCTTCTCCGATCCCGCAGATCTTCACTTCCCTGTAAGGCGATATGGGGATCACGATGTGCCCTCCGGCAACACCCTTCCGGATGAACTCCTCGGTTACCCCTTCCTGTTGGGCCACCCGCTTCATCTCATCAGTGATGATGCCGGCCCGGGCATCTTCAACAAGACTCATAGGTACATCTTCGAAGAAAGACAAGATAAATGGTTGTTTTTTTAAAAAGAGACTAAATTGTGCTTGTTCTCTGCTAAAGTAATGTTGATTTGCGTTGAAACAACTTCAATTGCAATTCTGGCACCGCTCTGCGGTGCAAACAATGGAGAGGGGATCCGGGAGAGGGGAGGATGAATTCAGCCAGAGGGAGAGACGCGCTGGAGGGTTGGTATACATCATTCACAAGAGGGCAACTCACGGGAG
>CAYNXS010000142.1:0-1341 GCA_964401215.1 uncultured Methanolinea sp. | reverse complement strand
CCCCCAGTGTATCTAAGTGGAGTGTCGTTCTCATAAGACCGGAGGGGGAGATTCCCCCTCCGGACCATCCCTCGTTCCCCCGCAGTTGGGGCATTCGCCCCAACTGCTCCTTCCATACCTTGAAGAAACTTCCCCGCTCAGTATACTAGCACGGTGAACCGGGTGAAGGTGAATTTCGGCGGGTTCGTGGACTTAAGCACGATCGACTGGCCTGGGAGAGCGGTGTGCACGGTATTCCTCCGCGGCTGCCCCCTGCGGTGTTCGTACTGCCACAATGCCGCCATCCAGGCAGGGAGCGACATGCGGGAGATCGATGAGGTGATCGCGAAGATCGATGCTGCACGGCCTCTCATTTCCGGGGTCATCTTTTCAGGCGGCGAACCAACCCTGCAGCGTGAACCCCTCCTTGCCCTCGCCCGGGCTGCGAAAGACAGGGGGCTCGACGTGGGGATCCAGACCAACGGGTACTTCCCCGATACGATTGAGGCGCTGATCGAAGAAGGGGTTCTGGATCGCGTGGCCCTCGATGTTAAGAGCCGGTGGGAAGGCTTCGCAAAGCGCTGGGAGGGATATGCCAGTGCATGCACAAAAGACTATACCGTCCAGGTGAAGCGTTCCATGGCCGTCTGCCAGGAGGCACACCTTGCAGGGAGACTCCGGGAATACGAGGTTGTCCTGACCATCTTCTGGGGAAACGAGAAGGAGATCCTGGCAATAGAGCGGGAACTTCCCCGGGGGACCATCGTCCTCCAGCAGGGGGTATTCAAGCGGTTCTGGAAAGACTGGTCCCTCTCACATGAGGTCAATGGAAAGCCCTATCGCTCTGAAGAGGAAGTGAAGGGGGAGCGCTCTCCGATCACGTTCGAGGAACTGTCCACCCTGGCTGCAAAGATGGTCAGGGTAGGAAGGACCATCAAGATACGGACCAGGGACCGGGGGGAGGTGGTTTATGAAGGTGATCGGGGTCGTTGGGTTGCCTGCCAGCGGCAAGGGTGAATTCTCGCGCATCGCAGGGGAGATGGGGATTCCCCTCGTCGTGATGGGGGATGTCATCCGCGAGGCGGTCAGGGACGCAGGGCTCGCGATCACCGATGCCAACCTTGGCGCAGTCGCAAACAAACTCCGCCGCGAGGAAGGGATGGCAGCGATCGCCCGCCGGTCCGTACCCCGGATCCGGGCATGCGATGCCCCCATCGTCCTTGTTGATGGCATCAGGGGGGATTCCGAGGTGGATGTATTCCGGGAGGAATTCCCCCGGTTCTTCCTTGTTGGGATAGACGCTCCCTTCAATGACCGCCTGGAGAGGCTCTCCCGCAGGGGAAGGGAGGATGATTTCTCGAA
>CAYNXS010000141.1:0-2957 GCA_964401215.1 uncultured Methanolinea sp. | reverse complement strand
CTGACCTACTCCTAGGTTGTTATGCTTCTGCAATGGTTTCCTTTCATCCCTCCTTTGGGTGGGGCAGGCAGTTCGTCCCTGTGTTCCTCCATGAACTGGCGTACCAGTGTACGGGCTTCCTCCAGGTCACCGCTCTCGACCGCTGCACGGATAGCGCTTACATTGTATCCCTGCTCTTCCAGCTTCTCAAGGTGTTGCAGTATCTGGTCGCTCTTCTTTGAGGAGTCTGGCAGTTCGTCCCTGTGTTCCTCCATGAACTGGCGTACCAGTGTACGGGCTTCCTCCAGGTCACCGCTCTCGACCGCTGCACGGATAGCGCTTACATTGTATCCCTGCTCTTCCAGCTTCTCAAGGTGCTGTAGCATACGGGTGTCCGAATCTCCGCGAACATGGATCGAAGGTGAAGTATCCTCATCAAGAACGGCCTGCACCGGTACCACTATCAGGATCGCGAGGATCGCAAAAACCGCTATGAATGTTGACAGGTTTTTCATATCTCCTCCCATGGGTTTTTCAGGTGTCAGCGTACCACTGACGTAAAATTTATTTTACATTATGTTATATAATACTTACTAAAAGTAAAGTTATGGAAGCCAGGCCGGGACATGTTAATTATAGAGGGGTAGTCAATGGTGAAGTAAAAAAAGGAGGCCTTGCAACGGCGTGATATCAGTTACATCAGGGAGACGTCGTCTCGTCATAGACAAAGATCTCCTCGATGGTGACCCCGAAAAAAACGGCAATCTTGAAGGCGAGCTCGAGAGACGGATCATATTTTCCCTTCTCGATGGCCAGGATGGTCTGCCGGGTCACCCTGAGCTTTTGCGCAAGTGCCTCCTGGGTCATGTCGTGCATCGCGCGGTAGACCTTGATCTTATTCTTCATCTGAATCCCATTCCCCGTATTTTCGTGCATAATATACCCTGAACCCGATATAGAGGAATGCTATGCAGCAGAGCAGGATCATCTGGATGATGCCAAAATATCCAAGGTGGGGCTCATCCCTGGGAAAACCCGGCGGCATATTTTTTGGGTGGGGGAGACCCAGAGGTGTGCTGAATCCGATAACGGCACTACCAAGGCTTACCGCGAAAAAGAGCACCCAGAAAACCTCCAGGGTCCGAAAACCCGCTTTCTGGGTTATCAGGGTGGACCGCTCGTCCTCTTTAAGATCAGTGATAGTCATCCGGGCAATGTAGAGGAGCCCGATTCCCATGATAAACCCCACAGTGATAATGAGGGGATTTTTCAGGAGCACTGAAATCCCAAAGAGCCCAACCTCAAGGAGTCCGATCAACCCCAGCAATAAGTAGAAGGTATTCTGTTTCATGCCCGTCAGATATCAGTCTTATATGCTATTTCGGATCATAATTTTTCGCTTTTCTGGTTCCTTTTATCAACGCCCGGATACCAGCTAACCCCCGTACCCGAAATCTCTGATCACCCGGGCAACCGGTCCCGGAATGATCACACGCTACACAAATTACAAGACTCTGCCGAATCCTTACTGGTATGGAATGCCATCCATCCAGGGATCACTCTCTACCTATTGGGGAAAAGAGCGTTCCACCGCGGCCATCATCATCCGACTCATCATCCCTGTCGCACTTGCATTTGCATATTTTTTCTCTACCTTCCTGGTCCTCCCCTTCCAGGGATCCCTTTTACTTGGCGGCCTGATGCTGATCTACTATGTACCACCTGCAGGGAAGGAATCCATCATCCCGATCGGGATCGGGCTTGGGATCCCGTGGTGGATTATGGCGGTCTCGCTCGCACTTCTGGATGTCCTCACCAGCCTCTTCATGATCCTCAACTTCAATATTGCACTCCGAATCCCGGTCCTTGGCCCCTGGATTTCACGTTTCCTGGCATCAGGAGATGAGTTCATGGAAAAACATTCCTGGATCTCAAAATGGTCTGTCCTCGGAGTTGCCCTCTTTGTACTCCTCCCGCTCCAGGGTACCGGAGGGGTTGGTGCAACGCTGGTCGGAATCATCACAGGGCTCTCTCCGCCAAAGATACTCCTTGCTATTGGATGCGGGGCAATGGCTGAATGCCTTGTGTTCGCACTGGGATCTGAGATACTATGGCATCTGATTATGGACAACCTGTTACTGGGACTCGGAGCAGCCGCACTCGCGATTTCAGGATTGGTCCTGATCTACATCCTCTTTCGCCGCTGGCAACCCGGTATCAGAGAATGAAGTGGCAGACAGGATTTTAGAGGCCACGCTGTTTGTCTTCTGCGTGAAAAAAATCTGGAGAGGACCTGATTGTCCTTCAGGCTTATGAGATTCCTGTCGATACGATCAGGACTTTTTCTTCTCAATGATCATCTCGCAGTATGAATCTCCCCCGCACCGTGCACGCGAGATGGTGATAGAGTAACCGGGATTGAGTGCCTCTATCGCGCCCTTTACATATGCGAGGCAGATCCTGTTTACCTGGAGCGGATCCCTTCTCTTCTCACGCTCCGGTCGGAACATCGCACACTCCGACAGGCGTATCACCGATTCATCGGGGCTCCCTTCGATAAACGGTGTCTCGAAGGTCGGTCCGAAGAGGATTACCGAGATTGCTCCAAGGGTCTGTACAAGATCGCGGGCATCTTCTCTCGGCATCCGGTAACGGTCGGCAATCTCGGCAATCTCCCTGCCCAGTTCATTGAACAGATAGGCAGGGTTCTCCCTGCACTGTTGCGGATCAGCAACCACCACAAGGCGGGTGAGCACCTGGGTGGCGATAGCCCACCTTGTGGGCATGGGAATATCCTTCACGCGAATCATCGTCATTTCCTCCTGCACTATCAGTCAGTCACCAGTGCTTTTCCTTTACCTGCAATATAGCGTGGAGGATATAAAGCACTTCTCCGGTGGATTAAAAATGCCCCTCTTTCCTGCATTTCCTCCCTCCCACACCAGATGAACCGTCAGGGAATCTTCAGGTTACCGCAT
>CAYNXS010000140.1:0-3037 GCA_964401215.1 uncultured Methanolinea sp. | reverse complement strand
AACGCCTCTCCCGGGTTGTCCGGGCCCTCCTGTAAACCTGTTTTTTCCAGAGACGGTTACCCTGCTCCCGCCTCATCCACGCGGGTCAGCCCATGTCTCCGGAAGGACCAGGAGGACGAGGGTGGTGACAAGAAGCGTGAATGCCACCTCCGGGAGAAGACCTGTCCCGGTCTCAATGAAGAGCGGAACGAATGGCACGCCGAGGGTCGCGGAGGCGATAAGGAGGTGAAGGGGGAGCAACAGGAGGTAGTAGTATGCAGGTATGCTCACCGCCCATAACGCCACCCTTGTCCACCTACCCCTGCCCTCCCCCCGGCTCCACCCGTAGAGCACGGAGTACCACGCACCCCAGATGAATCCGGCAAGCATGTGGGAGGGGACGTTGCGCTCGGGAGCGTAGACGACCCCCTGGAGGAGCCCGACCACCAGGCCGCCGAACGGCCCCGACAGCGCAGATCCAAGCGTCACGAACACCT
Organism: uncultured Methanolinea sp.; assembly: GCA_964401215.1. Lineage (GTDB taxonomy): Archaea > Halobacteriota > Methanomicrobia > Methanomicrobiales > Methanospirillaceae > Methanolinea_A. The sequence continues at coordinate 2,561 of CAYNXS010000140.1, read as the reverse complement.
CGCTCGGCTCTGCTATTATGCCATGACCGAGCGGTATGGAGAGCCCGGTGAACAGGACCATTGCTGCCATGACTCCGAACCCGAGCGCGATGAAAAGTTGTCGTGCGGATATGCGGGGCGTAAACGGTTCGAAAATCCGGTGGCACATACGGATTACGTGTGCTCACGGGAGCGAAAAATGATATGGAACTGAGAGGCCTGACCGGGTAACGCGGAATCGTTCTTGTGGCAGTCACCCGTCACCCTGGCCGTGAACCGGCGAAGAACCTCCTGGTGTACCGATCACTTCGGCCGGTAATAACCCCATTTCTCAAGAGCCCGGGCAAGCTCGGGCGATGAGTGCGCCTTCTCGTCAAGGCTCATCCCGTCACTCCACGCCTCGACCGCCTGCATCGTCGCAATCGCCCCAGCCCGGGTCCCGTCAGGGTGGCCGTGGATCCCTCCGCTTACCAGCAGCACGAGCTCCTTCCCGTAGATGTCGAGGACATCGGGGACAAGGCCAGGGTGCAGTCCCCCCGATGAGACCGGAAACGCACTCCTGATGGATCCCCAGTCCTGGTCGACGAGGATGTGCGGCACCGCCTTTACCTTCTGGTCGCGAAGGACGTTTGCGAGCAGTGCCACCTCCTTCTTTGACCCGGTCAGCTTCCCCACCGCCGTCCCGGTATGGATCTGCGAGACGCCAACAAGGCGCATGAGTTTTGCCAGGAACTGCATCGTGATCCCGTGTTTCCGGTTCCGGGAAAACGCCGCGTGCATTGCCCGGTGGGCATGGATGGCAAGACCGAGGTCGGAGCAGTAGTCACGCATCGTCTGGACTGCGGACGTCCCGGCAACGACGACATCGATCATCGCATAGGTCCAGTTGTGCTCTGCCAGCATCCGGGCACGCTCCTGCATGGTCGCGATATCTGCGGTGATGTTGAGGAACGCGGACTTGACATCTCCCGTCTCCTGCTCGGCCTTGTCCCTCATCCGGGTCATCTCGGTCACGCGGTCCTCGAACCGGTTGAACGACATCGACGTCAGGTTCTCATCGTCCTTCACAAAGTCAAACCCGCCCATCCAGGTCTCGTACCCAATCTTCGCATGCTCCCGGGCATCATACCCCACCTTCGGTTTCGGCACCGCACCCGTGAGCGGGCGCCCGGAAACCCGCATCATCTTCCGGATCCCCTCCATCCCGAACTGCGGACCCTTGAACCCGTCCAGGTATTCCCGTGGGAAACTTACGTCGATCAACCGGAGGTTCCGGAGTGCCTTCATCCCGAAGATATTCCCGGCGATCCCGCTCTGGAGTTGTGCGGCGTTCCCTCTCTCCCAGAGATCGAGGGGGTAGGCGATCATGGCATACGTGCCCTGGATATCATAGACCGTTGCCTGGAGGTCCTTCATCCTCTTCGGAAGCGAATACAGCGTTGTCCAGGTCCCGGTCGAGCTCTCGGACGCGATCCGCCCCGCAGCCTCTTCCCTGCTGACACCTTCGGCAGGCTCACAATAAAAGAGCGCCTTTAACTCATTCCTTGCGGGCTCGTACCCCGTATCCACGAAGTCCATGTACCAGTCGATTGCCATTTGGATATCCCTTCAGTGTACGTGGGAAGGGGCAGGATATCAGCAATTGGGTCAGGGATCATGGGTGGCATAGCCCGTAAAAAATTCGCAATACACGGGAAAATCCTTCGAAAGGAATAAATCCTGGTGATTTTCACGTCTCATGGAGCGTACACTTCCATGAAGCACACCACCCGCCTGAAAAACCTGATCGCGGACGATTCCATCCTTGTCATCCCCGTCGTGCATGACCCGCTGTGCGCCAGGATCGCCGAGCAGGCGGGATTCTCCGCGGTCTTCTCGGCGGGGTACGCGAACTCCGCGGCACTGCTCGGGAGACCCGATGTGGGGCTGCTCACGCTTTCCGAGATGGTGGACTGCGCATCACGGATCGTGGACGCAACGAACATCCCGGTCTTTGCAGACGGGGAGACGGGATACGGCAATACCACGAACGTGGCGAGAACCATCTCCCTCTACGAGAAGGCCGGGGTGGCAGGGGTGTTTATCGAGGACCAGGTCTCGCCGAAGCGGTGCGGTCACATGGAGGGCAAGGCTATCATCTCCCCTGAAGAGATGGTTGCCAAGGTCAAAGCTGCGGTCGACGCACGAAAGGACCCCGACCTTGTCATCATGGCAAGGACTGACGCGATTGCCGTGAACGGGATCGAGGATGCCATCCACCGGGCGAACCTGTACCACGAGGCGGGCGCTGACCTGACCTTCGTGGAAGCCCCGACCTCGGTGGAACAGATGACCCGGATCTGCCGCGAGGTCCGGGGGCCGTCGTTTGCCAACATGCTCCCCGGGGGAAAGACGCCGGTTCTCTCTGCTGCCGAACTCGAGGCGATCGGGTACGCGGTCGTCGCCGATCCCGTCTCATGCACCTATGCGATCGCGAGGGCGGTATCCACGGTTTTCTCGGAATTACAGAGGACGGGTGACCCGTCATCCTACCCTGATCTCCTGATGGGATTCGACGAGTTCAACCACCTTGTAGGGCTGGA
>CAYNXS010000139.1:0-3065 GCA_964401215.1 uncultured Methanolinea sp. | reverse complement strand
CGACGATGGAGCCGCCGAGGTCGCCACCCTCGGGCCCGAGATCGATGATGTGGTCTGCGGACTTGATGACGTCGAGGTTGTGCTCGATTACGACCACGGTGTTCCCCTTGTTGACCAGTTCGTTCAGGACGGCGATCAGCTTCTTGACGTCGTGGAAGTGGAGGCCGGTGGTGGGTTCATCAAGGAGATAGATGGTGTTGCCCGTGCCCTTCTTGGAGAGCTCGCGGGTGAGCTTGATCCGCTGGGCTTCACCACCCGAGAGCGTCGTTGAGCTCTGGCCGAGCTTGATGTACTCGAGGCCTACTGCCGCAAGGGTCTCGAGCTTGTGCCGGATTGAGGGGATATTCTGGAAGAGTTCAAGGTTCTCCTCAACGGTCATGGCAAGCACCTCAGCGATGCTCTTCCCCTTGTATTTGACCTCGAGGGTCTCGCGGGAATACCTGGTTCCCTTGCATTCCTCGCACTCGATGTACACATCCGGGAGGAAGTTCATCTCGATCTTGATCATCCCGTCTCCCTCGCACGCCTCGCAGCGGCCGCCTTTTAGGTTGAACGAGAACCGTCCCGGCGGGTATCCCCTCACCTTTGCCTCCTTCGTGGTGGCAAAGACCCTCCGGATCTCGTCAAAGACCTTGGTGTAGGTCGCAGGATTACTCCGGGGGGTCTTTCCTATCGGGCTCTGGTCGATGACGATGACCTTGTCCACATCGCCATTGAACCGGAGGGCTTTGTATTTTCCCGGGGTGATTCTCGACTGATGCAGGATCTTCTGGAGCGCAGGATACAGGGTGTCATAGATGAGCGTGGATTTTCCCGAGCCGGAGACCCCGGTGACGACCGTGAAGACTCCAAGCGGAATGTCAACGTCGATCTCTTTTAAATTGTTCTCTGAACACCCGGATATGGTGATGGAACCTGCATTCTTCCTCCTTGTCGTGGGGGTCTCGATCTTCAGCGTCCCCGCCAGGTACTGCCCGGTGAGGGAGCGGGGGTTCTCGGTAACCTGTTCGGGAGTTCCCTCTGCGATCACATGACCCCCGTGGAGTCCCGCCCCCGGGCCCATATCCACGACATGGTCGGCACTCCGGATGGTGTCCTCGTCGTGCTCGACCACGATCAGCGTGTTGCCGAGATCCCTGAGACGCCGGAGCGTGTCGATCAGCATCTGGTTGTCCCTCTGGTGAAGCCCGATCGAGGGCTCGTCAAGGACATAGAGCACTCCCATCAAGTTTGACCCTATCTGCGTGGCGAGCCTGATCCGCTGGGCTTCTCCCCCTGAGAGGGTGCCTGAAGTCCTCGAGAGCGTGAGGTACCCAAGCCCCACTTTCTCGAGGAAATCGAGCCGTGCGTCGATCTCTTTTACAATCTGCCTGGCAATCTCCTGCTGTTTTTCGGGAAGATCGAGGGTCCGGAAGAAGTCCAGGCACCTGCTGACCGGCATGTCGGTGATGTCAATGATGGAGCGGTCCTGGATACGTACCGAGAGAACCTTATCCTTCAGGCGTTTGCCATGGCAGCGGGGGCATTCCGTGATACGCATGAACTTTTCGAGTTCCCGCTTCCGGTACTCGGACTGGGTCTGGTGGTAGAGCCGCTCGGACTGGGGGGCGAGCCCTTCCCATTCGCCGGTATGGGCCCACTGTGCATCCCCGTTTCTCGTGCTCATCGAGAACCGGATGCGTTCGTTTGACCCGAACATCAGGGTGTCGTACTGCTCCTTTGTCAGGTCCCTGATGGGAGTCAGGACCGAGAATCCGTAGTGCTTTGCCACCGCACCGAGATACTGGTTGCGGTAACCGTCGAAGTAATTCTTATAGAGGGCGACTGCACCTTCAGCGATGGATTTCGACGTGTCAGGAATGATCAGGTCGGGATCAAACTCCATCCGTATACCGAGACCGTTGCATTCCTCGCAGGCCCCGAAGGGGCTGTTGAAGGAGAACATGCGGGGCTGGAGTTCTTCGAAGGTAAGGCCGCAGACCGGGCAGGCCATCACGGCCGAATAGACCTTCTCCTCTCCTTCTTCCGGAAGGACGATGATCAGCCCTCCTGACTTTTTGAGGGCATTCTCACAGGCTTCGACAAGGCGGGATTTATCCGATGCCTCGAGCCTGTCGATGACTGCCTCGATGTCGTGCTTCTTGTAGCGCTCGAGCGTGACCTCTTCGTCAGTCCGGTGGATCTCTCCGTTGACCCGGACCCTGGTATACCCTTCTTTATTGAGATCCCTGAGGAGCTGCTGGTACGTTCCCTTCTTTTGCCGGACCAGGGGGGCGAGCACCGTCACGGTGCCTCCAATCTCCTCCGCAACCCGCTCAGCGATCCGTTCCGGCGACTGTGACTCGATTCTGATATTGTGCTCAGGGCAGTAGGGGATCCCGATGCGTGCAAAGAGGAGGCGCAGGTAGTCATAAATCTCGGTGACCGTCCCTACCGTGCTCCTCGGGTTCTTGCTCGTGCTCTTCTGCTCGATGGCTATTGCGGGTGAGAGGCCGATGATCGCGTCCACGTCGGGCTTGTGCATCAGGCCAAGGAACTGGCGCGCATACGCCGAGAGAGATTCGACGTAGCGGCGCTGCCCTTCTGCATAGATGGTGTCAAAAGCAAGGGTTGACTTTCCTGATCCCGAGAGGCCCGTAATCACGATGAACTTGTCGCGCGGCAGCTCGACAGTGATATTCTTGAGGTTGTGCTGGCGTGCACCCCTGATGATGAGGTTCTTCATCGTTATGTCGCGTGTATGATGTGGATGTGAATCCATATAGGGGTGTCCATCAGGGAATGAGGGGGGATCCTCTTTCGTGTCCTTGGATTGGTAAGCCGGGGAGGAACCCGGTGCCACACGTTCATCCTGGAGATGGGAACACTACTCTTTTCCAGGCATAGAGGGAGGGTCTGTGAACACCATCTGACTCTTCATCAGGTATCCCTGTTGGGTGCCTGGTCTCAATAGTGAATCTATGCCTGGTCTTCGTGGTGAACCTATATACGGGAATTTGAATCCATAGTAATGGAAAAGGATGGGGATTTCACCATTCCCCATGGTTCGTATGAACGAACGATTA
>CAYNXS010000138.1:0-3100 GCA_964401215.1 uncultured Methanolinea sp. | reverse complement strand
CATGTTCATGGTCAGCGAGGAACTTGAGCAGAGCCTTCGCGGCGATGTCCTCGCACAAGCGGTGAGAAAGGCCCGGGCCGACGCAGATATCGTTGCCGCTGCCGCGGGAGTGACGATCTCAGGAGTGAAAGAACTCAGTGTCGGGGGCTATTATCCACCCGTGCTCTACGAAAATGCCCGTTCGGCTGGTATGGATATGAAATCTGCATCGGTCCCGACCCCTGTTGAACCGGGCCAGGTCACAATCAGCGCTCAGGTATCTGCCACCTATCTTATCAGTTAATCCAACCAGCCAACATTTTTTTTTTAGAGAGATCGCTCCGTTCTCCCGAAGAAGGGACGGTGCGGATCCAGTATGTCGGATCAACCCCAATCAATGGTAAAGGATTGATTTTTTCCTCCACAGCATCACAAATCCTGGCCTGTTTGATATCAAAACGTATTTTCATGGCCTTCGGGTGAAGGATTGTCCTTGTGTACGACAGGGAGAGGATCTATTCCCAACGTTTTTAATTCCTGACCATTCACTCATATACGAAGGATTGGGGAATGGAACGTACCATAGGATTTAAAGAACGTCGATATATTGAAGAATTACGCATCCTGACAAGGGCTACTGCGCTCGATTGTGTGATCGACGAGCGTTTCGAGCGGGTCATATATGTCATAAAGCAGGGCGACATGGGGCTTGCTATCGGTAAAAAGGGAGATAATATAAGAAGGCTCCAGTCGGTGCTCGGGAAGAAAGTGGAGATGGTGGAACATTCGGAGGATCTCTCGCAGTTCATCTCGAACATGTTCAAGCCTGCCGAAGTGACCGGGATCGAGGGGCCGGATCCCGAAGGGACGGTGAAGATCCTTGTGCGGCAGAAGAGCGACCTCGGGATTGCGATCGGGAAGGGTGGAACCACCATCGAGAAGGCAAGAGTCCTGTTGAGGAGGTATCACAACCTTGAGATCGGGGATGTCATCGTGGGGGGCGGGACCAGTGTCAGCACATGATGTCCTTTCAGAACTCTGGGAGGTTATCAGCGACAGGATAGAGAATCCCCGGGATGGATCATACATCTCATCGCTCCTTCGCGATCCCAAGGGGAATGACAGGATCCTCGAGAAGGTGGGGGAAGAGTTCACCGAGTATCTCATCGCCGTCAAGAATGGAAAGAAACAGGAGATCATTCTCGAGGCAGCCGATCTCCAGTTCCACCTGCTTGTCAGCTTAAAAGCAGCCGGGATTGAATTCTCTGAGGTACTCGGTGAGCTCGAATCGAGGAGAAAATAATCACCCTGTCAGGTAGGCGTCGAGATCCTGCAATCCCTCGATGTCCTTGAATTCGACTGCCGAGCTCGCAGCAACCTCGGGATCGATCAGGAGTTCTGCTCCGGACCGGAGCGAGAGTGCGATACCGTCGCTCGGACGGCAGTCCATGCTCACCTGCCGTCCATCCTGCTCTACAATGAGTCTCGCATAGTAGACCCCGTCATCAAGGGAATCGATGATCAGGCCTTTCATGTCGATACCAAATGACTTCAGCAGTTCCACGAAGAGATCATGGGTCAGGGGGCGTGGCGGGACCTCCTGCTTGAGGGCGTTTCTGATTGAGATCGCCTCCCAGAGCCCGATATAGATGGGCAGGCAGGAATCCTTGTCATTCAGAGAGAGGATGACCGCAGGTGATGCCCCGAGGGGTCCGACTGCCATGAACACCCCTTTGACCGAACACTGCACGGGATCCATTGGTCGCAACTATGGATTGCTGGGGGTGGTCTTAAGGGTTTGTTCCAGTCCTGGGAATGGAGTTCGGGTACGACTTCTCTTTTGTATCTGTCCTCGCTGGTGTCTGCTTTCTTTGGAGAATCCAGACCAATCATTCAGCCAGAATGATGTTTGTATCAAAAAGGAAGGTTCTTCGCTACCGGGTGTGGGCAGGATTGATGAACCGATACATTGTGTGGGGGCTATCCGCCCGTGCAACCCCAGATGTGATTGCACTCCGTCGCCCCCGAAAAGAGCGCTGGGCTGCCGCCCTCGGCCTTGGGCGACCTCCCAGTCACCGGGGATCCAACAACGCCTGTTGGATGTTCCAGGAGATGCAATAGATACTGAAAAACGGCGGCGGTTCAGTGACTGAATTGGTGTACAGATAGCACACTCACGTCAATCTCCCCACATACAACAGCAATGAGGCAAAAGGAGGTTTGACATGGAATGGTCTCTCATTGGAAAAGAACATGCCGGGGCAGGAGAGGTGCTCTCCTTCCCCTTCCATTTTCTGTTTTCTGGTCTCCTTAAATCAGGTAGGTCACTGTCACCGTTGCGGTCACCGTGATGTCGCCCGGCTCGATCGGTGTCGAGACCCCGCCCCCCACTGATTCTGCCATGGCGTAGTTCTGGTACTGGTACTGGACCGGCGAGTAGCCCCCGCCGATCTGGACCGACTTCACCGACTGTATGCTGACACCCAGTGCACCCGCAACCGTCCGGGCATCTGCGGAAGCCCTCTCCGTTGCTTCTTTCAGCGCTTCCGTCCGCAACACCTGGGACTGCTCGTCAGAGAGGAAGAAATGGATGGAACTCGCCTGGTTGATCCCCTCAGCGACACCGATGTCGATCACCTCGCCAGTGCGGGAGACATCGTGGAGCGTGACCGTGAGGGTGTTCGTCACACGATAGGTCTTTACTTTCTGCAGGCCGTAGATCTTCGTCTCTTCATAGACTGGGTAGATGTTGTATCCGGTTGTCTTGAGCGCATCCTTCGGGATTCCGGCAACAATCAACGCGTCCATCACCTTGGTCATCCTCGCTGCATTTTCGGCCTGGGCGGCCTGAACGTTGGGATTCTCGGTCTCGACTGCGAGGGAGATCTGTGCACGATCCGGAGTGCCGATGACAGATCCGGTCCCTGATGCCATGATCGTGTTGTCTGTGTCAGTGTCAGCCGCAGACACGGTCCCGATCGCCGAAATCGCGATAAGAAGCAGGAAAGCGGTCACCATGATAATGCTGTGTTTCATTGTCGATCAGGAAACTGGTTTCGCGGCTGTCCGTTTTAACATTCCCTTGACTGCGAATGAAATTGCAGCTATGCTCTACCGGAAA
>CAYNXS010000137.1:0-3158 GCA_964401215.1 uncultured Methanolinea sp. | reverse complement strand
CTGCAAGGGGCACAAGTTCGTCCAGGAACTCCATCGAAGGATTGGGAAGCCCCATCGCATTCAGGAGACCTCCCTCGACAGGAACAAGGCAGGGGCCGGGGTGCCCCTCGAGTGGAACCGGTCCGATAGATTTTGTGACCACTCCCCCGGCGCCCGCGGAGAGGATGCGCGAGAGAGACGACCCGGTGGTGCCGAGAATTCCGGCTGCAAGTATGAGGTGGTTGTCAAGTGCAACACCTCCGACTTCGACCTTCCCGGGACACAGTTTTTGCATGTAGAGTAGAGATCATCGTGATTGTAATTATTTATTCTCCGGGCGGGAATGATAGAAGAGTATGACATCGATATCGGTGCTGGGAGTGGGCAGGGTTGGGGGCCAGGTCGCGTACCTCTCGGCGATCCTCGGACTTGCGGACGAGCTTGTCATGTATGACGCCGTCCCCGCCTTTCTGCAATCCCAGGTGCTTGATCTCAAGCATACGGGGCTGGATATCCCGGTGAGCACCGATTGGAAATCCGCGAAAAAAAGCGATATCTGCGTGTTTTCTGCGGGGCTCCCCCGCAACCCGGACGTAAAAACAAGGGCGGATCTCCTCCAGGCAAACCTCCCCGTGGCATTCGAGTGCAGCCAGGTTCTCAAGCATTATTCAGGGATACTGATCACGGTGACAAACCCGATGGACGCAAATAACTTTTATTTGTGCCGGAAGAACGGACTTGAGCCTTCCCGCTGTATCGGGTTCGGGGGCCAGCTCGACTCTGCAAGGTTCGGCCAGGAACTGAAAATAAGGCAGATTCCCGGCAAAGCATACGTTATGGGGGACCATGGGGAGTTCCAGGTCCCGCTCTTCAGTCGCCTGAAAAAATCAGTCCCGATCCCTCTCCGGGAGGATATCCTGACACACCTGCGGGGTGCGAGCATGGAGATAATCAAGGGGAAAGGGGGGACGGTCTTTGGTCCTGCCTACCATATCGCAGATCTCATACGGACAATTGCGGAAGACAAGAAGGCGACGAAGATATGCTCCTGCATCCTTGACGGTGAATACGGCCTCTCCAACTGCTCCCTTGGCGTTCCCGCAAAAATCGGGAGGGATGGGATATCGGAGATCCTTGAATGGAAACTGGATGCCTGGGAGCGCACCCACTTTGAGAACGCAGGGGAGTTTGTCACGGGCCTCTGCTCACAACTAGGGGTCTGAAGCAGCATGGATCGATCCTTGGGAAACGAAACCAACACGATCTCATCCGGTGTGAGCGGTAACCCTCCTGGCAGCGGGATCTCGGTCTCGATCACCCAGGTGGAATATTCCAATACCCCGGGTGGCCCCCTCATCCACATATTCGGGAGGGAATCGGATGGAACCGCCCGGCACCTCCAGGTCACCGGGTTTCGCCCTTACTTTTATGCACCCGTGGATCAGGTCAGAAAAAATCCACTCCCGCCCCAGGTTACACCCGACATGAGTGTCGTCCGCACCTCTATCAAGGGAGATCCTGTGGTTCGTCTGTACACGGGAAAGCCCACCGATGTCCGCGAGGTTAGGGACCGGTACCAGCACTTCGAAGCAGATATACCGTTTGCGACGAGGTTCATGATCGATACCCAGATCACAGGGGGTGTCATCTCTCCCGGTCTATTGGCGGACTACCGTGAAATCCGACCGGGTGATGTCTATGCGCCGGCACGGGTGTGCATGCTCGATATCGAATGCGAGGACCAGCGCGGGTTTCCCGAAGCCGGACGCGACGCGATCATCTGCATTACATGCTGGGACTCCTACCTGGACCGCTACGAGACCTTTCTCTTTCTCCCGGAACAACAGGAACCGGATGTTTCGCGTCTTGCGCAGGAAAGCCCCAAAGCATCCGGTTGTTTTGATCCCGGAAGGCATACCCTGCACACCTATTTTTCCGAACCGGAGATGCTGAAGGGCTTTGCGGCCTATATCAAAAACACCGACCCTGACATTCTTTCCGGATGGAACTTCATGGAGTTCGATCTCCCGTATCTCGTTCACCGGATGGAAGCCTTATCCCTCTCTCCGACACTCCTCTCGAGGCTGGAGGGCCAGATCGAACGGCTCGCGCTCAGGGGGAGGGCAACCTTTGATCTCCTGCTTGCATACCGGAAGATGCATGGCACGCAGAAGGAGTCCTACAGGCTCGACGCGGTTGCAGAAGCAGAAGTGGGGGAGACGAAGGTCCGGTACAAGGGAACCATATCAGACCTGTGGAAGAGCGACCCCTGCCTGCTCGTTGAATACAACTACAAGGATGTGGAACTCTGCGTGGCCATCAACGAAAAGAACCGGATCATCGAGTTCTACCGGGAGATCGCACGGTACGTGGGCTGTCCGCTGGATCGGACGCTCAACTCCTCCAATGTGATTGATATCTTCGTGCTGCGGAAAGCCCACGACCGCTATGTGCTCCCGTCCAAGGGATACGCCCCGGCAGAGGAATTCGAAGGTGCGACCGTCTTTGACCCGAGCAGGGGGGTCAAGGAGAATGTGGTGGTGCTTGATCTCAAGTCGCTCTACCCCATGGCCATGATGACCATCAACGCATCCCCCGAGACGAAGGACCCCCACGGGGAACTCCGGGCACCGAACGGGGTGCGGTTCCGGAAAATTCCCGACGGCCTCACGCGGAGCATCATCAGCGATCTTCTGAATGAGAGGGATGAAAAGAAGCAGCGCCGGAATACCTACCCCTTCGGCTCGGATGAATACATCCTCTATGACATGCAGCAGAACGTGCTCAAGGTGATCATGAACACCTATTACGGGGTCAGCGGATATACGCGGTTCCGCCTCTATGACAGGGAGATAGGATCAGCCATCACCTCGGTGGGCAGGGCTATCATCGAACACACGAGATCCGTGATCGAATCGCGTGGCTCCCATGTGATCTACGGCGATACGGATTCCTGCATGGTAGCACTCCCCGGCCTCGATCTGGATGCGACTATCCAGAAGGCAAGGGAGATAGAAACGGCATTGAACGCGAGTTATTCGGACTTCTCACGGCGCGAACTGAACGCGGATACCCACTACTTCTCGATAAAGTTTGAAAAGGTATACCGCCGCTTCTTCCAGGCAGGCAAGAAGAAACGCTATGCGGGGCATCTCGTCTGGAAAGAGGGATCTGAAGTG
>CAYNXS010000136.1:0-3189 GCA_964401215.1 uncultured Methanolinea sp. | reverse complement strand
GCGATTCGATACGCTCGAAGGTTAGGAGTATTTCTGCACGCCAGCGCATGCGGCCTTGCAGACGTTCGTGTGTAGTGAGCTGCGGTAGAATCCCTTTCATGCCCGGGGTTTCCTGCCCGGCGATCTCCTAGCGTATGATCGTGCAGGGAATAGCTGGTTCGGCCTCGAGAAAGCCCGTTGCGGCAAATCCTGCACGATCAGCCTTCTCCTCAACGAAAGCAAGGAGAGGGAGCTCCATGCTGACACCCGGGGCATGAACGAACATCTTCTCCAGTGCAATCTGCGGTGAATGCATATGCAGGGAGTTCGGGATAGCAATGGCTCAAGAGCCCTGGCACTGCCCTTAGGTGATGCAAGAGGAATCAGGAGGGTTACTACATCGACATTGCATGGTGTTCTAAAAAGACGAATATTTTTTAGCATTGGTGTATCTTGTATACCTAATGGATTCCCGCAAGGAAACACTGAAAAAAATTAAAAGTCTTCTCCGTTTCCATAGAAAAGGCCTCACCATAACCGATATAGCCGAAAAACTCCACCTGAACCGGAATTCGACTGCAAAATACCTTGAAATCCTTCTCATATCCGGGGATGTCGATCTCAACACCATTGGTCCTGCGAAACTCTACACCATTTCACAGAAAATGCCATTATCAGCGATGCTGAAATTTGCCGCTGATATTATTCTCCTCATTGACAATGAAATGCACGTGCTTGACGCGAATGAAAACGCACTTCAGATCCTTGGAATGACAAGGGAAGATCTCATCGGTGTCCTGATACAGGATATCGCGTCACCACTCATCGTCCGGCTCTCTTTTCCAGATGTTTTTGAGGAGATCCGGACAAAAGGCGAGATACAACGCGAGTTTAAAATAACACTCCAGAATGAAGACCGCCATTTCAGGATGCGCCTAATCCCTACGGTTTTTGACAATACGGATGAGGGTGTGACGATCATTGGCGAAGACATCACGAAACAGATACAGTTCGAAGAATCGCTGATGATCTCTGAAATGCGGTACCGTGCCATCGTGGAAGACCAGATTGAATTTATCTGCCGGTTCACCCCTGATGGGATTATTACATTTGTGAACGATGCCTATTGTCGTTATTTTGGATTACAAAAAGACGGGGTAATCGGGAGCCTCCATCCCGTCACTCTTCCTGAAGAAGATGCCAGATTGATGAAACAACACTTATCTTCCCTCACACTGGAAAACCCCAGCGGGACGATTGAACATCGGGTCATCATGCCTGACGGCTCGGTACGATGGCAGTTCTGGACCGATCATGCGTGCTTCGATGCCCAGGAGAAGGTCACTGAATACCAGTCCGTGGGGATGGACACCACGGAAAAACAGGAACAGGCCCGGAAAATCCGTGAGAGTGAAGAGCGCTACCGCATGATCACAGAGTTCTCTCCATTTCCCATTTCCCTCAACGACAGATCAGGAAATTTCCAGTATTTGAATAAAAAATTTATTCGGATCTTCGGATATACTCTCGCGGATATCCCCACAGAGATAGACTGGTTTTCAACGGCGTTTCCCGACAGAAAAGAGCGCATGAACGCTATCCGTGCATGGAAATTGGGTCGGGGGCACGAAGAACATTGCGAGGGAAAACCCCTGATATTTCCGGTCCGGTGCAAAGACGGGACTATACGCCAGATACACTTCTGTCCGATCACCCTTTTCAACGGGGAGCAGTTTGTCGTGTACGAAGATTTTACCGATAAGACCGAATCAGAACGACTCCGTTCTGTCCTTGCAACGATCGTCAATACTTCCGATGATGCGATTGATCTTTACCAGAGTCTCAAAAACAATTCCCCTGCCGGGTAACTCCTGACAATGTGTTGGTCCAGAGAACGATACCTCATACATTTTTTATCTTAACCTCCTTGAGGGTGAACATACTCATTGATCAATGGATTTTCATTCTTTTTTTGGAAAGGTCAATGAAATCCCTGTGAGGCCTGGGGGTATTCTTGAGATTTTCCCGGCAGGGTGTCGATGTGGGGATCATATCAAGTGGAAGAAAAGAGATATTCGAAATATTTATGGAATATGAGTAGTATACTGTCGGTTTGTATGGGGTATAAAGCGTATCAGCGGGGGGAATTCTAATCGAATAAATCTGTGTGATCACAGTCTTTCATTGATCTGGGGGATCTCTATCCTTCACGTAATCTTCCATTGGAAATGGCTCATGGATACGTGAAACTGGCAGACATACAGATGATCAAGAGGATATCCTATACGAGAGACCCTTCGCAACAACCAGTGTGGAAATCTCTAACATGCCACTGAGAGCAATTGCGACGATTTTCACTCATACGGAACTGATGGCTTGGGCTGATGAGAGTTTTGGTGCATGAATGAAGACACAAGGAAAAAATAGCGGTGTGAATGTTCTGATCGTCGAGGATAGCCGGACTCAGGCTGAATATCTCCAGCATATCCTTGAACATGAGGGGTACAATGTTGTCGTTGCCACGAATGGAATTGAAGCCCTTGAAAAGATCAAGAGTATGGAGCCGTCAATTGTTCTGACAGACATTGTAATGCCGGAGATGGACGGATATGATCTGTGCAGGGTCATCAAGAACGATGCGAATCTCGCACATATCCCGGTCATCATTGTCACTCAGCTTTTTGACCCGGCGGATCTGATAAAAGGCCTGGATGCGGGTGCAAACAATATCATCATCAAGCCATATGAACCAAAGCACGTTATTTCCCGGATACAGAGTACCCTTCAGTTGGAGAATGCGGAATCAACACTCGAGGTGTCGTTTGATGGTAAGACACATTCCATACCTGCGCACAAACTCCAGACTCCTGCAATACTTCTCTCCACGTTAGATAACGCTCTGAAGAAGAATACAGAATTATCGGAGGCAAATGAACTGCTTGCCGCGGTAAATCGGGATTTGCAACGGAGATTTGAACACCATCAGCACATCAGCAAAACACTCCAGGTATCACAACAATCAGATGACAGGGTAACGGATCCCCCGTCCCGGCATCAAGAATGTTCAGGAATACAGGATGCATGCCTGAACAACCATAAGGATGAAGAGATCATCCGGATGGTTGCCGAACACGTACCGTTTCCACTATCTCTCGTGGATGCTGCAGGAAATTTCCGTTTCCTGAATAAACAATTTGAACAACTCTTCGG
>CAYNXS010000135.1:1776-3193 GCA_964401215.1 uncultured Methanolinea sp. | reverse complement strand
TTTTTTACAACAGCCTGAGTACCCGGAACATGAAAGGTATCCCTTTCATCCGTTCATGGTTCCGTGTCAGATCTTCTCGATGGTGACCTTCACGCGGTCCCCGGCCCTGACTCCGTGCCCTTTCGGGACATCGATATTGAACCAGAGAGTGCCGGGCTGGTCCTGTGTAGTATCCTGGGACATCAGGCAGTCCTTCTCATCGTTGATCGCGGCTACGAATTCGATAACCGATTCAATCTCTGCAATCTTTCTCATAGTAAAAGGGGGTTTTGGGGATGTGATCCCCGTTATACCGGCCTGGATGTGACCATCCAGGTGGTACTGTTTGAATAGCTCCACTTGATGATTGCCAGATCGTGGCAGATCTCGGAAAGGATAGCCATGTTGGTTCCCACCTCTTTCGGGGAGAGTCCCAGTTCCTTGGCGATGTATTTTGATTTGAAGTAGTGTTTTCCTTTCTCGAGACCCCCTTTGAGGTACTGGACAATCCGGGTCTGGGTCTCGTTATACTTATCACGTATATTTCGTGAAGTGTTCACGTTTGATCACCTCAGCGGTAGAGATTGGTACACCTATACACCTATAAATAAATAACTATCTATCCCCTGTGCCAGAAAGGGTTTATATTCGTAGTTACCGTGATTTCGGCGTTTTCCAAAGGATTTCTCGACACTTACCTGAGGGAAAGACAGAACATGAAGAGAAACGGAGATGAATTGAAATATTATTGGGGGATTCCTGCTGATACAATCGAGATCTTGTCGATGAGTCCCTTGAGCACCTCGTCCCGCATCCCTTCCACGAATTTGATGCTCCCCACCACCAGGTGTCCTCCCCCCGAGATCCCTCCACCCGGGATCTCGTCCCGGAGCTCCCGCACCATCTTCGGGATGTTCATCATCACCCCGCGCGACCGGAGCACCGCAAAATCAGGGCCGAATCCGATGGTCACCACCGGTGATCCGGCATGCTGCTGGCAGAGGCGGTCATGCACCTCACCCGAGGTCTTTCCGGGGGGAGGGAAGGTGAACTTGTGGGCGTGGATTTCCACATCGAGCAGGAAGAGTTCTGCACCGTTTTTAAGGGTCTGGTGACGGACGTGCGGCATAGATGCACTCATCTGGTCCTGGATCGCGAGGTTCGCTCCTTCGACCTGGTAGCTGACCATCTTCTTGTGCCGCTCCGAATTCCCGGCAAGGTTCAGGACGTCTTTGACGATCTCGCGGCCGTCGTTGAACCGGAGCCAGAACTGGAGGTAATCAAGTGCAAGGGCAATGTCCTTGCAGTCCTGCTCGGTGTAGGTGTCCTTCACAAGGGCAAGGAAGCGTGCCCGCTCGGGGGCCTCGCTCCGGTCGCCCACCCCGGCCACAGCCGGGAGGTGCCGGATCAGGTTCTCAACCGCGGGGTTGATCAGCCT
>CAYNXS010000135.1:0-1676 GCA_964401215.1 uncultured Methanolinea sp. | reverse complement strand
TTCTCGACCTCGATCTGGAGCTGGTTCTGCCGCATCATGACCTCGCCGACAATCCTGACAATGTCCCCGAGCTCTGCCTCGGGATACGCTCTCACGCCCGCTTCGACGAATGCCGCCGCGTTCTCGGTACCGGACTCGTCGACAATGGTGAAGATGGTGGGGCCGCTGGTCTGCTTGACCTGGGCAATCTCACCCTCTATACTGACCGTCCTCCCCACCTTCCCGCCAAGCTCCGAGAGCCTGATCGCAGTGGATTTCTTCTCCACCATCTCAACCGTGTACACGGGGATGGTGACCTCCTCGAGGTCAATATTCCCGTTGTTCCTGATATTCATCACCCTGACAAGGATACTCTCCCGTTCCCGATGGACCGTGCGGGCGTTGCTCTTATGGACGAGCCCCTTCACCCGGTCATTCAGCTGTATGAACGTGCCGAAATTTGCGAAACCCTGGACGCGCCCTATATAGGTCTTCCCGACCTCCACATCACCGAGGTCGCACCCCTGCCCCATGCGATATACTATGATATTTGTGTCACTCATGTGTTCACCCACGGAAACGGACATCACCTGATTTAAAAAGAGAATAGGTTCAGGGTTCTTATGTAAGTATGGAAATGAACCGGATACGGGGATACGTTCATTCTTCCGAATCGCGGAAGTGAATCTCCATCATCTCGAGGTCCGAAGGGACCACAATCTCGCCGTGGAACCGGGACGCGGCATCCTTCTGGTGACCTGCAATCGTGGTATACCTCGAGCTGATATGGACGAGCGCGAGCACACGGGCTGAAAGAAACTCCGCTGCCTCCCCAGCCTCCCCCGCAGTTGAGTGGAGGACTTCCCGTGCCCGGTCTATTGCCTCGTCATCATAGGTCGCATCGTGGATCAGGAGGTCGGGGTGATGTGCGATATCCCGGATCCTTGCGTGCACGGGGCGGGTATCGCCCGTATAGACGATCTTCCGGCCGGGCCGGGCATTGCCCATGACCTCCCCGGGGCTCACTTCCACGCCCTTGCCGTCCCTGGCAATACAGACCGTCTCTCCCCTCTGCAGTCTCCCGAAAAGGGGGCCCGGGGGAACCCCGAGTTCGAGGGCACGCTGCCGGTTGAACCTCCCCGGCCTTGTCTCTTCCTCGAGGATATACCCGAGCGCTGCCATCCCGTGGGCTGTCTCGAATGCCCTGACGGTATACCCGGAATATTCGACCACGGAACCGTGCCTGAGCTCGACCGACTGGATGGGGAACTTCACGTTGTACCGTGCAAGGGTCCTGACTGATGCTGCGACGTCGTGGACCCAATCGGGGCCGTAGATGGTAAGCGGCTCGGTCCTTCCCATGAACGAGAGTGTCTGGCAGAGCCCGTACAATCCCAGGAAGTGATCGGCATGCCAGTGGGTGATGAAGATGGCATCGACCAGGAACCCCGTCCTTGCCCTCATCATCTGCTGCTGGGCGCCCTCGCCGCAGTCAAAGATGAGGGTATCGGATCCCCTCTTGATCATGATGCAGGGGGGGTTGCGCATGGGGGTAGGGAGCGCAGCCGCCGTCCCGAGGAAGTAGACGTGGAGAGTCTCGCCGCTCATGCCAGCCACCCCTGGACGACCTGGAGGCTTGCGCTTCCTTCCTCGAGGTTCCTCCCCTCCACGACAAGAACTCCCGAATAGCCATGTGC
>CAYNXS010000134.1:0-3239 GCA_964401215.1 uncultured Methanolinea sp. | reverse complement strand
GTCAAGGGCCAGAGAAACGACCAGGAATTGACAACCAAAATGACAACCGAATTGACAACCCCTCATGCGAGGAGATACCGGACTCCCCGTCCCGCTCCATCCCTGGCCAGCAGTCCTTTCTCCATCATGGCATTCAGTTCTTTCAGGGCTGCCTGCCGGGAGATATGGCAGATCCGGGCGATATCGCTGCTTTTCACGGACCCGTGGGTGTGGAGGTATTCAATGATCTTCATCTGCCGTTCCGTGAGCGCGATCTGTCCACCTGTAGATTTTTTATGCTCGTCCCCGGAGAGGAGCAGCACCCGCTCCTTCACCCGGTGCAGGGAGACCTCGACACCCTCTGTGAAATACTCCAGCCAGACGGTGCAGTCCGGGTAGGTCTGGTTGACTTCCTGCAGCACCCGGTAGTACGCCGGCCTGTCGCTGTCGTAGAAGTCATCGAGAGTAAAGAACCGCTTGATATCGAATTTCAAACGTGCAAGGATGAGCGTTGCGAGGGCACGGGCGACCCTGCCGTTTCCATCGATGAAGGGGTGGATCCTCACCAGCTCGTAGTGGGCGATCCCTGCGACGATGACGGGATGGAGCGACCGGGTCTCTTCTGCGTTGAGCCAGGCGACGAACGCTTCCACGAGGGGGACCACCTCCCCGGGAGGGGGTGCGGTATAGACGATGGTTCGGGTGATGCGGTTCCCCACGACGACTTTGACCTGCCGGAACGCTCCCTCGTCGGAAGGGTTTTCCAGGGTGCCCCTGGTGACGTCACGGTGCAGGCGAAGCAGGGACCTGGTGGTGATGACTCCCTTATCCTGATAGGTATCGATCTGTTCCAGGACCTTAAGGTAGTTCAGCACCTCGGCCTGGGCCTTCCGGGCGGCCATGACCCTCCGGCCCTCGGCAAGCTGACTCACTTCTTTGAGGGATAAGGGGTTGCCCTCTATTGCGGTCGACGCATGTGCCGCCCGGACCAGCTGTTCCCGGCGAAGCGACACTTCCCATTGTGGGACGAGGTGTGCGTGGAGGATAACCTCGCGGGATGCCGTGATGCGAGTGAGCCGGTTGACAATCTCGTGGGAATACGAGAAATGCGGTGAGAACCTCATACGTCCTGCCTTATCGTGCTCTCTGGTGTGAAATGGGGTCGCAGGGATAATCAAGTATTCTGGTCCGGATGCCGGCACCGGAACGTGTGTGTGGCTGTTCCTCTCATTCATCCAGATTCAGCAGATCTTTCGCGAATGCGGAGATGGTCTGCCTTTGCTGCTCTGCACCATTGCCCATGGTACGGATAAACCGTTCATGGTCAGGTACCCCCTCCGGAATACCCGTGCCACGTCAAGACACTATGGGGGTGGCGAGAACCCCACACATCCACGTTTCAGCAGGATTAAGACCAATTGGTAAGAACTGTTGGGGTTGATAGTATGCACAAATTCGCGTATATTCTCCTGGGATGCATCCTCTGCATCATGCTGATCGCATCCGGCTGCACGAGTCCCTCTCCTGCAGCCACGGCAACTCCCTCTGCCACGACCGCAACTCCGGTCGCGTCCACCCCTCAAGTAACCGCGGTTTCGACGCCTGAGATCCCCTCATGGGCCGGGATCTGGAACACGACCTGGCGTGATATTGATGGCAACCAGACGTTCTCGGTGGTCACCTTCACCCAGAATGGTACTGAGGTGGCCGGGGACTACCACTTCACCTATCTCGATCAGGGCACCTTTGCCGGGCGTCTCAATGCCACGGTTGTGGGAAACACCCTGATCGGGACGTATTACGACAGCGATGATGATGTCGGGTATCTCACCTTTGCATTATCCGCGGACAAAAACTCGTTTACCGGCCGGTGGGTGCACGCCGAGAACCAGAGTGAGCTTGCCACCACCCCGAACTTCTGGAACGGCGTCCGGGTATCCCCGTAACGCACACACTCACTTATTTTCCCTTTTTCTTTCGTGGTGATGGTGGAGCGGTCAAAGTGGATCTGGTTCGTGAAGTATCATCGAGATCCATGGCAGCGGGATTTCCCTCTGAAGAGAGTGCGGGGGCAATGAACCGGAAGAATGCATCCGTGAACTGCCCGCGGGAGAATCCCTCGTTCTCGATCACGAGTGTCCACTTGTGTTCCAGGGAGAGGATCCCCATGAAGGAGATCATGCAGTACATCGAGGCCAGGAATGGATCGAGATCGGCCCGGATCGTCCCGTCGTCGATTCCTTCCCGGATCGCCTCCTGCAGGATTGCCCGGCAGGTGCCGTACCCCTTGCCAATCTCCGCGGTATACGGGTTCTCGCCCGAGAACCGTGCTGACCCGTAGAAGTGAATGAGCCGGAGATACTCCGGGTATTCCTCCGAAAACCGGGAATACGCCCGGCCCATCAGGGCTACCTTTGCAATCCCTGTGACCTGCTGTTCCATGCACGTTAAAAATTGCTCTTCCATGATCCGGACGCCACGGAGCACGATGGTCGCGAAGAGAGCCTCCTTGCTCTCCACATAGAGATAGAGGGTCGCCTTGTTCAGTTCGACGGCCCGGGCGATATCGTCCATCGAGACCTCTTCGTACCGCCGTGAGAAGAAGAGCCGCTCGGCTGCATCGATGATGTCGGTCTTCCGCTGTTCCTTCTCGCGTTGCCTTCTCTCGGAGATCCCCATGCTCTCACACCCTTGTTTCCATGCCCGGTGAATCACGGTTCCTTCTGTGCGGACCCTTTCCCGCACATGGTGATGCGGAGAGGATCAGATACTGCATGATTCAAACCTCCCTCTGGATCCAGGCATCGATCAGCGCCCGCGAGATGCTTGTCCTCGAGGGAGTGGGGGGCAGTCGGTCGCGGGAAAACCAGCCGGCATCTTCGATCTCCCCAGTGTCCATCCGGATTGCTCCCCCGGCATAGTCTGCGACAAACCCGATCATGAGGGAGTCGGGAAACGGCCAGGGCTCGCTCCCGAAGTACCGGAGGTTTCGCACTGTGATGCCGACCTCCTCGCCGACTTCGCGGTGGACGGTCTGTTCGAGGTTCTCCCCGGGCTCGTTGAAGCCGGCAAGGACCGAGTACGTCCCGGGCGTGAAGCGTGGCGATCGGGCGAGCAGGACTTCTTCTCCCTTTTTCACGAGCACGATGATGGCCGGGGAGATCCGGGGGTAGATGGTGCGGGTGCAGGCTGTGCAGATCCGTGCCCGCTCGGTCGTGGATGGGCGGGTTGATGCACCACATTTCCCGCAGAAGGCATTC
>CAYNXS010000133.1:0-3294 GCA_964401215.1 uncultured Methanolinea sp. | reverse complement strand
CGTGACTTCTTCTGGAGTGTGGGGGTCGACCCCACCAAGACCAGACCTGCTTCAGAAGCGCTGGTAAGACGTATCCTCTCGGGAGGAACACTCCCGACCATCAACACTGCCGTGGACGCCTACAACCTCGCTTCAGCATCAAGCGGTGTCCCAATCGGAGCATTCGATGCTGATACGATCAACGGGGAATTGACGATGAGGTTTGCTGCTGACAGCGAACAGTTCCTCGGCATCGGGATGGAAAAACCAATCGCGCTCCAAAAAAACCAGGTGATCCTGACGGATCCGGAACAGATCATCGCAGTCTATCCCTATCGCGATTCGGATTCCACGAAGGTCACCACAGGGACGAAGAATATCCACATCGTGGCCTGTGGTGTGCCACACGTAGAGAGAGAAAAGGTGATTGGAGGATATCAGGTGTGTGCAGGATACCTGAAGGAGTATGCTTCCGGCATCCCATCGTCTCCAGGGGTATTTCCACCCTGACCTGAATCAGAATATCTTGTTCCAGGTGTGGCGAATCCCGGGATCAATCGATCAAGACCTTGATCCCGTCAACAGAGTCGAAATGGATGCCTGCCGAATACCCTCATGTTATTACCCGGAAAGTGAGAGAATGATCAGAGGCCAACCGCGGCCGGGATTGACCACCGTATGATCATTGATGCACGGGTAAGACCCCCTTATAAAAGTCTGACACAGGTCCTGGCTCCTGAACCCGGGGCACGACCTTCGGTGAAGAAGAGCCCGCTCGTCAGCGGATACGAACGCACCCCCTCCATGACGCAGAAGTCGTGGGAACTCTTCATGGACGAGATGGATGCCTCGGGTGTCGATATGGGCATCCTTGTCGGACGGCAGGCCGGGCACCGCGTCATCTCGAACGATGATATCGCGGAGCTCCGCGACCGGTACCCGGACCAGTTCCCAATCGCGCTTGCAGGGATCAACGGCGCGAACGTGGAGGAGGGCATCAGGGAGATAGAGAGGACCGTGAGGGGTATGCATTTTGCGGGGATTGCAGTCGATCCCGGGTGGTGGAATCCCCCGCGGTACGTCGACGACCCGGTGAATTATCCCCTCTACCAGAGGTGTGCAGAACTCGATGGTGTACTCTATCTCACCTGCAGCCTGATGCAGGGACCGGATATATCGTATGCAGAACCCTGGCGGATCCAGCGGGTCGCGAATGCCTTCCCCACGCTTCCGATTGTCGTCGTACACGCGGCGTTTCCCTATACAAGCGAGATGATAGGGGTGATGATTGCAAATGCACCTTTGGGGAACCTCTGGGTGATCCCCGACTTCTTCCAGTTCATCCCGGGTTTTCCCGGTGCGCAGGAATGGGTTGATGCCGCCAACCACTTCCTGGGGGACCGGATACTGTATGCTTCGTCGTATCCCGTCAGACCCCTGGCACAGAGCATCACCGAATTCAGCCGTTTCCACTACAAGCCCGAGGTGCTTGCAAATCTCCTTTCTGGGAACGCCTCTATGCTGTTTGGCCTTACGTGAGGAGGTGCCGGCATGACTACGATGAATGAGAAGATCAAGGCAGAACTTCTCTCTCTCGGAAAGATCGATGTTGAGCCTTCGCTTCTGCCTCCACCAAGGGTCTCGACCGCAGGTCCGGGGATGGGCATCCAGAATATCTTCTTTTCATCAGGAGGGCTCCGGGTAAGGCTGGAAGTCAACGAAAATTCCCCCCTGAAGATGAGGAGAAAGGGCGACCATGTCGCAGTGATCCGGGACGACCAGGAGATCGCTGAGGGGATCATCGAGGAAGTGGTCGCCCACTGCCCCGGCCAGGTGTATATCACGATCAGCGAGCGCTGTATCTATAACTGCCAGTTCTGCTCGGTCCCGGGATCGAAGGGCAAGGTCAAGACCCTTGATGAGATCCTTGCCATTGTCGAAGATGCACAACAACGTGGGCAACTGGAGGTCATCTCTCTCACCTCAGGAATTGAGGTATCGCCGGAAGACGAGATCGACAGGGTCGTGGGAATTGTCAAAGCCCTATCTCAATACGGCGTTCCCATCGGTGTGGCGGTCCATCCGGCAGAAGGAACATCGAGGAGGCTGAAAGAGGCAGGAGTATCCGAGGTAAAGTACAGCGTCGAGACCATGGACCCGGAAATTTTTGACCGGATATGCAGGGGAAGAAAGGGGCATACCCTCGAATTCATCCTGGAATCACTCCGGGAGGCCGTGGAAGTGTTCGGCAGGAACCATGTCTCATCCAACATCATCATCGGCCTCGGGGAGACAGATGCGTGTGTCCGGAAAGGCGTGGAGTATCTCGCAAAGATGGGTGTTATCGCGGTGCTCCGCCCTATATCCATCCCGCCCTCCCGCAGAGACAATCTGAACGGTGCTGTCAGGCCGAGCCCCGAACGGCTCCTGAAACTCACCAGGATGGCCCGGAGGATCCTCAAAAAATATGGTCTCTCAACCGGCGAATCAAGAACCATGTGCCTTGCATGCACAGGATGCGATCTGACGCCGTGAGGGAATGAGATGGTTGTTGCTGTTCAGTGCCTGACCAGCCTTCCAGGTTCCTGAATATCAAACCCTTGGATAATCACTTCTTGGACGATATTTCAGGTTCTTCCATGGGGCACTTGGGGCACTTTGATCATATTTTCGGTACCTTTTCCCTATGGATAACGTTCGCAAAAAGATCCTGGAAAATACCTTCAATGTGCCCCAACGTGCCCCAACAATGGTTGAACAGAGAGAAGGGATGGTCCTTCATGCAAATCACACTACCCTTCCTCATATTTCACCGCAATGCGACATGTCAACGGTATACCGTACCCAGACGAGGCCCTTTCCCACCACTTCGGTCCCGGTATGTGTAAGAGGCACCTTAAGATCCGGAAAACCTGCTCTAAATGGATCGAACATGGTCGGTTCAGCCCTGCCCCCGGCAAGGAAGGGATGGATGAGAACACTCACCTCATCGACAACCCCTGCCTGGAGAAGTACGCTATTGAGCGTCCCACCGCTGTCGATGCGGACAGTCTCGACCCCGTATTTCCTGTTCAGTATCCCGAGCGCTTCACGCATGTCAATCCTGTCAATTCCTGCAACAATAACCCCAATCTTCCGTTCCTCAAGGTAGGAAAGATATTCCTCCGGGGTTGAACCCGAACAGAATGCGAGAAGATCCCGCATATACGGCCATTTCCTGATGTCATCCCAGCAGCGGACCCGCCCCCGGCTGTCAGCAATGACCAGCAACGGGCGGGGATCTTTTACACCTTCCGGAGGCCTGAACATCTCTTC
>CAYNXS010000132.1:0-3339 GCA_964401215.1 uncultured Methanolinea sp. | reverse complement strand
GTCGTCAAGGATGGCAGGCTCGTGGTTGCCAAGGGCTACGGGTATAATGATCTCGCCAACCGGACCCCCATCGATGCGGACACCACGATCTTCCGCATTGGTTCAATCTCCAAGCTCTTCACGTGGACAGCCGCAATGCAGCTCGTGGAAGAGGGGAAGATCGATCTCGACGAGGATGTCAACACGTATCTGAAAGGGATGAAGATCCCTGACACGTATCCCGGGCAACCGGTCACCATGCGCCACCTTCTGACTCATACTGCGGGGTTTGAGGATACGAGCCTTCGGATGACCTGGGGAGATGTTGAGAGTCTCATCTCAATCCAGCAGTATTGCGCAGAGAATATTCCGGCCCGGATATACCCCCCCGGGAAATTATCCCTGTACTCCAATTATGGTGCAACCCTTGCAGCAGTGGTAGTCGAAGATGTGAGCGGAATGCCGTTTGATCAATACCTTCAGTCACGCATTTTCACACCGCTTGGGATGGACCATACAAACCTCCGGCAGGATCTTCCCCCTGAGGTTACATCGAGGTTCACGAAAGGGTACAAGTTTGCCCACAGCGAGAACCTTCCCGCCGAGGACTATATCCTCACGGTCGGCCCCGCGGGGAGCATCAGTTCCACAGCACCGGATATGGCAAAATTCCTGATCGCCCACCTGCAGAACGGGACGTACGGGAATGCGACGATCCTCTTGCCAGAGACGACGAATCTGATGCATTCCTGGGCATTTTCTGTCGATCCCCGCGTTTCAGGCATGTGTCTTGGTTTTTACGAGCAGTATTACAACGGGCGGCGCACGATTGGACACGGGGGTGACACTGATACCTTCCATTCCCATCTCTGTCTCCTTCCCGATGAACAGGCCGGGTTCTTTGTCTCCAGCAATAGTGCAGGAGGGAGGGGGGTACGCGATGAGCTCTTCTCAGCGTTCATGGACCACTATTACCCGGGAGAATATATCGCACTCCCGGAACCTGATCCTTCTGCGTCGGCCAGGCTGCAGCAGTATGCCGGCACCTACGAGATGAACCGGCATAACTATGCCAGGTTCGAGCGATATATCGGGCTGCCATCCCCGATCACCATCACCGCAACACCCAAGGGTACGCTCCGGATGGTATCAAGCGATGGCGCGGTCGAGTACATTGAGGGCGAATCAGGCGTCTTCTTCCCGGCAGACGGTTCACGCCCGGTCAAGGGGAACATCGTCTTCCATACCGCACCGGATGGCTCAGTTGAGTATTTTGCCTACACGAACGTCCCGGTCATGGTCTATTCCCGCCTGCCGTGGTTCATGACTGCCGACTTCCAGGACAACCTCAAGACTGCTGCGGGGATATTCCTTGGCACCGTCATTCTCTGGCCGCTGCTCTTCCTCTTCCGACGTACACATGCAATCCCCGAGCCAGCAAATCCAAAAATGGCCAGAATAGCACGGTGGAGTGCGGGGATTGCAGCACTGCTCCTGATTGCTTTCGTGTATAGCCTGTTGCCATGGGCCACGAGTAATGAGGGGATGCTGCTCACCTATATACAGACCCTGGAAATTCCTGTGCTTCTCACTGCGGTCCTCACGGTGCCTGTCATCGCTGCGATACTCACCATTGCAACCGTTGCGTTCGCAGTTCTTGCATGGAAGGAGAAGTACTGGACATTCCCGCACCGGGTGCACTACACCATCATCACCATCGCACTCATCGCGATGCTCTGGTGGATTCATGTGAACAGGCTCTGGGCGTTCTGCCTGTGAATGATACTTCACCCCAATTTTTTTAAACGAATGCTCCCTCGAAATAACCTGGTTTTTTCGACATGGATGAGAAGAATGGATCACAACCCTGAAATGCCATGAGAGAAAGAGCCATCCAGAGCAAGGGGCTGATCCTATTTCCCGATCATTCGCATTCATCCTCCTCATCTTTGGACTTGTCATCGTTGTGATGCTTTCCGGCTGTGTAACGTCTCCAGGAAGTCCGGATGATATCGTAAAAACTGCAACATCACCCGCCACCGGTTCTGGCAGAGATACCGTATCTGCCATCATCCCGAAATTCGATACCTATGCGGAGCAGACCTTCGAAAGAAGCGGAGTCCCGGGAATGGCAATTGCCATCGTGAAGAACGACTCGGTCGTATACCAGAGATGCTTTGGCGTAAAGAACATCACAACGCAGGACCCGGTCACCCCCGATACGCGGTTCCAGCTTGCGTCGATATCGAAGTCCTTCACGACAGCTGCAATCGCATCCATGGTGGGCAACGGTGAACTCTCGTGGAATGACAACGTTGCATCTTTGTACCCGGAATTCAGACTCTCCGATCCGTGGATAACCGAGCACATCACATTTCTCGATCTCCTCTCCCACAGGACCGGACTCCCCGATTATGTGGGCGACGAACTCCAGGAGATGGAATACAGCCGCCCGGAGATCATCGAGCGTCTCAGGTATGTCACACCGACTGGAGACTTCCGAGCCGGGTATGCATATGCAAACATCGATATTACGATTGCCGCGGAGGCTGCTGCCCGGAAGGCGGGAAAGCCCTGGGAGGAACTCATCTCAGAGCGGATCTTTGTCCCTGCCGGGATGAGGAACACCAGCGCCCGGTTCGACGACTTTTCCAGGGCTCCAGACCATGCCGACACCTATCCGATGACGAATGAAACGGCCATTCCGGGACCGCTCATGGATGACGACGTGAACAGCCCCGCGGGAGGGGTAAGCTCGACCATCAATGACATGGCCCGGTATGCCCGGCTCCAGCTGAACGAGGGGAGTATCGACGGAACCCGGGTGATCGATCCTGATGCACTGAGAGAGACCCACAAAGCCCATATCATCAGGAAATCCACCAATTCCAGTATCGTCGCGTACGGGCTCGGGTGGGAGATTACCGCGGCAAACGGTATGGTCCGGGTTGAGCACGGCGGGGATCTTACAAGCGGCGTATCGACCTACATCGTGCTCTATCCCGATGAGAAGATGGCTATCGTTGTACTCACGAACGGATTCCCCGGGGGACATGTTCTCAAGAAGGCGATCACGAACGGTTGGGATGACCTGTACTTCTCCGGGACCATCCAGAAGGATTGGTATCGCGAGCTCGAGGAGCAACTTCTGGAAGCGATGAAACCCGGTGCCTCGGTCATCGGTCCCCAGGAAGGGCTTCCCCCGGCTCCCGTGGATGCAAAATCTCCCCGGTCCTTTACTTTCTACGAAGGGTCGTATACGCAGGACTATTATGGCACCGTCCGAATTGAGGGGAATGATGCGGGTCTCCTCGCATATCCCGGCCACCGCACCAATCCCATGATCCTCGTTCCCTACGA
>CAYNXS010000131.1:0-3339 GCA_964401215.1 uncultured Methanolinea sp. | reverse complement strand
ATATCCCCGCGTGCATAGGCGTGGAAGATGAGGCGAGCCGCAAGATCAGGAGGAGTGAGGTACTGTTCGTCTTTGGCGGAGGGGGCGGGAAATCCCTTCACCCGTGCAAGGCGCATCTCGAGGTGTTTCAGCCGGATTCCTGTCATTCGAGCTCATCCATGGAATACTCGCCAAATTCCTTCTGACCGAGGAGGATCTGGAATTCCTGTGGTGTAATGACCGGTGCGGGGAACCGCACCTGGTCGTCATAGGCAAGCCTGGGGCAGGCGAAATTCACGTATGCGGGAAACCCAAGGTTCTCGAGTTCGTCAGGGGAGATCTCCCTCACGAGAATGATCACCGCATTTCCTGAACAGGAGGCCATCTCCCGTGCAAGCCTGTAGCGTTCCTGCCCGGTCTTCGTGCTGACGAGAAGACCGATGGATTCCGCAGCCCGGACTTTCTCAATCAGGGCATGCCGCCGCCGGAGAAACCGTTCTGCGTTGACCTCCTGAACCTCCCTGGTGAAGGGATCGAGTGCCACGACTCTATGACCCGTGGCGAGCTGGATCCCAAGCGGATGAAAAACACCGGTGCCTACGAAGAGGATCTCACGTATTCCTTGAATCCTTGCAGCCCCAAAGGCACATCCGAGCACCTGGCCCTCCATGCACCCGCGTGATCCTTTCGCAGAAAGGGTCTCAATACCTTGGTGCGAGAGAACAACCTTCATCTCATCAAGCAGGTGAACGTGCTGTGCCGTGGTGACAATCCCGATCTTTTTCGTGTTCAGAAAAGGAATCGCGAGTGAAATAACAGAGGGTTCAAAGTCGATTCTGAACGGTTCAAAGATGATCCTGGGATCAGGATTGTGGAGCGGGGTGTGCCCGAAATGGACCAGAACATCCGCATACCGGAGTGTGTCCATCGCAAGGTCGCACGCCCCGTAACAGGGATCACCACTCACGATGACCTCAAACCCCTCGTCGTGAAGGGCGTGAGCAACTTCTGCAGCCTTCCTCTTCAGGCCTGCCGGGAACTGGAGGGCAACCACCTTTGCCCCCCGATCCTTCAGCCGGGAGGCAAGGTCAGAATATCCGGTCAATGACATGCACCCTGTCGTTGACCTCCACGCTCACCAGGGTCTTATACGGCCTCCCGATATCAGGCGATCCTCTCCTTATCACAAAACAGATGTCCTTGACCTCTGCGCCTGCCATATCGAGAGCCCAGAGGAGCGCCCGGGTGGTTCCCCCTGTGCTGATCACATCGTCGACGATCACTACCCTGTCTCCCCGGTTCACGCCGTTTAAAAAGAGCTGACCCTTCGAGTATCCCGTGGCCTGGTGCACGGCAACTTCGTCTGGGAGCTGGTACTCCCTCTTGCGGACGATGTTCATCGGGATGTCGGTCGCAAGCGAGAGGACCGCCCCTATCGGGATCCCCATTGCCTCGGCGGCCATGATCCGGTCGACACCCTCGAGGTCCATGACCTTGATCATGGCCATGCATACCTCGCGCAGGAGGTGCGGGTCAACGTCCGGAACCCCGTCAGTAATGGGATGGATGAAGTAGTTGTAGTCGCCCCGTTTCACAATCGGGCATGTTTCTAGTGATTGAACGAGCCTTTCAAGCATGATGTTCTCCGATATCTTTCAGGAATGATTCTACCACGCCGGCATGGACATGCGGCATGCAGACGATGCGAAGGTGACCTCCTCGTGTATAGGATACAATCCAGGGAGGAGGCACTTTTACCGGCGCAAATGTTGCCACGTTGACATCGGGAGTGACAACTCTCATGATACCATAGGTCTCCATGCCATCGATCAGTCTCCTCATGTTCTTCATGCAGCCGGCAACGATATCCCGGAATCCTTCGATACCCTCGTATTCGAGGACGGCGAGCGCACCTGCCACCGACGCTCCGGGCCTTGTGCCTGAAAGGGTATACCCCTGCTTGATCGAGAGGTAGGGTGTATCCACCATGAGTGAGCAGAGCGCCTCCCGGTCCCTGACGAGAAGGACCCCTGCAGGGATGGTGCTCATCCCCATCTTGTGCGGATCCACTGCGATGCTGCTCACACCTGTGAGTGAGAAGTCAAAGGGAGGCGCGTTCGGAAGGAACGGGAGCACCATCCCCCCAAAGGCTGCATCGACGTGGAAGAAGAGGTCGTGATCCTTTGCGATGCCGGCAAGGTCCGCGATCGGGTCTACCATGCCGTATTCGGTAGTCCCGGCAATCCCGACAAGGCAGCATGTGTTCCGGTCGATCTTTTCTTCTGCAGCACGTGCATCCATGCGGTATTCCGCATCAAGCGGGACCGTCCTCATCTCGAGGCAGAGGATATCACACGCTTTTTTAAATGAGAAATGGGCCGATTCAGGGATGACCACGTTCGGCCTTTCCTTCCTGCCAAGCGCTCGTGCGATCCTGAGTGCCTGTATGTTCGACTCGGTTCCTCCGGTTGTGGCATACCCGCAGGCGGTTGGGAGGTGAAGAAGGGTCCCGAGCCGTTCGAGAAGCAGTCTCTCAAGCGATGCCGTCCCCGGGAAGAGGCCGGGATCGCCGAGGTTTGTCTCCATGAACTGCATGTGCGCCCTGACTGCGACGGGATGCGGCAGCGTGCACATGGACGAGAGGATATGGGCATGATCGATATCCTCACCCTTCTTCGAGAGAAGGAATGAAAAGAGTTGATCTGAGGAGAGTCCCTTCTCACGCATTCAGGGATCTCGCGCTCTCCAGGAGTATCTGCTTCTCGGTCCTGGCGACAGTTTCGCGAATCTTCGCGATGGCATCGATGTTTGCGGAGACGCTCGTGATGCCGTGCTCCACAAGCCACTTGACCATGGGGGGTTCGGAACCCGCCTGCCCGCAGATGGAAACTTCAACCCCGTTTTCCCTGCAGCAGTGGATCGCGGAGTCGATCAGTGCGAGCACGGC
The DNA here is from genome assembly GCA_964401215.1 of uncultured Methanolinea sp. GTDB lineage: Archaea > Halobacteriota > Methanomicrobia > Methanomicrobiales > Methanospirillaceae > Methanolinea_A. Next base: position 413 of record CAYNXS010000131.1, on the reverse strand, counting down.
AGGGTGCTTGGGCTGGTACATTCCAGCGACATGCTGGTTGTTCCGGTCGATTGCAAGGGTATACTGGATGAGGTCGTTCGTGCCGAACGAGGCGAACCGTATCCCGGCATCGATGAAATCCTGGATAAGGATGGCACTGCTCGGGATCTCGATCATCACCCCGAGAGTCGCATTCTCCACATCAACGCCCCACTGCCTCATCATCTCCCTCGCCCGGATGAACTCCTGGGGATGGGAGACCATGGGGAACATGATGCCGAGGTTGTCATAGCCCTGCTCCCAGAGCCGCTTGAAGGCCTCGACCTGGAGCCTGAACTGGTCGGCCGACTGGAGATCCCTCCGGATGCCCCGCCACCCGAGCATGGGATTGTGCTCGATGGGCTCGTTCTCGCCGCCCGCCATGTTCCGGAACT
>CAYNXS010000130.1:0-3344 GCA_964401215.1 uncultured Methanolinea sp. | reverse complement strand
ATGCCTCAGCCCGGATTTGAACCGGGGACAACCAGATCTTCAGTCTGGCGCTCTCCCGAACTGAGCTACTGAGGCAGGGAAACAATATTGTCTGCACAGACTAATAAACCATGTGTTTTCTGGCATGAACGAGCGCCAAAGCCCCATTTGTTCAGGTCTCCGGTGGTGGAAACGGTGAAATTATCCTGGAAGAGTCAGCCCGGGAAAGACAGGAATGAAGCCCTCCTTGCCCTCCTTAAAGATCGCCCCCGTGGGGTGGTTCACCTGACTCATAATGACCTCGATGCGGTGGGCTGCGATGCGATCCACAGGAGAGTGAACGGGCATGTTACCACCGTTTTCTGCTCGGTGGGCAGGTTTCCGCACGTGATGGGAGCCATTTCTGATATCAGAGGGGAGGGGGATACACTGAGCATCTCTGATCTCGGGTATTTTCAGGGATCTGAGAGTCACGTCGACTCCCTCCAAGATATGGGGTGGAGAGTGGAATGGCGGGATCATCACCGCTGGCGCGACGAGGAATTGTCCCGGATGGAGAAGGTGTCAGATCTCATCCATGTGAAGGTCGAGACGTGTGCAACGGGAATATGTGCCCGCGATCTCGCCCCCGATGATCCGGTTGCCACTGATATAGCAAGGGTGGTATGCGATTATGACCTCTGGATCCATGCCGATCCGCGATCTGCAATCCTCGGACAGGTATTGCAGAGGAGAGAAAATCGCGATTATGTCAGGGACTGTCTTGTCAGGGGGATATTTTCCGACGACCATATCATGGAGCAGTACAGGGATATCCGGACGGAGATGGAGAACCTCATGGGACGAAGCGTGAGAAAGGCGCAGGTCAGGGGAAAGAAATACCGCATCGCATTTGCCCCCCTCTACGGGTACCCGAGTGAGACTGCCGCAGAGATCAGAAATGTCCTCAAAACAGACATGGAAGTCCTGATATCCAAATCAGGGAGGTTCTCATTGCGATCGGTGCCACCCGTAAGCCATATTATAGCGAGGAATTTCGGAGGAGGAGGACATCCCAATGCTGCGGGCGGAAATCTCCCCTTTACACTCTGGGAAAGTCTCTCATTCCGGCTTTTCGGGAGATCTGCAAGTATTGACCGGTTCGTGGAAATTGCAGAATCCTCATAGTGAGAGAGTCGCTGATGCAACCAGAGATTCCCAGTATTCCATCTCACCGGTTGTCCAGTATCCCCCGACCTGAACCCGGTCTGTATCAAAGATATTGAGAATCTCGCGGAGATCACTGGCCACAGGGTCCAGGAGGATTACACGGTCAATCGTGTATTCATCCCGCAATTCGAACAATATCGGGATATCCTCACTTTTCAATGCCAGAGCATGCTGGTATTCGAGAATCGTGGCCATCGATTCCACCACGGGGGATGCCACGTGGAAGAATACGTGCTTTCCTGCCAGGGATTCCAGTTCTTCAGGAAGTGCCTGGGTGCAGTGGAGTACATGCCCTGAAATCCTGCGATCCCTCATCATCCTGAAAATCCGGCGGTACTGAGAGATGAGTGCTGCAGAGAGCTCTTCATGGTCGTGATAATGCCTGTCAGCAAGTAAGATCTGATGAGGAGCAGGAAGTGCAACCTTGCACATGCCTGAAATCTCCCTGATCCGGGCACAATCATCCGTTATGTAATCCGACAGAACACCCAGTTCCCCGGTTATCTCCCCTTCAAAAAGACCAATGAGGGACTCACGTACCCTTTCACCATACAAGATCCCGCCTGCACATGGATAGATTATCCCTGCATCCCTCTGTGGCTTGAGCCCGGTTTCGAGGAGATATGAGATCATATCACCCTTCTTCCCTCTCTGGGATCCGACCCACTCCGCAAGAGTTCCGGTATCCGGTACCTGGGGTTCCGAACCAAGAGATACCGTCTCGAATACGAGCTTTTTCGCCATCGCTCTTCAGTTATTTATAGCATCACCTTCAAAAGCATAGTGATGAGTGAAAAGCCCATTCTGGTGACCTGCGGACTGCCTTATACCAACGGACCCTGTCACATCGGGCACCTGCGAACCTACGTCCCTGCGGATTTTTACGTACGCTACCTCAGGAGAAAAGGAGAAGAGGTGGTATTCATCTGTGGCTCGGACAACCATGGCACTCCTATCGTGGTCAGTGCCGAGGAGGCGAAGATCTCCCCACGTGAGATGTCAGAGCGGTACCATGCACATTTTAAAGAGACTTTCCACCGCATGATGGTCAACTTCGACCATTTTGGCATGACGGATGATCCCACCAACCATTCGCGGACAACGCAGATCGTTGAGGCTCTTATCAGGAATGGATTCGTATACTCAAAAATAATCCAGCAGAGTTATTGCCCCAAATGCCGCCGTTTTCTCCCCGATCGGTATGTGGAAGGGACATGCCCTCATTGTGGATCTCAGGCACGTGGTGATGAGTGCGACCAGGGTTGCGGTCGGCACCTTGAGCCCGGTGAGATCAAAGAACCCGTCTGCATGGTATGTAAAACACAGGCTGAACTTCGTGACCAGGAGCATTATTTCTTCAAACTGAGCGAGTTCAAGGAATTTCTCCTCGGGTACCTCGATGGTCTCTCCGGGACCCTGAATGCCAGGAACTATGCAATCGGGTGGGTCAGGGAGGAACTGCACGACTGGTGTATCACGAGGACCCTTGACTGGGGCGTGAAATTCCCCGGCCGTGACGATCTGGTAGTATATGTATGGGTGGATGCACCGATCGGATACATCTCATTCTCCGAGGAATGGGCAAACGAGACGGGAAATGACTGGAGAGACCTCTGGTGCGGTGGGAACAAAGTGACACACTTCATCGGAGGGGATATCATCTACCACCACTGTATCTTCTGGCCGGCGCTCCTCAAGGGTGCCGGATACGGAACCCCGCGTTCAATCGTTGCCAGCGGGATGGTGAAGGTGGATGACCACAAGTTCTCCAAATCCAGGGGATATGTCGTGTGGACCAATGATGATTACCTGGACAAAGGGCTCCCTGCTGACTATCTCCGGTATTACCTCCTCTCATATACGAATCATACCAAGGATCTGAATTTCTCCTGGAAGGTCTTCCAGGAACGGGTGAATAAAGAGCTTGTCAATACCCTGGGGAATTTCGTATACCGGACACTCTATTTTGCGCACAAGGAGTGTGGGGGGATACCTGATCTGCCTGCACGAAAAGAGATCTTCGAACAGATATCGCGTTCTTTTTCATCCGTGGACCGGGCAGTTCAGGATTATGATTTCAAGATCGCAGTCGACGAGATGATGGCACTCGCGGCGTTCGGGAATAATTATATCCAGACCAGTGCTCCCTGGAAACT
>CAYNXS010000129.1:0-3359 GCA_964401215.1 uncultured Methanolinea sp. | reverse complement strand
AGAATACCGCATGCGGCGAGAAAACCCGCACAGCCCTCTTTTTATACCGCATGAGATTTCTTTGAATGAGCCATCTGCCGCCACATTTCATTTCCTGCTCCGGGTATTCGCCGGCATTGGGGGAAAGCATACTGGAGAGTGCCCGAGGCCAGAGGCCTATCCCTGTTTCACCCTGTACATGTGCCATATCTTGCAGGCACCCTCGTGGCTCACCATGCAGGGGCCAACCGGTGTCCGGGGTGTGCATACCTTCCCAAAGAGCTTGCAATCGGTGGGCTCCGCGATCCCCCTGAGCACTTTGTCGCAGATGCATGCAGAGTGCTTGGCGGTGTGCTGATAGACGATACCAAACTTCTTCTGGGCGTCGTACTGTTCGAATTCCTTCTTGAGCGAAAGACCGGATTGTGGAATGACGGGAAATCCCCTCCACTCAACATCGGAGGGTGAAAAGACCTCCCACATCAGCGCCTGGGCTTTTTTGTTCCCTTCCCTCGTGACAGCCCTCGGGTACGCATTCTCGACACGTGCAGACCCTGACCGGACCTGCTCGACCAGCATCAGGAGCCCGAGAAGGATATCCTCAGGGTCGAACCCTGCGACGACCTGGGGAACAGGGAACGCCTCGTATTCCCAGTAGCCCATGACTGTGCAGACATGCCCAGGAAGGAGAAAACCGTCAAGCCTGGCCTCACCCTGTGAAAGGAGCCATTTCATGGCGGGAGGGACAAGGCGATGACATGAGAGAATACTGAAATTGTCCGGTGGATGCGTGAGTATGGTGGCCGCCACCGTGGGAGCGGTTGTCTCGAACCCTACCGAGATGAAGACCACCTCCTTTTCGGTCTCCTGTGCAATCTTCACTGCCTTGTGGATCCCTTGGACCACCCTCACGTCCCCGCCGCACGATTCAAGGGAGCCCCTGCTCCCCGGGACCCTGAGAAGGTCGCCATATGTTGCGATAATGCATCCCTTGTCGACCAGTTCAAGGGCAGCATCGATCTCGCCCTGGGGGGTGATGCAGACAGGGCATCCCGGGCCCATGACGATCTTTAAGCCCTCCGGGAGCACGCTCCGGAGACCTGCACGGGAGATTGCGGCCTCGTGAGTCCCGCAGATATGCATGAAGGTATAGGGGCGGTCCACCAATCCTTTCAGTTTTTGCGCGATTTCAGTTCCAAGGGCCATTTCTGCTTAATGATTTTATTCAACGGGAACATAATGGTACTGATATGGCGACCGAGACGCTCTTCGGGATCAGCGGGAACCTGCTCGCCCTCATCGTTGTCATAGCCGGGTTGATCATCGCCATCGTGATGTATGGGATTGTGGGATGGTTCCGGAGAAAGGCCGAGACAACCGAATCAAAAATTGACGATCTCGTGATTGCGGCATTCGGAACTCCTGCTGTCGTTGCAGTCCTTGTCATCACTCTGTTCCTCTCGCTGAAAGTCGCAGATCTTCCGGAACAGTTCCAGTTCATCCTGGACAGCAGGTATGTCAATGTGATCTGGATCCTCCTCGGCGCCTGGATCCTCTCTACATTCCTCTATAAATCGATCGAGACATACGGCCATCGCCTGGTGGCCGGAACAGAGAGCGATCTCGACGATAGGATGATTGCCCTCGCACAGATCACCTGCAAGTATGTGATCTGGTTCGCAGCCCTTCTCCTCATCCTCCACGTCCTTGAGATCAATATCACCCCGTTCCTTGCAGGAGCGGGGATTGCAGGTCTCGCAATTGCGCTCGCCGCCCAGGACTTTCTCTCCAACTTTTTCGGTGGCGCTATCATTGCGGTCGACAAGCCGTTCAAGCTGAACGACCGTATCACCATCGACCAGTTCACCGGCGATGTGATATGTGTGGGCGCTCGCAGTACACGGATAAAAACGATTGATAACCAGGTCATCACCTTCCCGAACAAGAAGATCATGGACAGTTACGTGATCAACTACGCACAGCCCGACATGCTCCTCAAAGTCAGGATACACGTCGGTGTTGCGTACGGGTCCGATGTTGACAAGGTCAGGAGGGTTCTGCTGGAGATTGCTCATGATGCGGCGAAAGAGATCCCGTACATCGTGGATTCTCAGGATCCCATTGTGTATTTCCTGGAATTCGGGGAGTCCAGCCTGAACTTCCAGCTGGTGGTCTATACCAACGATTTCTCGATGACCTTTGAGACAAAGGATGCGATCAATACCCGGATATCCCGCAGGTTTGCTGAAGAAGGAATACTGATCCCATACCCGCAAAGGGATATCCACATAAAGAAATAGGAGTCTTCTTTTTTATATGAAAATCGCATCCGCGATTTTCATTCTGTATGCTTGCTTCACAAAGTGAACCATGTAGTTTTTTTAGAACATACCTTTAAATTCGATTCCTGCCGATCGGTGTGTGTGTACGGGATATCCTCCTTCTGCCTTCATCACGAACCGCTCGATGCGGCACTTGAAACACTCTCATCACTGACAGACCTCGTCGAGATCATGAACGACGGTCCCCATCACCTCGATACTCCGGATCTCCTGCATTCCTACTCCTTCCGGTATGCATTTCATGCACCCTCGAGGGGAGTAAACATTGCGAGCATCCTGGAACCCATCCGGAAGGCCAGCGTGGAAGTCACCGGGCAGTGCCTGGCGCTCGCTGCCGAAGTGAATGGAACCGTCGTCATTCACCCCGGATATTTCGCGTGGGAGGAGGACAGGGAGAACGCCAGACGGCAGTTTGCGCGATCTCTTGCAGAACTCAACCGCATTGCAGGAGATCTCTCGGTCACCTATTACCTTGAGAACATGGGCAACTGGAACTATTTCTTCCTCCGGTTTCCCGATGAAATGGAAATGATGGATGGCGTTGGCCTCGCACTCGATGTGGGGCATGCCAACCTCAATAGCTGCCTGGATGGATTCCTCGCCCGCAACTTCTGCCACGTCCACCTCCACGACAATAGCGGGAAAGAAGACAGCCACTCCTCGATAGGAGAGGGCTCAATTGATTTCCCTGCGGTAATGAACGCAATCAGGAGGGAGAAGGCCGTCCCCGTCATTGAGGTTGCGACGCTCGAGGGCGTCAGGAAGAGTATGCAGGCCCTTGATCGAATTGGCAGTGGATCACACTGATCGTTTTCCCTGCGTTGTGCAGGTCTCCTGCGCCCGGCAATCTCTGGATTCCGGGTATTTTAGGCGACTCTTCCGTAATCTTTTAAACTGAATACGTCTCAAGTTATTGATACGCTTGGTTCAGCACCACCATTGTGAGTGACCTGTGTCTTTGCGTGCCTTTGTGGCTCAGTCCGGTAGAGCGACACCTTGGTAAGGTGTAGGTCGGGGGTTCGATTCCCCCCAAAGGCT
>CAYNXS010000128.1:0-3368 GCA_964401215.1 uncultured Methanolinea sp. | reverse complement strand
CATGAAACCCCCGGCCTCTCTCCCCGGAGCCCCCGGCTGTTATCTCTTCAGGGGAGAGGATGGCACGCTCCTCTACGTGGGAAAGGCAAAGGACCTGAAAAAGCGGGTCTCCAGCTACTTCCAGAAGCGTGACCACGACGGGAAGACCCGTATCCTCGTATCCCTCATCGCCGATATCGATTACATCGTGACGGGCAACGAGGTCGAAGCCCTCATTCTTGAGAACAGCCTCATCAAGACCCACCAGCCCCGGTTCAATATCGATTTGAAGGATGCCAAGCAGTACGCCTACATCCACCTCACCGATGACCAATTCCCGCGGATCTGCATTGCAAGGAAAATGTCAGAGAAGGGATCGTATTTCGGTCCCTTTACCTCTGCCGCAGAACGTGACCACGTACTCTCTGTGGTAAAAAAGACGTTTCGTCTCAGGAGCTGCCGGAAACTGCCCAGGCGCGGGTGCCTCCGGGCATCACTCGGGACCTGCAGTGCACCCTGCCAGGGAAAGATAGAGCAGGAAGACTACGACAACCAGGTGCGGCAGGCATCGCTTGTCCTCAAGGGAAATACGCCTGAGATCATCCGTTCGCTGAAATGCGAGATGGAAGCGCGATCCAGGGATCACGATTACGAGCGGGCGCTCCAGCTCCGCGACCAGGTGCAGGCCCTCGACCACCTCTCCGGACGCCAGGACATCGCGAGGAAGAGGGATACTGATGAGGATATCATCAATTTCCTGGTCCATGAAGGCCGGGTCTACCTGATGCTCTTCAACATCCACCTGGGAACCCTGGTCAACAAGAAAGAGTTCATTTTTGACGAGGGCGAGGATTTTCTGGAGGAGTTCCTTGTCCAGTATTACTCGGAACACAATCCACCAGGGGATCTCATCCTTCCCGTTGAGACTGGTGCTGACATCCAGGAGTTCCTTGCCGAGAGAAGAGGGAAGAAAGTGACTGTCACTGTTCCCCGGATTGGCGCAAAGCGGCGGTTGCTCTCGCTCGTGAAGACGAACATCGAGATTGCGCATTTCGGTGACCGGATAAAGCTCGAGGAGCTGATGGAGAAGCTCGGCCTGGATTCTCTCCCCCGGGTGATCGAGTGTTTTGATATCTCACACCTCGCGGGCACCGAAGTCGTGGGATCCATGGTCCAGTTCAGGGACGGCCGGCCCGACAAGCGGAACTACCGGAGGTTCCGGATCAAGACGGTCGAGGGCATTGACGACCCGGCAGCCATTGCCGAGGTGGTGAACCGGAGATACCGCCGCCTGACAACGGAAGGGAGCGAACTCCCCGACCTCGTCATGGTAGATGGAGGAAGGACACAGTTGCAGGCGGCGGTCTCGGCCCTGAAGGGCCTGAATTGTGCTATCCCGGTCATTGCACTTGCCAAGCGTGAAGAGCGGATCTTCATTGCCGGGTCGGCGCACCCGCTTCCCGTTGCGAAGCAGGAGAAGGCCTCGCTCTACCTCCAGGAGATACGCGACGAGGCGCACAGATTTGCGATCACCTACCACAGGCTGCTCCGGAAGAAGAAGGCGATGCCGTGACCGGTTTTGAACTCAAAGCGGGCTTTTCTCCGCGCGGTTCGCAACCCGAAGCGATTGACAGGCTCGCATCAGGGGTTGATGCGGGACACCGGTTCCAGACACTCCTCGGTGTCACCGGATCGGGGAAGACGTTTACGATGGCAAACGTCATTGCCCGGGTCCAGAAACCCACCCTCGTGATCGCGCACAACAAGACGCTGGCTGCCCAGCTCTGGAACGAGTTCCGGGAGTTCTTCCCGAAGAACCGTGTAGAGTACTTCGTCTCGTATTACGATTATTACCAGCCCGAGTCCTACCTCCCGCAGAAAGACCAGTACATTGAGAAAGATGCCCAGATCAATCCCAAGATAGAGATGATGCGGCTCTCTGCAACCGCATCGCTCCTCTCGAGGAGGGACGTGATCGTCATCGCCTCGGTCTCCTGCATCTATGGCCTCGGCCGGCCCGAGCACTTCAGGGACATGGGATTCGAGGTGAACGTCGGCGATCGGATACCAAGAAAACAGATCATCGAGCGGCTTGTGACGGGGCAGTACGAGAGGAACGACCTCGAACTCCAGCCCGGCCGCTTCAGGGTGAAAGGCGACACGATCGATATCATCCCCGGGTACTTCCAGGACATCATCAGGATCGAACTCTTCGGTGACGAGGTTGAGCGCATCACGGAGGTCGAGAAGACCTCCGGAAAGGTGAAGGAGCAGCATACATACTTCCATGTCTATCCCGCCAGGCATTACGTGATCCCGCAGGAGATCCAGCAGAAGGCGCTCTCCACAATCCGCGAAGAGCTGCAGCAGCGCCTCCCGGAGCTCGGGATGCTCGAGTCACACCGCCTCGAACAGAGGACACGCTACGACCTCGAGATGATCGAGGAGACGGGATCCTGCAAGGGCATCGAGAATTACTCCCGGCATTTCGATTTCAGGAAACCCGGGGAAAAGCCCTACTGCCTCCTTGACTATTTCCCCAACGACTACCTCATGTTCATCGACGAGAGCCACCAGACTATCCCCCAGCTGCACGGGATGTTCCATGGCGACCGTTCCAGGAAAAAGGCGCTTATCGACTATGGATTCAGGCTCCCGAGCGCATTTGACAACCGCCCCCTGATGTTCAAAGAATTCGAGCAGTACATGCGCCAGGCGATCTTTGTCTCTGCCACTCCTTCGGAGTACGAACTCTCGCATTCAGACCAGGTTGTAGAGCAGATAATCCGCCCCACCGGCCTTGTTGACCCGGTGGTGCTGATCAGGAAGATCGAAGGCCAGACAGAGGATGTGATCAGGGAGATCAGGGAGACGGTTGCCAGGGGCGACAGGGTCCTTCTCACCACCCTCACGAAGAAACTCGCCGAAGAGTTTACCGAGTACCTGGCCGAGAAGGGGATCCGTACCCGGTACCTCCACTCCGATATCGACACACTCGAACGCACCGAGATCATTCGCCAGCTCCGCCTCGGGCGGTTCGATGTCCTCGTGGGGATCAACCTGCTCAGGGAAGGCCTCGATATCCCCGAGGTGGGGTTCATTGGGATCCTTGATGCAGACAAGGAAGGCTTTCTCAGGGACGCACGGAGCCTCATCCAGATCATCGGGAGAGCGGCCAGGAATGCGAATTCCAGGGTTGTCCTGTATGCCGACAACCTCACGGGATCCATCAGGGAAGCAATGGCCGAGACCGAGAGGAGGAGAACATTACAGCTCGAATACAACGAGACTCATCATATCACGCCACAGACCATCAAAAAGCCCGTCCCCGAGAAGGAAGTCGATATCAAGGACACGAAGCACATCCCCAGGTCCGAGATCCCGAACCT
>CAYNXS010000127.1:0-3474 GCA_964401215.1 uncultured Methanolinea sp. | reverse complement strand
CATTTCCTCCCTCCCACACCAGATGAACCGTCAGGGAATCTTCAGGTTACCGCATCAATAACCCGGATTGTAAGGGTGCGTGTATTCTCTTTCGATCAATATTTTTTATAGAATTCCTTCAATTACTACATATAACATTGAGAATTTGCTGAATGCACCACATCCCCCTCCACGAGTACACCTGATTCGGGACACCTCATCATGGAGATCTCCATACTCTACGACATCCTGATAATATTTGGTCTCTCCCTCATCGTAGGTCTCCTCTTCAACCGCATCAGGATCCCACCGATGATAGGATTCATTGTGGCAGGGGTGATTGCCGGACCGTATATGCTCTCCCTAATCAGGAGTCCCGAACAGGTCGACACCCTTGCGGAAATCGGTATCATCCTACTCCTCTTCTCAATCGGCCTCGAATTCTCTTTCCGGCAACTCTGGGAGATCAAGGAGATTGTCCTTAAGGGAGGCGCCATCCAGGTGTTCCTTGCAGCCACCCTTACCATTGCTGCAACCTACATAGGAGGCTGCACCTGGAACGAGGCAGTGGTCCTCGGGTTCGTGGTTTCCCTCTCAAGTACCGCAGTCGTGCTCAAGGTTCTTTATGACCGGGGCGAGCTGGACAGTCCCCACGGCAAGCTGGCGCTCGGGATCCTGATCTTCCAGGATATTGTCGCCATTCCCATGATGATGGCCATTCCATTCCTGGCCCAATCTGGTGATGCGCTGGGAGATCCGCTCTACGTGATTCTCGTGAAGGACCTGATCCTTGCTGCGATCCTGATAGCCACGGCAAAGTGGATTATGCCATGGCTCCTCTTCCAGGTCGCCAAAACCCGGAGCAGCGAGCTCTTCCTCCTCTTCGTAATCTCAATCTGTTTCGGCGTGGCATGGCTTGCATCCTTTGCGGGCCTCTCGCTTGCGATGGGAGCCCTGCTTGCAGGATTGCTCATCTCTGAGTCTGAGTTCAGCCACCAGGCCATCAGCAGGGTTGTTCCCTTCCGCGATATCTTCACAGCGTTCTTCTTTGTCTCGATAGGCATGCTCCTCGACGTGGGATTCCTGCTGGATAATCTATGGATTGTTCTTGTCTTCCTTGTGGCCATTCTCCTCCTCAAGGCCGTGACTGCTGCCACAGCGGTGGCAATTCTCGGGTACCAGATGAGGACCATCATCCTCACCGGGATTGCCCTTGCGCAGATCGGAGAATTCTCCTTCATCATCACCCGGAGCGCCCTTGAATTCGGCTTGCTCTCCCATGATGTATACCAGACGTTCCTTATCGCCGCGCTCTCGACCATGGCACTGACTCCTTTCCTGATCTCGAGCGGGCCTGCCCTTTCCGGGTACCTGTGTTCCAACTCCCTCTTCCAGAAGTTCTTTCCTGCCCGATGCCAGTGGATTCCGGGTGAAGAGAGAGTGGCACGGTCAGGGCACCTGGTCATTATAGGGTATGGTGTGAACGGCCAGAACCTTGCAAGGGCTGCCAGGATGGGCGGGATCACGCATGTGATCATTGATATGAATCCTGATTTTGTCCGTCGGGCTTCACGGCAGGGAGAGCCAATCATATATGGGGATGCAACCACCGAGGGTGTGCTCGATCACGCTGCAATGAACACTGCCCGCATAGCCGTCGTAGCTATCAATGACCCGGTTGCAACCCGGCGCATCGTGGGATTATGCCGCCAGAAGAACCCGGGAATCTTTCTCATTGTGAGAACCAGGTACCTCATTGAAGTCCCGGTTCTCATGGAGATCGGGGCTGACGAGGTCATACCAGAGGAGTTCGAGACATCGATCGAGATCTTCACGAGGGTGCTCCAGGGATACTCTGTCCCTCCGGATTCCATCGACCGCATGGTGAAAGAGATCCGGGCTGACAGCTACCAGGCATTGCGGAGCACCGCGATCCAACTCCCCGGCCAGGCTCTTGATATTCCCGGCATGGAGGTACGCGAGCTGGTGGTAGAAGAGAGGGCCCCTATTGCGGGGAGGACGCTTGGCGACCTGCTCCTGAAGAAGAGATACGGTGTGACGGTACTCGCAGTGAAAAGAGAGGACGCGATAATCCCCCATCCCGACGGATTCTGTGCGATCCATGCAGGAGACACCCTTGTCCTCACCGGTACGGTTGAGAAGATCGAGGCATCGCTCCACCTCTTTTCAGCATAACCTCCCCCTGGTCCCGGGAATTTCAAAGACTATCTTAATAAGATCCGGGGAAACTTCTCCCATTCTAAGTGATTGCAGAAGGGTTTTCTGACCGCACACCCCATATGTCAAGAACATGCTGGAGATCGTAGCCACTCCGGAATTTCAGGTGAGTCTCCTTCTCTTTGCAGCACTCGGGGGATACCTGCTCGCATCACGGATCAACCAGTCTGCAGTGGTGGGCATCATACTTGTGGGTCTTCTCATAGGTCCCAGTGTCCTCGGGCTAGTATCCTATAATGAGTTTGTGAGGGGCATTGCGCACCTCGGGGCTGTGGTACTGCTCTTTGTGATTGGGTTCGAATTCAAACTCCAGGATATCCTCAAACCCAGCTACGCCCTTATCGCACTTATAGGAGTGATTATCCCCTGGATTGGGGGTTATGCCACGGCGCTCTGGAGCGGGATGGACTTTTCAAGCGCCCTCTTTATCGGCACGGCATTGACCGCGACAAGTATCGCGATAACCGCAAATGTCCTCGCCGAGATGAACAAACTCCATACCGGTCCCGCACGGGCGATTATCGGGGCTGCAGTGATTGATGACGTGCTCAGCCTCATCGCACTCGCCATAACAGGCGATGTGGTTGCAGGTGCATTCTCACCTTCCGTGATCCTGTTCATACTCATCAAGGTGGCAGTATTTCTGGTTGCTGCCGGTATCATCGGGATCTATATTGTGAGCAGATTCCTGGTCCGACTGGACAAGACACCCCTTGTGGCAAAATACCCGGAGTTCATCTTTATTTTTGCAATGATGTTTGCATTCCTCTATGCCATGATCGCAGAACTCGTAGGCCTTTCAGCGATCGTAGGAGCGTTTGTCGCCGGGATCTGCTTTGAGCGTTTGTCACTGAAAACCAGTCTGGATGTAAAAGAGGGTGCCGAGTTCCTGAAGATCATATTTTCCTCAATCTTCTTCGTCTCGCTGGGTGTTGTTGCCGATCTGAAGGCCCTCACTCCTGACATCGTACCTTTCCTGATTGTACTGACCGTGGTTGCGATTATCACCAAGGTCGTAGGTTGTGCACTTCCGGCACTCGCAACTGGCATGTGTACTAAGGACGCTCTCATCATTGGATTCGGGATGGCCCCACGGGGAGAAGTGGCGATGATCGTAGCACTTATCGGCCTGGAGCAGGGATATATCGGCCAGCCTGTCTTCGTGACGGTTATCCTGATGAGCCTGATAACCACCCTGATCACTCCCATCGTATACCGGAACTGGTTCTTCAAGGGCGAGTATTGTGATCCGGAACC
>CAYNXS010000126.1:0-3476 GCA_964401215.1 uncultured Methanolinea sp. | reverse complement strand
ACCAGCAATCCTGAGAGGAGAACCCGGATGGAATTAGAACAATTTTTCAAGGAAGAAGGGATCGACCTCTTCTCCGAGGTCAGCCTGAATGATCTCTCCGGGAATGACCGGTCATCAGTATTGGAATTTCTTCCTGCAGCACGTTCGGTGATAGTCTTTGGAAAGGAAGTCCCTGTCGCAGTGTATGCGATGGATGCAAAGGAGAAGACGAGGGCGATGTACCGGATTGCGGAGTTGCTGGATGCAACTGCGAGATCTCTTGCAGGGCACCTCAACGCAGCACAATTCCCGTCTCTTCCTGTTCCCTTGGTATTCCCGGTCAGGATCGTCGATGACAGGGTGCAGGGACTCGTCCGGTTGAAGCAGATCGCGGCTATAGCAGGACTGGGATCGATTGGAAAGAATACCCTCCTCCTCACCCATCAGTTCGGCCCGCGTGTGGTACTGAGCGGGGTCGTCACTGCACGACCTGCTCAGAACTCGGGAGGATTTAAGAAACCAGAGTCTCAGGTGTGCACCGGGTGTGAGCGGTGCATCCGTGCATGCCCCGAACACGCGATTGGATTGGATGGAGTCGATGCGTTCAGGTGCCGGGCCGTGAGTGCATGGGTTCCAGAATTCCTCATCCCTGCTGCGAAATGGATGTTACGCAGGACACTGCTTCTCCGCATCGTCGCACCACTGGTGCCGTGGATTGCCAGGAATACCACCATGCCATGCAGTCTCTGTGTCACCGAGTGCCCTGCGTTTGCGGGTGATGAGGGAAAAGGGAAGGTGTCCGATTACGGACAAAAATTCTGAAGGACAGGACAGAACCAGGGGATCATTGTCTCAACCCGGATCAACACTCAAGATTAAATTCTCTGACACGGATGTGAAATAAATGGAATACACGTTGCCCCCGATCGAGCGTCAGAAAAAACTGGCGGTATTAATTGATGCGGAGAACGCCCAGGCAAGTATCATCAAAAACCTGCTGGACGAAGTGGCCAAATACGGTGTGGCGTCCGTGAAAAGGATCTACGGCAACTGGACAACACCCCAGCTCCAGGGATGGAAAGATGTCCTTCTCTCGAATTCGATCATCCCGATCCAGCAGTTCAACTACACGGCCAAGAAAAATGCGTCGGACAGTGCGCTGATCATCGACGCGATGGATCTGCTCCACGCGGGGAACCTGGATGGCTTCTGCCTGGTATCCAGCGATTCCGATTTCACCCGTCTTGCCTCACGAATCCGGGAATCCGGCCTGATTGTCTATGGGTTTGGGGAAGAAAAGACCCCAAAGGCCTTCGTCGATGCCTGCGACAAATTCATCTACACGGAAATCCTGCGGCCGACGGAATCCGTGGGGACTGCCGCTCGTGTATACAAGGACGATTCTGTCTTCAAGGACATGAAAAATGATTACAGATTCCTGAAACTCTTGAAAAACAGTGTCGAGGATTCATCGGATGAACAGGGCTGGGCCGAACTCGGGCTGGTCGGACAGAATATCCAGAAGAAGAGCCCGGAATTTGACTCGCGGAATTATGGGTTTAAAAAATTCTTCGATCTCATACGTTCCCTTGACCTGTTCGAGGTCGACGAGCGACAATCGAAGGACCAGGCGGGAAAAATCATCTACATCCGGGAAAAAGTGAAAAAAAGGCGAAAGCTGGATTGAGCGGTACCACACATCCGCCATACGTTACTGGCTCCTGTCACGTCCGTTCTCCTCACTTTACACAATCCCGGGAAGGTCCAGTCCACTCCGGCAACCGAAAACGGACACCCACTCATGGTTCACGAGCAGCAGATATACTGCTTCATGATCCCCCCACGAATACCGCAGGCATCCCAAAAAACCTTCCGTACCGGGCTGCCTCTGCCTCCACCGCCTCCTGCTCTTCATCATCCAGGGTTCGGAAAGGATTCAGACGGATCTCGACAGTCTGGTTCTTCATGCTTTTTTTCCATGTGCCCGCCACTTTCCCGTTGAGCAGGATGACTGCGGTCTGGGCGTTCCCCATGGAAATCATCCGCTCGATGTCCCGCGCCTCGCTGAGATCGCTCCTGTCTTTATAGGCAATCGTGTATTCGTCGTACATTGACAGCAACAGTGCAGGGGGAGAGTCGGGGATCGTCCTCTCGTTCAGGGGGGAAAACCAGTAGGTCTTCCCATCGACATTCTCCCGATCCAGATGGGATCCGATCATTTCAAGGGCGCTCCTCGCATCCTTTTCGGCAAGTCCCGACCACCAGGAGAAATCCTTCAACTGGGCAGGTCCGTGGCTGGAAAAGTATCTGAGGGCGAGCTTTTCAAGGGCTTCTTCCCGACTGGCCCTTGCGGAGTCCCCAACCCGCTCATCGAGGAGAGCGTACGTAAACTGTTTTCCACGCTTCGGCCCGCTGCAGATCAATCCGTCCAGCTCTGCATGCATAATGATGTGAGCCAGCCGCTGGACATCGGTCTCGATCCCGATGTCCTTCAGGATCGTTTTCAGTTCCTGCCGTGTAAGATAGCGGTGACCTTCCAGAGCTTTGACGATCGCGGCATTACTCTTCGCGAACAACGCCTCATCGAGCCCTATCTTCCGGTTGGAACTCGCGAGGATAGTTTTCACCCTTGAGGACGTAAGTTCGAGCATCCACCGTATGTCCTCGGGCATGACGAAATGCCAGGTGGGACGCATGACGTGGATACGCTGGATTCTGCCTTCGTTGAAGGCTTGTTCGATGTCAGCGTCGGTGGATTTTTTTACGCGAAGTCCGAGCGACCATTTTGCGGCTGTGAAATCCTGAGCCTGCACCGCCCCCAGGTGAATGACAGCATCAGGTGGACTTTGAAACGGAGAATGGCTTAACCCGGAATTGGAAAGACGGAGATTGAGGATCTCTGAAGATTTCATCTCTTGTTCATCGTGGATCTGGTGAATCTGCGGTAATCAATCTGTTACATTCCCTCCCATGGAATTCTGTCCCGATCCTCTCGGGGTCTTTCTCTAAAAAATGGGAGGGAGCCGTGTTCACCGGGACTGGATGGTACTGACTGGGAGAGTCCGGCACGCTATTCTGCGTTCGTATCCTCCTGCATCATGCCGAACTGGTTTCCTTCAGGGTCCAGGCAGGACACCCACCAGCCCACTCCCTGTATTGCCATCCTGGGAACAACGACTCTTCCGCCAGCATTCATCACGTTCTTCACGGATTCATCCAGATCGGTGACACCTACCGTGCAGAAGAATGCATTCGCGGAGAGTCCTTCCGGAGCCCTGGGACCGTGGCGGAACACGAGGCCTCCATTGATACCGGGTTCATCCGCCGGTCCGGTTATCACCATCCAGTACCGGTTCTCATCCTTCATCTCCACTCCGGGAAGGACCCATTCGTGGATCTCCCACCCGAATACCGATCGGTAGAACTTCGCAACCTGTTCAGGTTCATCTGCCTGGATTTCAAAGTGTAGTATCCTGTTCATGGATGCATCCTCTCCA
>CAYNXS010000125.1:0-3676 GCA_964401215.1 uncultured Methanolinea sp. | reverse complement strand
GCATCAATTGGATCAGTGTTTTGAGGCATTATACGAATGAAAATGCCTCCGGCATTTTCATGCCTTCTTGAATTCCGTGTACCCGCACTTTCCGCAGGCTGCCCTGTCATTATGGTCAGCCAGGATCACTCCAGGCCCGCACCTTGGGCAGTATTTCCTGCTGAATGCGACCTTGCCATCTTCAATCTTGTAGTAGGCGCTTCTCTTCGCTGACGGTGCCTTTGCCTTTTTCTTTGCGGCCATGCTTCAAGCACCCTCTTCCTTGGGTTTTGGCACTCCCCGTGCGAGAATAAATGCGCGTTCGATCTTGTTCCGGCGCTCCTCAGTGTCGTATACTCTTGCACTTCCTGTGCATGCAGTAAGCCCGAAACTGGTTTTCAGAGAGTCCAGTGCCACCTGTTTCTCCGGGACGTTCAACACCGCCGCTAACTTACCCACGACCTGCATCCTCGACGGTGTTGCACCATCGAAGGAGAGGGAGAAATCGACCTCCCTCCGCCCAAGCAGTTCATTCCTTATATCTCTGGTGACCTTGCATTCCATCGGTATCCTCATACGATTTGATTCGAAGTTATTTATAATCTATCTCCCCTGCGATTTCTTCAGGACAGTTTGGGCTCAATAGTTCGTCTGATTCCTCAATAAAACATTCCATGAGCTTCTTTGCATCTTCCCTGGCCTCATCATCGATTTTCCGCACTACTACACCCCGACCAGGCTGACCGTAGAGAATTATGCCTCCTGATGGGGCTTCCAGGACAAGGGGGATAACCGCGAGGTCTTCCTCTCCCCTGACGATGACGAGCGCGGGGGGATTGGCAAGGGCATGGTGCAATGCGTCAATAAGCATCTCCGTGATGGTTCCTGGAGGATTCTCCGCATGAAACACCGTAGGAAATACCTCGGGAGTCCGGGTGCAGGGCATCCTCATGGTATATCCATCCACAACCGCCACCGCGGGGAGCAGCCCCATCTTCAGGACATTGTGAGTAACCACGTCCCCGACGGTATAAAAAGGAATCCCGCGAAGTTCGCAGGCAAGGCTGGTAACCTCATTAACGAGTGTACCAAAAGGGGACTGGAAGAGATGGCGGCGGTCTTCCGGCAGGCGGAGCATCAACGGACCTTCAGAGCATACCTGCCAGGAAGTGTGATGTTCATTTTCCTGGCCACTTCGGATCGCTTGGGATCAATAATTACCAGGTAGCCGGCCCAGTCCGTCGACAGGTTTGAACTCCCGCATACCGCACAGGCCTCACCTTCCACTACCCTGTGGCATTCCCTGCAGACATGCACCAGCTTTTTCCTAACGGCTGCCACGCTCTCCACCCTTCTCCTTCTCTTTCTCCTTCTCCTTCAGCATGTCTTCTTCAAGCCAGCGCGCGGTGCCAAGACCAGACTGCCGCATGGTCAGCCCAATCTTGCTGTCACGCGGCTCCCTCTCGTTGAGTGAGAGTGTCACCGCACGAACACGGACTGGTTCGCCAACACCAATAAAACGCTTCGACTCCTGGCAGATGAGCCGGGCATTCTTCTCGTCATAATTGATGTACTCATCGGAGATCTGGCTCACATGGAGCATCGCGTCAATCGGCCCCAGGCTCACAAACGCACCGAAACTGGTGGTCTCTACTACCAGTCCCTCGATTACCTCCTGAAGTGCCAGGCGGATCACGACTGCCTCGAAATCCACGTCATAATACACCGCGCCATCGCCGGGAACTATCTCTCCCTCCCCGATCTTCAGCACCTTGGTTATGGCGATAAAAATACCGATCTCCTTATCGATGCTTCCCTCGAGGTGATCCTGGAGTACGTCGAGGATGACCTTCGTAAGCTCCTCACCCAGGCGATTGGGAGGCACCCGGACCTTGTCCGCCAGTTGCATCTTGTAATACATACGCCACTCTCTCCCGCTATCTTCTCAATATACCAAGCTTTTTCTGTTGCATAAGGGTAATCACCGGAATCCCCCGGGAAAGAAGCCTGTCCCGGAGATCCCTGTCGTTGGTGCAGACCAGGCACCCGTGCTCACCCGCGAACCGGAGGATCTTTTCATCGACGGTCCCGTCAGAATACCCGCTTCCCGTCTCAATGCACCGGCTGGCAAGGATGAGCGCGGAACGCGCTGCACTCCCTCCTTTCCCCCGGCCAAGGGAAAGCCCTCTCAGTTCCTGGATTACTTCTGTCAGTATCAATGGTTCATATGCCCCAATAAGGTTTCTCAGCTCATCAAAGAGATCGACCCTGAACTGAAAAGGGATCATCAGGGCATTGGCATCCAGAAGGATGCTCACTCGGTCAGCACACCCATCCCAATCAGGCGCCATCTTCCTCCAATCTGGCGACTGATTGCGATTCTAGCCCCGATCTCCGCACATACTGGTCGCTTCAGGGTGACCTCTGCCCAGTCCTTCTTCGTATTCACGACAACCCCCACGGTGACTGCCGTCCCCACAGAGAGCATGAGAGGTTCGTTATGCTTCAGGGGCTCTATATGGGTCTCGCTGCTCGCACCAACCACCCTTTCCATGAGGGTGACGTGGAAACGTGCCTTATCCCAGACAGGGGGAAGTTTTCCTGGATGACCGGCAACCTGTCCCGCGAGGGCATCGCTCTTGGTCAGTGCCGGGTCAAGTTTCGTTCCGATACCAAGAAGCCCCCCGGGAGTGGCTTCGACCACCTTCTTTGAACCGGCATTGATGGTGGTGATCTTGGTCTCTATTGGCTCCCAGCGCACCCGGTTTTCAGCCTGGAACTGCCTGCCGGGACGGATCTCGATATCCTCAGCCTCCTTCAGCACTCCCCTGATCAGGGATCCGCCGACGACTCCCCCTTTGAGATCCCGCCAGTTTGATCCTGGCTTATTGATGTCAAATGACCTCGCAAGGAGCATCATCGGGGTGGCGTTGGGATCACGGTCGGGGATCGGTATGGTCTGGTCAAGGGCGAGGACCAGGGCGCCCATGTTGATGGATTTCTGGGCAGACACAGGGATTATGGGGGCGTTTTCCGCGATTGTTCCCTTCACGAAACTCTTGATCTGCTCATAATGCTTCAGGGCTTCTTTCTGGGGCACCACGTCAATCTTGTTCTGGACAATCACGATCCGCTTGATCCCCACCAGTTCAAGGGCCATAAGGTGCTCCTTTGTCTGGGGCTGAGGGCAGGTCTCGTTTGCCGCGATGACCAGCATGGCACCGTCCATGAGGGCGGAACCCGAAAGCATGGTTGCCATGAGTGTCTCGTGCCCCGGAGCATCAACAAATGAGACCGATCGGAACGGAACCGCCTTGCTCCCGCATACGGGACATTCTGGATGGGTCCCATATGCTTCCGGCCCGGTGCACTGTTCGCACCGGTAGAATGTAGCATCTGCATATCCCAGTCGGATGGAGATACCCCGTTTTATCTCCTCGCTGTGTCTGTCTGTCCAGGATCCCGTAAGGCCAAAGACCAGGGTTGTTTTTCCATGGTCAACGTGCCCGACCACACCGATATTCACACTGGGAATTGTTACATCATGCAATGCCGATCAAACCTCCGTGATCTATTTAAAAACACTCCTACTTAATACCCTGTGAGTGCAAGATCTCCTTTCTCAGAGTTGTGTTTTTGAAGGAACGCTCATCGAAATTGTCGCAAGACCGCGTCCGGAAACCACATACACCCGTAC
>CAYNXS010000124.1:0-3810 GCA_964401215.1 uncultured Methanolinea sp. | reverse complement strand
CTGCGGTACCTCTCTTCGCTCTCACGCAGTATACTCTCCCTCCTCCTCTCTTCCGTCATGTTATGGAGGGTCCCGATCGTTGCAGGTATCCCGTGGAATGTCCCCGCAGCAATGCTCATTTTTACCGGGATACGGCTCTTCCCATCACGATGGAGTGCAGAAAATTCATAGATTTCCGGGGGTGTCTTTCCTTCCAGTCGCTCCTGGTGCCGGGTCATGACCAGTTCCCTGTCCTCCGGAGCAATCAGATCGGCGATAGGCCTCTTGTCCAGCGCTTCATCAGGATACCCTGTCATCAGGGAAAACGCCCTGTTGTGGAAGACCAGCCTGCCATCCTGGGCAATAAAAATGCCATCCTGGCTCTGTTCAACAACCGTCGCATACTTCTCCTCGCTCTCCCGGAGTGTGGTGTCCATCCTCATGCGTTCCGTGATATCCGTGAACAGGCCAAACGATCCGGCGAAACTGCCTCCCGGTGAAAAGAGGGGTGTTCCGGAGGTCAGGCACCATACCAGGGAACCGTCTTTTTTCAGCCACCGGCGCTCATATCTCCCAGGTTTCCCGGTTCGGCGCTCAAGGAGGGCCGCCTTCATCGATTCAACATCACTGGGAGGGATAAAGTCCCAGACCGGCCGCCCCATCATTTCCTCCGCAGTATAGCCGAACATCTCCTGCATCTTTTTGTTCACAAAGGTGGTGTTGAAGTCCGCATCTATCGCCCAGATCCCCTCGTTGGCGGTTTCAACAAAGATCCGGTACTTCTCTTCGCTCTGACGGAGTGCCTCTTCTGCGTGTTTCAGCCAGGTGATATCCAGGCCTTCTGGAATAAGGTAGGCGACTTTTCCGTCGCTGTCAAGGAATGGCTTGAGGGAAAAGTCAATGTACGCAAGATTCCCGTCCGCACCCCGATGAGTCGCCTCGAACCGGACCGTCTCGTTCGCGACTGCACGTTTCACTGCGTCCTTCAGTCTATCCTGCAATTCTTTCGAGTGCGCCCACCAGGCAGTGTCCCAGAAGGGCCTGCGGAGGACATCATTCTCACTGGCCCCGATGAAGGTGAGTGCAGCCCGGTTCACATCGATCAGGGTGCCATCGGTTGTCATCAGCCCGATAAAATGCGCCGACTGGTCGATGATTGCACGGAACTTGGCTTCGCTTTCGCGGACCTGATGTTCCTTCCGTGCAAGCTCCTCGAAATGCTCCCTGATTTCCCAGTCAGCGGCATCTATCTTTTCGTAGGCGGCGAACAGCTCCTTCTGAGAACGCCGCTGGATCACTGCCTGCCGGACCTTGTGGATAAGTTCGGCAAACTGCGATTCCGGATCGCCCCCTTTCTGAAGGTAAAAATCGGCCCCGTTGTTGATCGCCTCGATCACGACCTCCTCCCGACCCCTCCCGGTGAAGAGAATGAACGGGATATCCCCGCAGCGTTCCCGGACCGCTTTCAAAAAGGTGATCCCGTCCATTCCCGGCATCTGGTAATCCGAGATTATGGCATCATAGTGCCCGGTTTGAAGCGCGTTGAATGCCCCGGAGGCTCCATTCGCCGTGGTCACGGAAAACTGGCCCATACTCTCGAGGAATACCTGTACAAGTTCGAGGAGGCTGGGGTCGTCATCAACATAAAGAAGCGAGATCACGAAAGGGTCCTCCTCACGGTATGCGGTTCGGATACGTACATAGGAATATCCAGAATGGAGTATCAACCTTCGCCATGAGACCCCCGATGGAACGACTGCCCGAAATCCTGGAATCCGGATCTTGTAGCGTATTCTCTCACGCGAAATATGTTCAGACGGGAAGGCCTGCCCTTCTATTTTCCGACGCTATCCATGGTATCCCTGTGCCGGATGAGTGGATTTATAGAAACCTATGAGAATCCACTATAGAGGAGCGCGTTGCCCCCGACAGATATATGACAGAGACAGAAGTCCCCGAATGGGACGACCAGGCACTCACGACCTTACATACAGAGAGCACAGAGACTCCTGCAGCCCGGCTCACACGCGAGGGTATGCACCTGTCAAAAAAAGGGCGTCATACCGAGGCCCTTGAGTGTTTCACGCAGGCGCTCGGTGAGGATCCCACCTTCACTCCTGCATGGGTCGCATCCGGATTTGCGCTTGGAAAGCTGGGCCGCTATAAAGAGGAGATAAAGGCCTGCGACCACGCGCTCGCTCTCGACCCGGCCCTCGTGGATGCCTGGATCAATCGTGCGTTTGCGCTTGGAAAGCTCTCGCGTTTCTCTGAAAAACTGGTCTGCTGCGAGAGGGCAATCGTGCTTTCCCCTTCATCCGCCCAGGCATGGAATGCCAGGGGTCACACCCTCGGGGAACTTGGCCGGTTCGAAGAGGAACTGACCTGTACCGAGATCGCTACCTCGCTCCGTCCCCGGTACGTGGGTGCCTGGGTGAACCGGGGTTACGCTCTCATGAAACTGAAACGCTTCAGGGAAGCGGTAACCGCATATACGCGGGCTCTTGAGATCTACCCGCGGTTTGTATCGGCCTGGATCAACATGGGGATCGCCTGGTGCGAGATGGGGAATTACAAAAAAGCGATCGAATGCTTCAGGGAGGCAGAAGAGATCAGGCCTTTTTCGAACGCCAGGAGCCAGTACTGGAAGGGGGTGGCACTCTCTCATACGGGGAAATACCGGGAAGCAATCACCATCCTGAGCAGGGTGGTTGCAGATGACCCCCGCCAGGTGGAGACATGGATCGAACTCTCCAACTGCCACTTCATGGTCGGTGAGATCGAGGACTCGGTCCGGTGCTTCATGGTCGCCTACGGGATCGACAAGCAGGACATCAAGGCATGCCTCTCCCAGGCAGGCATGCTCCTCCGCGAAGGCAACAAGGAAGAAGGGCTCCGTTGCCTCTCCCAGGCATTTGGTATCCTGCTCAGGTGAACAGCATCACGATTGCGATGGCAGACTGTGTCCTACAATCCCGTGTTCTAATACGAATGGAAGGATCCCCTGGATGAGGTCCTGGTATGATACCAGGGAGACAGGCTTAAATATCAGTAAATCTCCCTCTATTTGACCATTGCAAGGATAAAATGTCCCCAAGCGCATGGTTTATGTGATAGAGGTACAAATAGAAGAGGCAATTTACCTGGAGAGGAAATCCAGTACGAGAGTATTCCACCGGTTACGTCCTTTCCAGGCGTGCGGTGAATAGACTGGTACCGTTATGCGGACCAACTCACTACAGCACGTAGAAACGCTGTAATGCCACCATGACAAGGGAATTTTCACAGCGGGAACCACCATGACATCAAGGACACATGCTGCCCACACCACCTGCCCGGGTTGCCAGGAGGAGGTATACCTTGACGAGCTCGTCAAGGGACGCTGCCCCCTCTGTGGCTGCACCCTGGAGGACATTGACGAGGGAGTAAACGATGTGGAAGACCTGCTGGACCGGGGGGATTTCTCCTGGCTTATCTTCAACTACTTCCTCTTCAAGCAGTTCACCGATCTCGGTGCAAGCCCGTACAAGGTGATGCAGCTCGTCTCACTCTACGAGGACGCCCAGCTCAATGAACAGGGCATCCAGACAGACACACGGTTCGAACTCGAGCTCTCGCCCGGGCGCTTTGATATGCTCATTCCCAGGAAGTGCGACCGGTGCAACAGGATATTCCTCGGGGGTGGCAGGAAGATCCTCTCGGGAGATCTCTCTGTACCCGGGTTCCGGATCACCCACCGCTGTGGATCCTGTTAACAGGTCACCTTTTTTTCAAGGTTAGTGGTTCTACACTCATTACCCTGGTACTGTAAGGGCCTCTGTCCCGTCGGTATGG
>CAYNXS010000123.1:0-3896 GCA_964401215.1 uncultured Methanolinea sp. | reverse complement strand
AAAGCCGTACTTACCATAAAACTCCGTCAGGTTCAGGACCGAGTGCATGTATAGCATCTCATGGCCACATGCCTCGATAAGGGCTTTCACGGTCAGGTGTGCGTATCCATGACCCCGGTATTTCACCGGGGTGAAGACAGCATCGACTTCCAGGCCGTCTGGATGACGCCGGCACCTCGCAAGGGAGACCGCATCTCCACCTGCAAAGGCTGCAAAGATCCGATCGGTCACCGGATCGCCACGGGTATTGTGATAATCTACCCACAATTCATCCGCGATGGGGAACTCCGCGGATACCAGTTCCCTGGCAAACGCTGGTGTATCCTGCGGGGACCTGTCGTGATGTGGAAGGGAGAACGGCGGTGCATCCTCCCGGGTGCCTTCGATCCGCCAGTTCCCATCAGGCACCCGTATTACAAACCGTGCACCTCTCCCGGGTCGCCCGTTCTCTGAGATTGTCATCCCGGTGACCGCGATGATCTGCCGGCAGATGAACAGGCCAAGCCCTGCATGCTGGCCGGAGTCATACTCAAATATGACTTCCTTCTTCTCATCAGGGATTCCGATTCCATCATCCTCAACGAACAGTTCGAGAGCCCCGGGGGTCTCACCGTAGGATACTATGATATTTCTTACCGTGGAACTATGGCGGATGGAATTTTCCACCATATGTGCGATAACGTCGCGGAAAAGTGGATCGGCATAGACAGTTAGGCGCTCAGTCCACAATCTCACCGAAATACCCTTTGCTGCACCTGATAGGTCCGCGTAATCCAGTGCGTCCTGCACCGCGATCCATTCCGGCGGGGATGACCCGAGATCCTGGTAACTCTCCGTGAGGAAGAGCTGACGGGCAAGGTTCCACACCATCTCCCGGATTTTTCCGAGCACTGTCAAGATTCTGGGAGCATCGGACTCGTCAGAAGCACTGTCAATAGTCTCGATTATCCCATCAACAGTCCTGTTCAGGTGATCCGAGGAGATCTTCGAGAGGAGGTTTAATTTTATGTTTGCGGTAAGGAGTGCATCTTCCGCATTCACCCTTCGGGTGATGTCCACACAGGTGATGATAGATCGTCCCCCCGGTACCGCAGCAATTGACACGAGAACGTGCTGGATCCTGCCGCTGGCAGTCACAAAAACCGTTTCCTCTGCGTATATCTTTCCCTCTTCTGACAAGCGCAGAAAGAGCCCTCTTTCGATATCTTCTCCCATGAACGTGGTGAGAGGTGCCCCTTTCAAATCAGAAACAGTCCTCTCGAGGAGGGCAGCCGCACTCCAGTTCACTTCCTCGACAAGCCTCTGCCCATCCTTCATGCTGACAAGAATACTGCCTGCTTCAGAATTGTCAAAAAGACCCCGGTACAGTTCTTCCTGGCTGCGCAGGCGTGATGAGAGGGTCGAAATGAGCCAGCCTATGAACACAAGCACTGCAACCCGGATCAATGACTCAACGATGATGATGCTGTTTCCTGCAGTGAACACCACAACGAGGGCAAGGTAGCTTGCTCCGATTCCTACTGAAAGTAGAAGGCCATGCCTGGGATAGCGGTAGGCACCGATAACCACCGGGATGTACAGGAGATGAGGGAATGCGACATTGATCCCCATCACGAGTGCAAGGGCGTTTATGAGCAGCGAACCTGCCGTGGTCCCGATGAGTGATGCATTCCACAGCCCGGCCTCACCCTTGAACAAGGTGGAGAAGGTTATCACAAATTCACCCGGTATCTCTCATATGACGCAATGGAGTTACGCGAATGTACAATTCCAGGCAGAGAAAATCACTCTCTCACGCACCTTTGGTATAACTCCATCAACCAACGTAGTACCAGAATTTTAGGGTAGGTGTATTAGTATCTGTCTTTTTTCTCCTGTAGTATCCACATCCCGCGATTCCATTCTTCGGGACTCGATACACACTCCCTGGACACTCAAATGGTAAGATGAGAGAAAAGCCGGTTATTCAATCCCTTGTCACCATCGGTATCGTCACTTAAAGCGATCAATTTCACGGAACATTGGAGAACGCAATGCCATGAAAGGTATCAGGAGACACGTGCCGGAGTTGACAGTATCCAACCGGCGAACTTTTTTCCTTTCGTATCAGAGTAGTAGTGCATGGATAAAGAAGGATCTGGTGCACGGAGCCTCCGGTTGTCTGTAAAGACCAAGATCCTTCTCGTATTTCTCATTCTCTCCGTCAGTGCCCTGCTTGTGACCGGTATACTGGCGTTTGTCCAGATAGGGGAAGTGAGCCGCTATGCCGTGGAGAGCAGCAGTTCGCTCGGCGACCAGGCCATAGAAGACAGCACTGCAGCACTGGAAAGGGATGCACGGGAGTCGCTGCTCCGTCTCGCACAGGACCAGGCGTATATCAGCAACATCATCTTCGACAGAGTCTCGGGTGAGATAGAGATGATGGCAGGGTATGCGCAGAAGATACAAGCTGATCCCTCCCGTATAAGGCCACGCCATTTCTACCTCCAGGATGAGGAACCCCCCGATCGAACCCAGACCACGGTTCTCTATCTCTCACCCGGAGTCGAGAGGAATATTCCCCTGGAAGAGCGGGATGCCGCCGGGATGATGGATGATATCTTTATCCCGCTCTTTGCCGCAGACAGGAACCTTGCCGCGGTGTACGTGGGAACGCAAAGCGGCATGTCATTCATCTATCCCTGGTTTACAGGAATGGACGACTCGTTTGATCCAAGGCAGAGAGGCTGGTTCACACTGGCGATGTCTTCAGGGAACACGACCTGGTCAGAACCGTATGTGGATCTTCTGGGTCACGGGCTTATGATGACATGCTCAAAGCCCGTCTATAACCCGGAAAAAGGGTGGTTCTGGGTTGTCGGTGCCGATGTCACTATCGAGACCATCAACAGGAACATCATTGGAACCCAGGTGGGCGAATCAGGATATGCGATGCTCATTGACCAGCACGGGAATGTGATCACCCGCCCGGGACTCTCATCCGGCGACATGGGCTGGGACGAGTCGTTTGTGACCGAGAACCTCCTCGAGAGCAGCAACGAAGACCTTGTCGCGGTTGCCCGGGAGATGACAGCAGGGAAGGAAGGGGTCGCAACGGTCAGGTTCGGGGGTGGCAACCGGTTCATCGCGTATGCACCGGTAAGGAACGTGAACTGGAGCGTGGGGGTAGTGATGCCTGTCGACGAGGTGATCGCACCGGCACTCTCCACCCGCACGAGCATCCTTGGTGCATCCGATGAGACCGCAGCCCACATCACGAGCCAGCAGGAGATCCTGCGCAACGTGTTCACCGCAGCGTTCCTGATCCTCCTTGGTGTGGTTGTCGTCCTCTCACTCATATTCTCCCGTTATCTCACGAAACCGCTCGAAGAACTGAAGAAGGGATCCGAGGCCATCGGGCATGGCGACCTTGATTACCAGGTAAACGTGCATACGGGTGATGAGTTCGAGGATTTGAGCAACTCCTTCAACCACATGGCATCGGATCTGAAGGAGCACATCCGCACGCTGCGGCTCACCACTGCTGAGAAAGAGCGTATCCAGAAGGAGCTCGAGATAGCAAGGGGAATCCAGCAGAGTTTCCTGCCCGAATCCGCACCCAGGATTCCCGGCATCGACCTTGAAGGGTACAATCTTCCTGCTGCTGAAGTGGGCGGGGATTTTTATGATTTCATCCCTGTGGGCAGCACGAGCTGGGGCCTCGTGATCGCAGACGTGTCAGGCAAGGGTGTCCCTGCCGCCCTCTTCATGGCGCTCTCAAGAACCCTGATCAGGGCAAGTGCTTCCCGGAATCCGGATCCGGTAGCCTCAATTCGGGAGGCAAACCGCTTCATTTACCTGGATTCAAAGACCAGCATGTTCGTCACACTCTTTTACGCTATCCTTGATATCCGGAA
>CAYNXS010000122.1:0-3924 GCA_964401215.1 uncultured Methanolinea sp. | reverse complement strand
GGACCTTCTCATTGATCTTGTTCTTGAGCTCTTTGAGCCTCTCTTCAATAAGCATCAAAACCTACCTAAAAAAGTACTTATGCTGGGAGGACCGGGAAGTGCTCTCTGACTTCCTGGTCTTCAATCTCCCTGTATGCATCCTGTGTGATGACCACCACGTGGATCCCTTCTCCGGATCCGGCATCTCTCTTCATGGCCGAGCGCACTGCCCGGACGGCCAGCGATACCGCCTCATCCTCATTCATGTCTTTCATGAACCGGTCCTCAAGCACACCGAAGGCCATCGGAGATCCCGAACCCGTGGCTACCATCTCCTCCTCGCGGGATGCGCCACCCATTGCATCCACGGAAAAGAGCCTGGCCCCGTTCTCGTCCATGCCACCAACAAGGAGCTGCACATAGTAGGGGTAGTAGCGGTTCTGGTTCAGAATATTCGAGAGGAGCGTAGCAACCGCACCCACCGTCATGGATCTTCCCCTCCGTATCTTGTAGAGGCTGCACTCAACAGTCATGAGTCGTGCGATCTGCTGCGCATCACCTACACCGCCCGCGGTGGTCATCCCGATCCTTTCAGCGATCTGGTAGATCTTCTTTGCTTTCTTGGAGGCGATCAGGTACCCCATGGTCGCCCTCATCTCGGAGGCGAGAACGACACCTCCCTGGAACACCAGTCCGACCGTGGTGGTTCCTTTCAGTCCTTCCTGGTATTGCTCATTCATATAAAGACTCCAAAATGTTCTTTAAACGCCATTAAAATGCTCAAAAGCGCTTCAG
Organism: uncultured Methanolinea sp.; assembly: GCA_964401215.1. Taxonomy (GTDB): domain Archaea; phylum Halobacteriota; class Methanomicrobia; order Methanomicrobiales; family Methanospirillaceae; genus Methanolinea_A. The sequence goes on along the minus strand of CAYNXS010000122.1, from coordinate 3,150 downwards.
AAAGTACAATGTCCTTTTAAAATTTAAAAGTTGTTATCAGGCGCTGCCACCGCAGAGCGCTCTCACAAGATCTCTGTCGAACAGCATCGCAACCAGCCTCTTATCGCCGTTGACCACCGGAAGCTGGTCAACCCGGGCCCTCTTCATTTTGAGAGCACATTCGCTCACCTCGGCATTCATGGGCACAGAGATGACGCTCTTGACCATGGCCGTCTTGACAGGCCTGTTGGGGAGCTGGATCTTGGAGATCCCGTAGCTGATGGTATGCATGTCACGGATGCTCTCCCATGTCCATTCGTCATCATCAGTCCCGTTCGAGAAATCACTCACCTCGACCATGTCCTCGATTGATGAGTGGCGTATGAGGTCGCGCTCGGAGATAATGCCCTGGAGCTTGCTGTCAGCGTCGAGGATGGGTATTGCCTCAAACCCGGAGATCTCCATGACCCGTCCCACAAGGGGAAGGGGGGTCTCCTCCCATATCGCAAATGTGGGGCTCGTGTAGCGGTCCTTGATCTCATCCTTGATCTTGAGCTGGGCAAGCGCAGCAATAAGGTCTGCGACGGATATCAGCCCAACCAATGCCCCGTCTTCGATAACAGGGAGCCTGCGGACTGATGACCGTATCATCTGGGCTGCAGCCTCCTCAATGGTTGCATCCGGGCCGATAGTGACGGGATCTCCTGTCATCAGGAGCCCGAGCTGTGTCTCTTCAGCCTTCCGGAGCAGGTCTTTTCTGGTGATGATTCCCACGAGCAGCTCATCTTTCAGGACAGGGACACCGGATATTCCGGTGCGCTTGAGGATCTTCAGGACATCATCGCGGTTGCCCGGGATCTCCACGCTCACCACGTCAGAGGTCATGAAGTCTTTGACTTTCATTTCAGCGATGGTCTCACCACCAGGACTGCGACACTGCTGTTCCCGACCACGAACGAGCTGACGCTTCCCAAAAGAAGCCTGTCAACCTCGCTCTTTCCATGCGATCCCACGATGATAAGGTCAGCGCCAAGTTCCCGGGAGGCTTTGACGATCTCGTTTCCTGCGTGGCCCTGCTTGATATGGGTCTCGAGTGTGACTCCTTTTTCAGACGCCATATCTTTTGCTGCCGAGATGGTCTCCTGCCCCTCCTTTTCAAGCATGCTGTACATTATCTCCCAGGTGCTGTCCATGGGCAGCGAGGAGAACAACCCGGTCTCCACAACATAGACAACATGAACCCTCGCTTTCCATAAGCGGGCTTCTTCAAGGGCTATTTCGAGCGCCCTTTTCCCGATTTTTGACCCGTCTACAGCGACCAATATCTCCGAGAACATAGGTACTCTCCAAAACAGTCTCCCTAACAAATTTCTTTTACAAATTAATAACTTTTCTCACGATATTCCCGGGACCGGCACGATTTACAAGGGTTCCGACCGGATCACGGCTGAGTACAAGGTTTGATCCCTTGGGTTCGATGACAAGGAAATTTGCCCTGTTCCCTTCTTTTATGAAAAAAGAGTCGGTAAAGAGCGATGAGCCACGTATGGCAGCGTTCAGCGCGTCGCGCGGGGGTATATGATAGACCGTGGAGAGGAAATGGATCTCCCTCCACATATCGGGCTGGACACACATCGCATTATCGGTGCCGAGGATCACAGGACATCCAAGTTCAAGAAGGGTCCTCACGGGTGGATGATCCGGGGATGACGCCACGCCGAACCTCCAGTTCGCCCGGGGACAGACTGCCACGGGAATGCCCTGGTCAGCAATCCTGCGCAGTTGTGAATGGCTGGCGTGCGTGCAGTGCACGAGGAGATCGGGATCATACGCGAGCGCAGCATCCACATCCCCGTCGTCTCTCTCACCTGCGTGAAATGCGACAAAGCGCCCCTGCCTCCGTGCCTCCCCCACTATTTCATCAAGCCCTGTGGCGACGTCCCTCACACTACTGATCCCGAGGCCTTCAGCAACCGTCTCACCCCCTTCCCTCCCGAAGATGACCGTCCTTATGGGAAGATCGTGCCCGGCTTCTCTCATTGCCTCCACTCCTGGGATCCCCCCTTCCCTGAAATCCGCACACCCGGCTGTTCCCGAGTCGGACATGGTGCGGAGTGTGAGGTGTATTCCTCTCACCAGATCCTCGTGGGTGGATGAACGGAGAATCCTGTGTTTGAGACCGTCGGGGGGCCTGACGAGTTCATCGAGACTGCCGCTCGCCGGCACATCCATGGCAATACTGTCACCGAGATGGGTGTGGGCATTAAAAAAAGCAGGGCTTATCCAGGGGATCATTTCCGCGCTGCCGGACCGGGCCTCGATACGGTGGATGATTCCATCTCTCACGATGATCAACACATGCGCTTCATCGAGGCGTTCTCCAATAAGCGCCCGCCCTTCAACGAGGAATTCAGAAACGGCCATGTGTGCTGACAGGCTTTTATATACTGAAAATGAGAAATATGTTTGTATGGCAAAGAAGGCGGGTGGAAGACTTATCTCCTCGGCAGGACTGGTCAATTACTACGAGAGCGAGGATAAAAGGGCATTTCATATCAGCCCCTACGCGGTCATTGTCGTCTGTGCTGCGATCGGGGTTGCGATCCTTGTATTGAACATGATATACTGAAGCATACTCATTCTCCTTTTTTCATCCATAATTTTCCTCTTCCACGGTAGTGCATCAGCGACCCGGATAATTATAAGGCGATATATATATAGCAGAGAAGGCGTAATCACCCATTGTCGATGTACCTGATCATCCGCTGCCCGGGTTGTCGCACGTTTGGGTACGTTGACCGGTTCCAGCAGTGGAAGCTCTGTCCGGTCTGCGGTGAAGCCATAGAGGTCAGGGAAGCCCCGGCGTATATGGAAGTTGACGAGTACAAGGTCGCTGAACGTATCGTCATCCATCTCGAAGAGTATCTCCACGCAAACAGGAAAAAAGACCTTAACGCCGACGAGATCAGGGCGCTGCGCGAACAGTATGCCCAGTGGATCAGGACGAAGGCATAGGTACACTCACCATTTCTTCCCGCACGCCGGGCAGAGAAGGGTAATCTCATGGCCGCATTTTGGGCAGTAGAGCCCGGTCCGCTCTTTATATGATAATGGTGTCCCGCACCTTCTGCAGAGGATCTCCTGCTCGTAGCCACACTCATGCATGACCAT
>CAYNXS010000121.1:0-3960 GCA_964401215.1 uncultured Methanolinea sp. | reverse complement strand
TTCGAGGAGGTCTCGGCGATGAGCAACGTGGGGCTTGGCCTTGGATACCTGATCCCCTCAAGCCCGATCTCGACAAAATGGATCTTCATCTTCCTCATGTGGATCGGCAGGCTCGAGATCATCCCTGTCCTGATCCTGTTCATGGGACTGATACAGGGATTCGAAGTGCATGTGAAAGGGAAATAGCGTCTTCGTGGAGTATCGGAGGTGCATGTGGTGTGGATATCCTGAATTCTTCTCGTTCAGGATGAAGAGCGATACTTCCCCTTTGGGACCGTAATCTCGAACCGGGCGCCGGTTCCCTGCACGCCGGTCTCCCGGATGGTACTCCCGGTGATTGCCAGGATCTCCCGCACGAGGAAGAGGCCAAACCCGGTATTGCTCCCAAACCCTTTCTCGAAGATCTTCTCCTTCTCGCCCGGGGGGATTCCGACACCATCATCCTCAACGACAATCACAAGTCCGTCAGGACCATGCTCGCAATGGACCGAGATTTTCGTAACCCTCTTTCCATGCCTCATTGCATTGTCAAAAAGGTTCAGGAAGACCCGGTCGAGCATCGGGTCAGCGTAGATCTCTATGTGCCTGCAAGTTGGTGTGTAGTGCACACGTGTGAATGATATCCGTTCAAGAATCTCATCGAGCCTGAGCCATTCGGGGGTGTGGATGCCCAGGTCCTGGTAGGTTCTGGTAAACTCAACCTGGTGGCTGATTGTCTGTGCAGTCGCATCGATCTTCTGTAACAGGTCGGTAATGGCCGGACTTGCGTCCTTTGTCGTGGCAATTTCGATCAGGCCCCGGAGGATGGTGAGCTGATTTGCCACATCGTGCCGTGTGATCTCCGAAAGCAGGTTGAGTTTTTGGTTTGCTTCGCGAACCGCGTCTTCCATATGTTTCCGTTCGGTGATATCACGAAGCACTCCTTCGACCACCGAGATCTCCCCGTTCACCTCAGAGAGGGGATGAGCATTGACCGAAACCCACCGCACAACACCGTCCCGGCGTGTGATCGCAATCTCGTAATCGTTGACCTCCCTGTTCGCACGGATCGTATCGTGGAGTTCCTGCTTTTTTTCGGGGTCAAGGTAAAAGGAGTCGAACCGCGTCCCGACAAGTTCATCGGCAGAAGTGAACCCGAGCAAGGTTGCCAGGGATGGGCTTGCGATGAGGATCCGGCCTTCTGCATCGGCACGGATGTACGCATCCCGCATATTCTCAATGATGCTGCGGTACTGTTCCTCGCTCTTTTGAAGCGTATTCTCAAAGCGTTTCCGTTCGGAGATGTCGGTCGCTACGCTCAGGATCACCACGCGATCCTTCCATTGTGTCAGCCTGGCCGTGACATGGAGGGGGAGTAATGACCCGTCTTTCCGGAAATGTTCCACGTCAAACGAGGCCATTCCCTTGCTCCTGAGCTGTTCGACCCGGGTGTTGATCTGGTGTTCACTCACCGGCGCGTCAATCTGGTGCAGGTTGAGGGCCATGAATTCTTCCCTGGTCGAGCCATGCAATTCTAAGGTCCGCTCATTCGCATACAGTATCTCTCCTTCAGGGGTATGGACAACGATTGACGCAGGACTGATATCGTTCAGGGTGGCGAGCAGCTGGATCTGCTGCTGTGCATCCCGAATAACAGTCATGTCGTGGAAGATCCCCTCGACGCCTGCGATGGTCCCGTCTTTATGGTAATAGAAATGGCTGCTGGTGGAGACCGGGACATGGGTGCCGTCTTTCTTCCTGAGGAGGATCTCATACTCGGTCACGGATCCGGACTTCATCAATGCGTCCAGGAATTCCTTCCGTTTCTCGGGATATGCCCAGAATTGCTCTGCAATATTCTTCCCGATGCACTCATCAGGGGAGGAATACCCGAGTGTGGCGACAAAGCTCGGGCTTACCATGGTCAGGTTTCCGGCAGCATCACTCCGGTAAAAGACATCCTGGATATTCGCAAGGATAGTACGGTAGCGCTCCTCGCTCTCCCGGACCTGATATTCAGAGAATGCAAGTTTCTGGTACTGTTCGCGGAGTTCCTTTTCAGACGCCGCAAGGTGCTCGTTCGCCGCACGGAGTTCCTCCTCGGTTCGCCTTCTCAGGAGAACCTGCCAGAGCGCCTGCATTAAAAGCGTCAGCTGATTGACATCGTGCTCAGAATAGTCGGATACTTTGTTTGCCACCCCGGCAACCATCACGATATGCTCCCCATCCATGATCGGGACATTCATATGCCGCAGGATGTGGGGGTGCCCTTTGGGGTATCCTTTCTTGTGGGGATTGGGAGCCTGGTAATCATTGGTGATCACCGGGCGGCGCTGGCGGACCGCATCTCCCCAGAGGCCGGTCTTCTCCACCGGGTAGATGATCGGCTTCTCCCGCATAGCACACTCCTTCATGGCAGTCTGCGACCACGCGTACATTGTCAGCTCGGTCTCATCGTCATTGAGAAATGCAAGGTACCCGAGCGGGCTGTCGGTCACGGCACCTGCGCCCTCGATTGCATAGGAAAGGATCTCTTTTTCTGACTGCCGTGATCTCTCGTAGAAGCCAAGCATATACTTGAGCCGCATTTCGCTTCCGCGGATCTGCTGCTCGCTCATGGCCAGCGCGTCGTATTGCGACTGGAGTTCCTCGCCTGATAACGCCAGCTGTTCGTTCGCGGCCTGAAGGTACTTCTCGGTTTTTTTCCGCTCTGTGATGTCGATGATGATGCCACGAACTCCGACGGTCTCACCATCCCGGATGATGGGTGACGAGAAGATAGAGACCGGAAACGTGGTGCCGTCTTTTCGAAGACCGGTATAATCCTCGTCACCCTGGACCCGATTCCCTCTCTCGATCATCTGGCGATAGAGTGCGGCAGCCCTCTGGCTGTCCTCCGGGGAAAGCACGGAGAAGATGTTGAGGCCGTGTTCGATATCCTCTTTTGAATACCCGGACATCTCCAGCGCCATGCGATTGCCATAGGTGACCCGGCCTGAGAGATCTGCCTCGAAGATTCCCTGGGGCAGCAGGTCAGCGAGCTCTCTGAATCGCCTCTCGCTCTCAATAGTTGCGTTCTCGGCTTCTTTTTGCACGGTGGTATCAATCAGGATACCGCGTATCCCTGCTACCCTGTCGTCACGGAGAATGGGAGTTGAGAAGATAATGACCGGAAACGTGGTACCATCCTTCCGGAGCGCCATGTACTCCGATCCTCCCTCAGGGTGGATCCCCTCTTCCGTCATCCGGCGAATGGCAGCTGCAGTCCTCTCGCGGTCGTGCGGAGCAATCATGTTGAGGGCGTTCAGCCCATGTTCAATATCGTCCCAGGTGTACCCGTACATCTTCAGGGCATACGGGTTCGCATAGGTCACCCTCCCTGTGGTATCAGCCTCGTAGATTCCCTGGGGCAGCAACTCAGCGAGTTCGCGAAACCTCCGCTCGCTCTCGTGCAGCGCTTCCTCTGCATTCCTCTTCTCGGTGATGTCCCTTGCAATCCCCCGGAACCCGGAGAGCCGGCCCCCGGGGTCTCTCTGAAGGGTGGCACGGATCTCTATCGTAACGAGATGCCCGTCCTTGCACCGGGCAGTGATATCAAACCCCCCGGGCAACTCCTGGGTTTGGGTGATTGAGGTGAACAATTCCCGAAGGTGGGGGATCTCTTCCTCCGGAAGAAATGAAAAAATCGGTCTCCCTATAGTCTCCTCAGGAGCATATCCGATAAGGTCTGTAATTCGCGGGCTCACGTAGGTCAGCACGCCCCTCTCGTCCATCTCCCAGATCAGGTCGGGAGATGTCTCGACAATATCCCGGAATTTCTCCTCCGATTGTGTCAGCGCTTCCTGATTACTGACCAGTTTTTCGAGCTGATCGCGAAGCTCTTCTTCATTCGCGGCGATCTGCTCGTAGGCAGCCCGGAGATCATTCTCCGCTTTCTGGCGTTCGGTGATGTCCCGTATGGCCTCGATTGCACCGACAATA
>CAYNXS010000120.1:0-4231 GCA_964401215.1 uncultured Methanolinea sp. | reverse complement strand
GAATGCATTTGAAGGTCGAGATCAAGAGTATACAGCAGGTATGCGGGCGCCATGGGGGTGGAGATGGAGGTAACCAACCGGATGGTCTCGGAGCGGCTGCTTTTCATGGCCCAGATCCTCGAGATACTGGAAGAAAATCCCTTCAAGATCCGAGCCTACAGGAGGGCTTCGGAGATCTTAGGGAGGCTCATTCCCCCCATTGTGCAGATCCCTGTCAGCGAACTTGAAGCGATGGATGGGATAGGGGAGGCGCTTGCCACCAAGGTCCGTGAGATTGCAACAACAGGAACCTTCAGGGATCTCGAAGAAGCCTCATCAACGATACCCCCCGGAGTACTCGAACTGCTCAACCTTGACGGTGTTGGTCCAAAAACCGCAAAAATCCTGTGGCAGAAGATGAACATCACAAGCGTTGCTGATCTCGAACGCGCCGCACGGGGCCGCCGCATCCGGGCACTGAAGGGTTTTGGTGAGAAGAAAGAGGCACTCTTTCTCAAATCGATTGCCCGCCTCCGCCAGTCATCCACAAGGATGAACAGGGAACAGGCTGATGGCGTTATCGCAGCAGTCACCAGCGTGATGAAGGAAGGAAGCTTTACCGTTGCTGGGAGCTTCCGGAGAGGAAAGAGCACGATTGGCGATATCGACATTGTCAGCACACAAAAGCCGGGGCACCTCAACCCCCTGCTGCACAAAATCGCAGATGAGATGATCGACAGCGGGGAGAGGAAGACCTCGATCATGTGCAGAGGATCACGGGTTGATGTCAGGTTTACGAAACCAGCAACGTTCGGATCCATGCTCTTCCACCTCACCGGTTCGGCAGCCTTCAATATCCGGATGAGGGAACTGGCGCTCTCGAAGGGGGCATCGTTAAACGAGTATGGGATCGTAGACACCACGAGAGGCGAATCGCATGAGTTCTCCCGTGAAGAAGATGTATTTTCGAACCTGGGGCTGGATTGTATCGTCCCGGAACTCCGGGAGGACTGGGGTGAAGTGGAAGCCGCACTCATCCACCAGCTCCCCTCACTCGTTGAAACGAAGCATATCAGGGGCGACCTCCATGTACACAGTTCGTGGAGCGACGGGAATATGGATATCCGGAATCTTGCACTCGCCGGGGAAACACTCGGGTATTCTTATATCGCATGCACGGACCATTCGGCCTCGCTCGGGATCGCCCGGGGACTTGATGAAAATGCCCTGCAGCGCCAGGCGCACGAGATCGAGATGGTGAACCGGGATTCATCCTGCCAGATCCTTCATGGGGTTGAGGTGGACATCCTTGCAGACGGGTCCCCAGGATTGCCTGCGAGCGCACTTTCAGACCTCGATATCGTGATCGGATCGATCCATTCTGCATTTTCACAGGAAGGCGATGTGATGACACGAAGGATCATTTCGGCCGTTGAGAATGATCATATTGATATTATCGGTCATCCCACCGGGAGACTGCTCGGGCAGAGAGATGCGTATGCCGTGGATGTGCAGAGGGTGATTGAGGCTGCAGCGGTACACAAGACGGCCCTTGAATGCAACGCTTCACCCTTCCGGATGGACCTTGATGACCTCCAGATCAGGGAGGCCATCCGATCAGGTGTGAAAATCTCACTCGGGACCGATGCGCATGATCCCGCTGAACTTGCCAACCTTCGGTACGGCCTCGGCCTGTGCCGGAGGGGCTGGGCGACCCCCGCTGATATCCTCAACACGCGTTCCGTTCAGGAACTCCTGGAGTGGGCATCATGATTCGCTGGCTGTATGAGAAGAGACTCCTCTCAGGACTCTCAATCCTTCCCTCGCATATCTGCTTCATGATCACCGCTCATGACATGGAGGAAGATCCCGACAAGCTCGTTTCAGCCTGCCGCTGGTGCGTCGAGATCACCAGTGCAGTCAGGGCTGCTGCACACCGGGGAGGAACTGCGGGCGAACAGGAAGGGATTGAGGGTATCACATTCCACATCAGCACGGAAGATCCCCCGGTATCACCCGGGTATCTGGAAAGAATCCGAACGGTAGGGGAATTTGCCCGGCTCACCCTGCACCACGGGGACTCTGAGGAGACCCTTGGCCAGGGGATGGATGTACTCGTGGCGATTGGTAAGAGCGGGAGGGAGGAGATCACGGAGTGTATACGGCAGATGGCAAGGGACGGCCTCTCCCCCGAAGAAGTGACCGAACGTTCCATCGAGGAGCGGCTCACGTTCCGTTATACCCCGGATCTCGTGATCAAGACCGGGGGGAGCCACCTGACCGACTTTCTGATCTGGCAGTCCGTGTATTCGGAACTCTTCTTCTCGGATGTGAACTGGGCACTCTTCAGGAAGACCGATTTTCTCCGTGCGTTGCGCGATTACCAGTCCAGAGTCCGGAGATTTGGGAAATAAACCTGCCCGGTCACGATCATGAAGAACCCCCGGGGCCCTGTGATTCGACCCTCTGGGAGTATACCCGGATTGCCCTCAAAAGATCGATCTTCCGGAAGAGCGGCCAGTAAGGGGCACAGAAATACACCGCACTCTCGTGCCCGCTTGCAAGCCATGGCAGGAAATTGGAGGTCCTGGACTCGTTTCCAGTCCGGATGATGAGATCAACAGGGGGGATCTGCTTCCCGGCGTGGAGGTGCTTCTCTACGATCTCGGGAGTGATATCATCAGGTGCGATCGTTCCGGATCTCACCTCTTCAAGGATCCGGGCTGCGGCCTGCACTATCTCGTTTCGCCCACCATATGCGAGCGCGATGTTGAGATGATAGCGGGAATATTTCCGTGTTGATTCCTCGGCCTTCTCGATTACGGAACGGAGATCGTCCGGGAGGAGCTTTCTATCCCCCACGATCTGGACCCTGATGCCATCCTTGTGAACCCGGGGATCGTCAGTCACCTTCTTGAATTTTTCCTTGAAGAGATTGAAGAGATCCCCGACCTCCTCTGGGTCCCTCTGGAAATTTTCGGTCGAAAATGAGTAAAGCGTAAGGTAGCGAATTCCAAGTTCGCGGGCCCAGTCGAGCATCTCTTCGGTCCGGGCTGCACCGGCACGGTGGCCCATGGATCGCGGGAGATTCTGGAGCCTCGCGAAGCGGCGGTTCCCATCCTGTATGATCGCGATGTGTGCAGGGATGTGACGGCACTGGAGCCTGACGAAACGTTCGTAGAGCGGCGATACGATCTCCCTGATCATACGACCGGTGTCACCTCCACCACGAGTCCACGGTCAGGATACCGCTCGATGATCATCTTCTCACCCGGCATTTTTTCGGAGAACTCGGTGATAACCCACCATGCGGTCTCCACCGCACCATCTTTCAGCTCATACATACCGGGATCGAGCTGGTCAAAAATGGGAGGAAGCGAGGACCCAACACCCCTGAGCACCCCATAGAGGATCGTGCCGTCGCGTGTCACCTGGTCAAAAGGCCTGGCAGTGTTCCGGGCAACCCGAAGCAGCCTTTTTTTGAGCTGCACAGAATCCTTGAACGACGATGAGCACCAGTGAACCCTGGGATGATTCAGAATATCCCCTGCCCATCCCCGTCCTCCCCTGACGGCATTATGGACGCCGTCCTCGAGCACCATGTTCCGTTCCCGCATGGCAGCGGCATTCGTCTCACCCCATTCAAGTTCGTTGATGTTGAGGAAATCGAGATACGGGAGGATAGAGGAGAGATCCCCGGTACCGGGGAGTGAGGGGACCTCGACCCCGATAGAGAACCCCATCTCCCTTGCGAGAACCGCAGAATCCCTGTAAGGGGACTCTGCCACCCTGGTCCAGATCTCATGCGGAGGGTGCATGCGGATCTCATCCACGAGCCCCATCAGACTTTTAAGAGTGTCCTCGTCAGGAGCCTTGCCCGTATAGAGATGGATGTGGTGGGAATCCCCGAATGCCTGCTTGAGATGCCTGCTGAACTCGATCACGCGATTGATGGCAGAGAGTGGTTCTCCCCCCGTGATCCCGGTCCCAAGCGCACTCATCAGGCGTGCCACTGCTTCTGCGTCCCCGGGGGTCTGGATGAGCCGCTCGTTCGCGTAGATGACGTCCCGGTCTTTCCTCTCGGCAGAGAGCGGACAGTACCAGCAGGTACGGGAACAAAGCCCTGTAATGAACAGCACCATCTTTCCTCCCTGGTGGCAGAGTATGCACCCTCGGGAGAGTTCCCGCTTCCTCGCCATTGAAGTCCCTGTGTCCACAATATTCGTGTGCAGGAAAGATTGAATGTATTGTT
>CAYNXS010000119.1:1808-4244 GCA_964401215.1 uncultured Methanolinea sp. | reverse complement strand
ATCGCACAGGCAATCCGGGACCTGGAGATGCAGGTAGGGAGGATCTCACCGGTCCAGAAATTTCTGCTCGGCACCGATGGATCGGTCACCCAGATCCTCGAATCGATCACCGGGAAAAAAGTGGTGATCAGGACCCTTGTCCAGAAGGTCGTCCCTGCCGACCGGAACTCCGCGGACACCCTGGATATCGCTGAGGGAGAATTGGTCAACTTCCGGATCGTGGAGATAGGAATCGAAGAGAGCGGCGAAGTGCTGATCTATGCCATATCCCATACCCCGATCAACCGCCTCTCCCCGGGATTTAAGGACGACCTGATGAAGGCCGATATCCCCATCGGGAGGATCATCTCGCAGCACCACATCGAAGCCCGGCGGGAGATCCTCTCTGCCCGTGTCCAGCCTGCGACGGACGAGATGGGCAGGGTCTTCGGGATCTGTACAAACGAGCCGGTCCTCTCCCGCCAGTACCGGATCATCCATGCAGAGAAACCGCTCATCTTTATCGAGGAACAGTTCCCCTACAACCGCTTCCTAGATACCCGCCGGGTCATCATCCGGACGCCATCCCGGATCCATGTGACCCTGATCGACATGCATGGGGGTTCCGGCCGGGTTGACGGGGGTATCGGCATTACCCTTGATGAACCCAGTATCCTGCTTGAAGCGGAACTCTCTCCCACCCTTTCCGTGAGCGGGGGCGACCCTGCCCTCCAGGAGCGGATCCGGAACGTTGCACAGGATGTACTGCAGAGACTCGGGGCAGGCGGGAGTGTCGCGATCACGGTTCGCAAATCCTACCCGTTCCACGTAGGTCTCGGGAGCGGCTCGCAGCTCGGCCTTGCCGTGGCCCGGGCACTCAGCGAACTCCACGGCCGCACCCTGCCGGTGAGGGAACTGGCCCGGCTCGCCGGCCGTGGCGGGACGTCAGGGATTGGGACGGCCTCCTTCGAGTATGGCGGGTTTCTCGTTGACGGCGGGCACCGGTTCGGGCCCGGTGGAGAGAAAGCAGATTTCCGCCCGTCAGCCGCCTCGCAGGGTGTCAGCCCCCCGCCCGTCATTGCCCGCCACGATTTCCCTTCTGACTGGCGCATCCTCCTCGCAATCCCGGAAGTTCCTGCCGGGGCGAGCGGGAAGATCGAGACGGATCTCTTCCGGGCACACTGCCCAGTCCCGCTCGACGAGGTGCGGGAACTCTGCCACGAAGTGCTCATGCGGATGCTGCCGGGGATCGCCTCCCGCGATCTCGATCTCTTCGGGTCATCCGTAAACGCAGTCCAGCGGCTTGGATTCAAGAACGTGGAACTGGGTCTCCAGCCCCCGCAGGTGAGCGGCCTGATTGACGTGCTCCGTGAGTCGGGGGCCGCAGGCGCCGGCCTGTCCTCGTTCGGCCCCGCAGTATACGCGGTCGGGGACACCGGGATGACGGGAATCGAGCAGGCGGCCCAAAAGTTCATGAAGGAGTCGTCCGGGGGCACCACGCTCATCACGTCAGCCCGGAACAGCGGGGCGGCAGTCCGGGTAGTATGAGGGCAGATTCACACAGCTCCTCGCTCGTATGGTCACCCTTCAGGAACAGGACAACACCCCACGCGAGGCCTGTCATGAGACCCATGAGGAGGCGTGCGGAGAATATCGTGGCACGGTAGAACAGGGTTACAGTGAAGCCTTCAATTTCGACCGTGGAAGTTCAATACGCATAAACAACTCCGAATATGGCTTCGAGCACGAGCGAGACCACCATCCGCATTCCATTGATGCCTTCCATATACCCTGGATAGGGGAGCGAAAAAAAGGGTGGATCGCTCAACCATCAGAAACGATATCCTTCATGAAGAATTGGCAGTGATTGGAAGCATAATTACATGGGGACTTCTGGTTTGGTTTTCCGGTCCCCTCCACTCAATTGCGATACACCTATATGATCTCTCGCGTATCGTTCTCCATTCCATCCGGAATTCTCCGGGGAGATGATCGTATGAATCGCTACCGCATGCTTGTGCTTCTTGTTCTGGTCCTGGCCCTGTTCGCCTGCTGCCTTCCGGCATCAGCCATCCTGCCATCGTTCAGCTTCAGAGGGTCAGTAACCGGCGTATCGGAATCCGATAATACTGTCACCATCAAGGTGACCCACCGCTGGGGGTGCTCCTATGAAAATGGTATGCCGACCTGTTCATGGCAGTCGATGACCCCGGAAACCCTGACCGGTTCCGCTCCTGATCCAGCGGTCTTTGAATACATCAGGCTAGGCTCGTCCGTCGAGGCCGGGAGCATTGGCACGAAGGGAGGAACATGGGCCGGTATAGGGATCCTGACACCATCCTATTCATCCGAACCCCTCCATGCAACCCGCGTGTTTGGCGAACTCAGCCTGCTCCGTGCACCCCTGGTGAAGGGATACGCACTCTCGGTCACCACGGAGCCCGATTGTGGGGAGTG
>CAYNXS010000119.1:0-1708 GCA_964401215.1 uncultured Methanolinea sp. | reverse complement strand
GTGTTGCGAAGGGAGTAACCCCGCTGACCATCTCCAGCCTTGAGCCGGGAACATACTCCCTCCTCCTTGAAAAGGAGGGATATGCTGACTACCAGAAGGATGTGAGCGTTGCGGCCGGACGATCGACCACCTTGAGTGCACGACTTGTACCTCTCTATGGGAGCCTCCAGATCAAGTCCTCACCGTCAAATGCAACGGTTTTCCTGGATGGGGCACCGGCCGGGGCAACCCCCCTCGTGGTGAACGACCTCACCCCGGGGGAGCATGCCGTCAGTCTCTCAAAGACAGGGTACCAGACAACCAACCGGACAACAACCGTGGTTGCCGGGCAGCAGAAGCTCCTCTTCGTGACGCTTCCGAAAAAGCAGGACGGTTCAGACAAGATCGACGCCTTCGTTGCGGCGCTTGAGAAGGAAGGATTCACCGTCCAGCAGGGGAAGTTCGAGAATTTCAACGTCCTCGCCATGTATGATGCCGGCATCATCCCGAGTTGTTTTGGCAACAACCCGACCACCCCCTACCTTACCTACAAGATCCCTGCATATCCGGGCCTTCTCTGGGGCGGCAGGGTGACTGATGCGATCCTCAATCCCGAGAACAAGGGTCTCTGGGTGGACTACTTCATGGAACCTGACGAGGCGATAGTCTTTGTCGGAACTACACCGCCCGAGTCGAAGTATTTCAGTTACAGGAGCATGATCGGTAACCACTGGTTCGACGAGCAGCATACCTACGGGCGGATCTTTGCAAGCCTCGGCGACAGTATCAACAACTTCCGGATCAAGACAGGGACCACCCCGGGCAGTATCTCAAAAGATCCCTATGATAAGCCCCTCATGATCATCACCACCGCCGACAAGGGCACGAATGAAAAGGTGCGGAGCGCCGCGGCCAGGGCAGGATACCCGACGAGCATGATGAACACCGACATCATCCCGTCAAATCTCATCCGGATGGGAATTACGAATACCTCGGATACCATCACGTTCATCCACCGGGTGGCGATGTTTGCCAATGAGACCCGCGGGGCCGAATACATCAACGGTACCCCGGGAGTTGTCTTCCGGCTCACCCCGAAGATCCCAGAGACCCCGCAACCCTACAGCGTTCCCCCGCTTATCCCCAGGGGAACCGGGAATACCCGCGAGCTTGACCTCATGAACGACCAGGAGGCGCTCCGGGACGCCATCGTCGATGAGCACGGGGACGGGATGGTCGTGTCCGGGAACAAGTCCCAGATCTGGGTCTTCGAAGGGTATGATGCGATCCAGCGCGAGGTCGATGCACTCGGGGATTCCCGGGACACCATTTACCTGAAAAATGGTGAATACCTCCTCGGCGATGATGACTTCATCATCGTCTATGGCGCCAACCACCAGGCGACCGGGAAGGTTGTCTACACGAATGTGGCAGTGTATGGGGCCCAGGCATTGAACGGGGTCGTGGCCGTCACGAACGAGGAGTATGCCGGTTCAGCCGATTCCTACCTGCCAGGGAACGACAACGCTGACCTCCTCTATGCATGGAAGTTTGCCCGGCACTGCAACGGCGAGGATGGGTGCACGGAAGTCCCGTCCTGCTGCGGAGGCCTTGGTGTTCCCGAACATGTCCCGGTCATCATCGGAATCCGGGCATATATCGAGCCTGATACCGGGGTCGGCCCTGCCTGGAGCGAGGTCCTCTACGACCAGGTACTCCATTTCTCACC
>CAYNXS010000118.1:0-4266 GCA_964401215.1 uncultured Methanolinea sp. | reverse complement strand
AACCGCCATCCCAGCCCGCGAGTCTGGCAAACAGCCACCACGCGGCATAGGCCTTCATGTTGGCATTAAGCGGCTGGGTGTGTGCTGCACTGCACTGGTACCATGACGGCTCGCCCGCCACATTCTCCGGGTGGCTGTTCTGCCATTCTGTCGCCCAGTTCCGGGTCTGACCGTTCAGCTTGTAGTTACACGCATCATCAGCAAAGAGGAGCATGTAGTTCGTGGTTGCATCGGGATCATAGCTCTCGATGTCTGCAAAGTCAAAGAGAATTTTGTTGTGATCCCGGCAGTAGTTGCGAATCTGCTCGTTGCGGAGATTCACATTCCCGCTCTCGCCACCACCATTCAGGTGGCCGGTCATGTAGACAAATTTAACATTCGGGTAGTCGTCTTCGAGATCGCTCATCAGATCGAGATAGGTGTTGATATCTGCCTCTGTGGCATCGACCTGGCCGCACCAGGACCACATGATGACATTGACATCGGGATGAGCGTTCAGGTAATTCCGGGTTGCAGTCGCCCAGGCAGTCCTGTCAGGGTTGCCGAGATCCGATGCACCCGAGAAGGGAGAGTCACGGAGATCGAGCGCACCATTTGTTCCACCGCTGTTCCAGCGGTACAGGTTTCCGCCATAGGGAGCGCCTGCAAAATTTACAAGGCCGCTCATACCGGTTGTGATCTGGCTTCCGTGCGATGTGTGGCCATACGCGATATGGAGATTCTCCTTTGCCTGGATGATAGCATTCTCAGGCACTGCTGAAAGGTGAGTCCTGGTATGGTCAGCAATGATCGCACTGTCCTGAACCGGTGTTTCAACCAGTGTGAAGGAGACGTCTGCATTTGAACCGGATGGGACTGTGACATCCTGGCTCTGCGAGACGTATCCCGCGAGGTTGACCGCGACCGTGTGGTCACCTGGAGTGAGAGCGTCGAAGGTGTGCGGAGTTACCTGGCCTGTCTCCGTTCCATCCAGAGTTATTGCAGCTCCCGTGGGAGTCGAGCTGACCGAGAGGCTCCCTTGAGAAGGCGTCCCTTCTACGGCAAAGGTTCCGACTTGCAGAACCGTATCCGGTATCAAATTCAAGCCGCCATCAGCAGTAATTTTCTTGGGAGTGATAGTGATGCTTGTCGAGCCTTCCCCCAATCCCTTCACAGAAATTGTTGCAAGAGATACGGAGGTGGCATCCGCGTTGACCTGGTCATTCAGGTCAGTGGCCCGCAATCGTACTTCTGATGCGGGAATGGTCGTGTTTTCTTTTACTGATGCCCACGAGGGGAACTCAACATTGGTGATGGTCGCAACCGAGGGGTCGCTGACCGAGATGTTGAAATCGTATCCCGCGAATCCCGACGGTGACGCCGAATCGAGGGTTATAGCAAGAGGCACAGTTTCACCGACTTTGGCGACCTGGCCATCCTGCACCTGAATGGTGTATGCTCCCGCTGCACTGAAAAGCATGGTGAGCGACAGCAGCACCAGGAGGGTTAGGAATATTTTTTTCATTGCGTATTCTCTCCTTGTGTGTGATTATCCCGGATACCCCGGGGATATTCCCGGGTGTATCCTGGTGTTCTTCTCTGGCGATACACAGGTGGTATTCAGGATCAGGTTCACGGACACTATGCCTCCCTGAACAATCGGATAATATCGTCGAAGTCGAGACTGCCGTTCCCGTTGAAATCGAAGGCAGAGATCGGCTCGTTGCTCTCTATCCAGTCCATGTGCTTGAATAACGCCACAACATCGTCAAAATCTGTCTCACCGTTCCCGTTCAGATCCTCGTAGATCCCGTCGTGATCAGGATCGGTCGGGGCGTGTGCATACCCCGGGATTGGAACGACGGCGGGTGAGAGAGCCGTGGTGAATCTCTCAATCCGGCTGTTTCCAAGGTCAGCAACGTAGATCGTATTCCCGCTGCCGGCCGCAATCCCGCATGGGTTCATGAACTGACCGTCATTGGAGCCCGGCGACCCCCACTGGGAGAGATAGGTTCCGCTCTGGTCGAAGACCTGGACTCTGCTGTTCGTCCAGTCGGTGACATAGATGTAGTCGTTATCGTCGATAGTGATGCCCGTCGGGTCGGAGAACTGGCCGTTCCCGGAGCCCACAGATCCCCACTGGAAAAGGTAGTTGCCATTTCCGTCGAAGACCTGAATGCGGTTGTTGTCACTATCTGTCACAAAAGCATGGCCGCTCGAATTCAGTGCGATATCAATCGCGTAGTTGAACTGGCCGTCACCGGAACCTGCTGATCCCCACTGGGAGAGATAGTTCCCATCTCCATCGAAGACCTGGATGCGGTTGTTTTTTGAATCGGCTATATAAATATTGCCGCTGTCACCTGCTGCAATTCCATAGGGTGTGGAGAATTGGCCGTCGGCAGAGCCCGCGGATCCCCACTGGGAGAGATAGTTCCCATCTCCATCGAAGACCTGGACCCTGTTGTTGACGCTGTCGGTGATGTAGAGGTTGCCGTTGCCACTCTCCACAATCCCCCTGGGTTCATTGAACTGGCCGTTCCCTGTTCCGTAGGATCCCCACTTGGCGATATAGTTCCCGTCTCCGTCGAAGATCTGGATGCGGTGGTTGCCGGTATCTGCAACATATATATTGCCAGAACTGGCAACACCCACGTCGCGGGGTAGAATAAACCGGCCGTCTTCGTTACTGCCAGAGCCCCATTGTGCCAGGTAGTCTCCATCAGGTGAGAATTCCTGGATCCTGCAGTTGTAACTATCAGCGACCAGGACTCTACCCTGTGGATTTACCGCAATGCCATACGGAAGATTGAACTGGCTCGATCCTGATCCCGCGGATCCCCACAGGGTGATAAATGTCCCGTCAGGGCCAAATTTCTGGATCCGGTTGTTGGAGGTATCCGCGACATACACCTCACCGAGGTTGTTGATCGCAAGATCCAGGGGATAATACATCTGGCCGTCTCCGGTTCCATCCGATCCCCACTGGGTGACAAATGTCCCGTCTGGAGTAAATACCTGGACAAGGTTGTTCCCGTAATCAGCAACATACAGGTAATCGCTGCTGTTCGCTTTGATTCCCGTGGGATACGCAAACTGACCGTTTCCGCCAGGCCATCCCCACGAACCCCATTCGTCAATGTAGTTTCCATCAGGAGTAAATACCTGGATCCGGTTGTTGGAGGTATCCGCGACATACACGAACCCGGTGCTGTTTATGGCAATGCCAATGGGTGCATCGAACTGGCCGTTTCCTGTTCCGTAGGATCCCCACTGGGTGAGATACGACCCATCAGGGTCAAATACCTGGACGCGGTGGTTATCCCGGTCAAGCACGTATACGTTTCCGTTGCTGTGAACCGCAATGCCCGCGATCTCAGAAAACTGGCCATTTCCGGTACCGTAGGATCCCCATTTGGCGAGAACCGTGCCATCAGGGGCAATCTTCCATACGGAAAACGACATGTCGTCTCCGACGTAGAGGGTTCCCGCATTATCGGTGATGATCCCCCAGGGGAGACTCACTCCCGACCCGGATGGTATCGACCAGTCGAATGTGGTTGCAGGATCCCCGGTGGCAAAAGCACGTTGACCTGCGGGTGACACAAGGCCAGTGACATCATTCACCGCCCCGACGTTTTTTGGGGAAGAAATGTCGCTCTGCCCGTTTCCGGGTGAATAGGCTGTAACTCCGGAATAACAGAGGGAACATACAACCAGTATCAGGATAAAATATCTTTTCCTTGTATTCATGGGTTGTTTTCCTAATTTTTTATACCTGGATTCGCCAGGCGCACACAAAGGCGCCCGGTGTTCAAAATGCTCATACTGCGGTGTTCAGGATACATCACAAAAAACTGGATCACCTCCAACACTGACGGAGAGTACTGCAGGTTTCCTCCCAGTTTCCTGGATAACCGGGATGCATTCTCTCTGAAACCTGCCACGCCGTCCTTATCTGAAAAGACGAATTTCGGGTCAGGAAATGCCCGACCATTTTCAATTCCGTCTTTATGAGTGATCGTGCGATCCGGGAGTTGGTGGAATGTGATGCCCGATGTTCGTCCGTCAGGGAGAGAAGAATCCCCCGAAGGAGAATTTCGAATTGAAATGCATACAGTCACAGGGCATCACGGCTACAACCGGAAGGATCAATCCAGGAAAGATATACCGGCTGTAAGGGACTGTGGTGGAAAACCTGAATTAAATAATAAGCATATCAGAACAAGGTCACCATTGAACCGGAAAGGTAAGGCATCGAACACATGGCATCACATGCGATACCCG
>CAYNXS010000117.1:0-4282 GCA_964401215.1 uncultured Methanolinea sp. | reverse complement strand
TGACAGACGGGGTCTATCCACTGATGAAATATGCTTCCCAGCGACTGACCCGTGAACAAGGAAAACGTACAGAGAGAGAAAGAGAGACCTGATACAGGATATCTCGCCTGTCTTACATCTGGAGTCTGCGTTCCCACTCTCTCACCAGTTCGATAAGACGGGAAGGCCGGTCGGTCGAATATTCAACCTCCCCTCTGAAAATCCTCCCCGAGTTTCCGTCAACGGTGATGATGGATCCCTCGGAAAATTCCTGGCCGCTGATCAGACATCGCCTCCTGCTCTCGTCGAGAACCAGATCCTCGCATCCCACCACGCAGATCTTCCCCATCTGTCTCGCTACCACCGCCGCATGCGCTGTCCTTGCACCTCTCGCAGTGAGGAGGGCGCAAGAAGCCTTTATCCCGGGTATATCATCAGGGGAAGGTGTCTCGCGGACAAGAATAACATCCTGTCCCTCAGACGCCAGCTCCTCTGCCCGGGGTGTGGAAAAGGCAATTACCCCTGCAGCAACACCCCCTGACGCAGGGATTCCCACCGCGATGGGATGATCTTTTGTTTTTATGAAGTCGATGGTAATTGCATCGATGTCGACTTCGCGGAGCATCCATATGACATCCTGTGGAGAGATGATTCCTTCCTGGCAGAGATCCGTGGCAATTTTGAGTGCTGCATAGGGCGAACGTCTCCCGCCCCTTGTCTGGAGGATAAAGATCACCCCGTCCTGAACGGTGAATTCAAGATCCTGCATATCTTTGAAGAACATCTCGAGCCTTTTTGCAGTATCCAGGAGTTCTTGATATACATCGGGGAGCGCTTCCCTGAATTCATCCTGGGTGGTTGCAGACTGGTTACCCGATACCACATCCTCCCCCTGGGCCCCGAACTTGAAATCCACGAGAATCCGGCTGTCCCCCTGCCAGGGGTTCCGGGTAAAGGCAACACCCGCCCCGGAACGTGTACCAATATTCCCGAATACCATGTTCTGGATTGTCACCGCGGTGCCCCGCACTTCCCTTATCAGGTTGAGCCTCCTGAACGCCTCTGCACGGGGACCCTCCCACGACCTGATGACCGCCTCGACCGCCATTCCCATCTGCTCCATGGCCTGTTCGGGGAAGTTTTGCCCTTCGGTGAGTGCATAGATACGCTCATACTCATACGTAAGATCACGCAGCGAGAATGCGTCAAGCTCCACCTCATCAGTGACACCCTCCTTCTCCATTGCCGCGTGGAGTGCCTTCCTGTAGAGTCCGGAAGGGTGACGGCAGATCACCTCACCGAAATTCTGGATCAGCCTCCTGTATGAGTCCCAGGCAAACCGGGGATTTCCCGAGAGTGAGATGAGTCCCCTGACTGATTCCCTGGATAGCCCGACATTTAAAATCGTCTCCATGACTCCCGGCATCGAGACCGGAGCACCGGACCGGACCGAGACGAGCAGGGGTTTCCGGCTGCTGCCGAAGGAGAGCCCGGTGGTTTTTTCAAGCCGCGAGGTCCCGGCTTTGAGAAGATCAGGGAGATCGAAAGGCAGCTTCTTTCCGGATTTGAAATACTCCTCGCAGAGACTGACCCCAAGACAGAACCCTGGGGGAACCCTCACGCCCAGGGATGCTATAGTTGCCAGATTTGCGGCCTTGTTGCCGAACTCTTCTGACGGGACATTGTCCGGAAGCCCGCAGCCGAAGGTTACAAGTCGTGGGTATGCCTTCGCTGTCATCTCTCCTTACCTCATCAACGGTTCATCCTTTCCATGATTTCATCCCTGATGATGTACACTGCTTTCATCATGGAATTGGTCGATTCTTCTATTGTCCGTGCAAGGTCGCCATAGACCTGCATCTCCTTCCAGTCCTTTGATTCTACGAGGACTGTCTTCTGGGCAAGCCGGAGCGCCTCGTCTGACCGGTGTTCAAGGGAAAGGACCTGGTCCACTGCGTGAAGGAACTCCTGCATGTCGTCCCTGCTGTATCCCTTGCGGACGTGCTGGGAGGCTATGAGGGCTTTTAGATATTCCTGTGCACTCCTCTCTGCCAGTTCAGCCATCTCGACAATAAACTGGTTGATCTTTTTCGAACGGGTAACAGATGGGATGAGTGTCACGTAGAATGACGCTTCCTCAAGGAAATCGAGTGCATCGTCAGCCGTGAAGATAAGCTGTGAATAGAAATCGGCATGCTCGATCCTCCGGGAAAGGGTCCGAACCGTGGTTACCAGGAGATCTGCTTCGCTCTCCCACGTCTTGGCGCGCTGTGCACTCCGCGTGATAAAATTGCCATCATCTCCCCTCTGGATATGCTGGAGAGATTCCCTGACCATTGTTGCGACACTGATGGTGAGGGTTGCGTGCTCTTCGCAAATCTCCATCAGGCCTTCGTGTGCAGAGCGGAAATAACGGAGAAGTTCTGCCTTGATCTCGTCCTGGATAAGGAGATGCGACTGATTTTTTAAAAGACCGGTCGTCGAGATCCTCAAAACCCACTGGAAATACTCGATGCTCTTCTCCCTGCCTAACACCTGGTGGAGTGGCTCGCCGTAGCGCATGGGGACCCGGGATGCCATCTCAAGCGCATCGTACACCATCTTCTCACCTCCCAGGATGAGAAATCCCATGTGCCCGAACTCATTATCAGCGGCCCATTTCAGGACGTAGGAAGCATCCTTGGCAAGAAGAAAATTGCGGAGCCTCTTCCTTGCGCGGTTCCAGTCGATGAGAAAGACCAGCCGGGACCCGGAAAATTCGAGAAAACTGGCCAGATCGTCTTTCCCGGATGCCACATACGTGCCGGTGGAGAGGTGGTAAATTTTTTTCTCGAAGGAGGCGGCACCCTTCTTCGAGAGCGTGTCACCCCACGTCACGTTCCGGTTCTCAAAGAGGCTCTGGAAGAACTGGAGCCTCTGCATGTGGATATCGGTATAGATGATGGTGACCGTATTGCCGACCACGTTGATGACGATGACGTGGGCATCCGTCATCCCGATGTCATTCTGGATTATCAGTTTTTCGCCGCTCCGTGTTGCGGTCGTTCCAAGGCCAGGGTGATCGAACTTCAGGGGGGAGGTCCGGCTGATTCCCGACATGAACGCTCTGACGAGATCATGATCACCCTCACCCAGGAGGTAGGTCATGGCCCCGTCGATGATCTCGCGTGCAAGCTCCCCCTGAAGGCGGTTCAAGGCTTTGTGCATATCCATAACGAGTAGGTGAATGGTATCGCCATTCACGAGATGTGCCGAGGTGATGTTCTCGATCCCGCCATTCTCTACAAGATCGCCCTCACCTGTCGGGATTGTCCCTTCCAGAGTGATCACACGCTGTTCGAATGCTGTTGCTTCATCATCCCCGCGTGAAAGGAGGGGTATCGCCATCTCATCCAGGTTCTCCCTTATCCCGAGAAGGATCCGGGCAGCCTGCGGAATACGAAAAACCCCGTCACTGACACATTCAGTATCAGCAACAACCCTGTCGAACTCCGGATTTTCAATCCCGGCACCCTCCCTCTCCGCCCTCAGGTTCGAGAATTCTTCATGAGGATTTTCTGCCCTGGCCTTGGCGGTCTGGAGAAGGGTGAAGAAGTATTTTATCCGGTCGTTTGCTGAAAGTGCGTTGTTGACCAGTGTAGGAAGGATGAGACCTCCCTCACCAAGTTCTTCGATGATCTCTTTCTTGACAGGCATTCCAAACTCCGGGGGATATTATATGTGGAGAATGGAGTCTTCATTCCCTTCATGGGAGATTGGGCCTCCCACTCTCCAGGTAGTATGTGCGAGTCTTTCTCTGCACAGGAATAAAGGCCTTTTCTCTATCACAATGGTGAGAACCTGGAAAACTGTGTCCGGGGACCGAAAAACCCCTGCCTGTCTTCACCGGCACGATGTGATCTTGAAGACAGCCTCCTCGCTATTTTTGTGGGGAGACTAAATTGAGGTTGTTATCTGCATAACAATCTAGTCACTGAACCGCCGCCGGGGCGTCCTTCGGGGGCGGCGGCGTGCATCGCATATGGGGGTGTGGGAGCGGATAGCCCCCACAAAATGTATCCGGTTCATCAATCCTACCCACACCAGATAGCGAAGAGCCTGAAGACACGAATGGGAATTGCCCGATCACACGTGTATTTCGACAAGCTTTACAGGACTGAAATTTTTAAAGGCACGAATACGTGCTCATTCTTGAACATCGGTACGGGCATTCCGGCGACCAAGGTCTCATGAATACATACCCTGCAATGCTGTCCTCATCGCAAGCACTATCATCTCCCGGGCACTCACATCTGGATTGAGG
>CAYNXS010000116.1:0-4317 GCA_964401215.1 uncultured Methanolinea sp. | reverse complement strand
AGAAGCAGGAATACTTCTCCTGCATACACTCTGCACACCCTTCTGTTCGCCTCCCTCCATGCGCTCTGCATGATGCTTCCTCCACCATTCCGAAGGTCCGGGATCTCCTCCCCTTGAGATCGCTTCCTGGAATTTCCGCGGAATAATGGTATATTTTCCGATAATCTCTCCGGGTATTTATAATGTCTCCTCAAACGGAAAGAGAATAGATGAGATCACCACCATTGATGGGTAAGGTGTCCCTTCGCTGCCGGGGTCGCCTCCCTACCCTGGGGTGTCCGCTTGATGAATCCTGCCTGGATAAGGTATGGCTCATGGACCTCCTCGATTGTCCGGGTATCCTCCCCCACCGCGATCGCAATGGTCTTGACTCCCACCGGTCCTCCCCCGAACTCCTGCACGATAACCTTGATGATCCGCCTGTCGAGTTCGTCAAGTCCCATACTGTCCACACCGAGCATGGAGAGCGCACGGTCAGCAACCTCACGGTCCACGAGACCATCACCCCGGACCAGGGCATAATCCCCCACTCTCCGGAGGAGACGGTTTGCAATGCGGGGTGTCCCCCTGCTCCTTCCTGCGATCTCCATGCAACCCTCCGGGAGGATCGGGATCTTCATGATTGCTGCGCTCCGCGCAACAATCATCGCAAGCTCCTCCGGGCTGTAGAGATTCAGCCGCGTGACCAGCCCGAAACGATCGCGGAATGGCGAACCGAGCAGGCCTATGCGGGTTGTTGCTCCGACGAGCGTAAACGGTTCAAGGGTCAGCTTGATCGATCGGGCACTCGGGCCCTCCCCGATCATCACATCTATCGAAAAATCCTCCATGGCGGGATAGAGGATCTCCTCGATCACTGTGTGGAGCCGGTGGATTTCGTCTATGAACAGGACATCGCCACGTTTGAGGAGCGTGAGGAGTGCAGCCAGATCGCCAGGCTTCTCGAGCACCGGTCCGCTGGTGGCATGGAATACCGATCCCATCTCCCGGGCGATGATATGGGCAAGGGTCGTCTTGCCGAGCCCGGGGGGACCGGAGAAGAGAATATGATCGAGAGGTTCCTTCCTCGCTCTGGCCGCTTCAATGGCAATACCGAGCGTCTCCTTGATGCCCTCCTGTCCAATGAAGTCCGAGAACCTGTCCGGCCTGATTGCCGGGTCATCCACCTCTGATTCGCAAGGATTCAGCGAAATTGCGTCCTCTTCCATGGACTTTCACCGTTCTCTCATCCGGATCAGGGCTGCCTTGATAACATCCTGCACAGTAGGCTGTGACATCCCCGAAATAACAGCTGAGACCGCATCCCTCGATTCCCGGGCCGAGAATCCGAGGGCCAGGAGAGCGCTCTCGGCATCATTCCTGAGGGGATCGGCACCAGGCACTTTTCCATCAAGGAGATGAGCGGATCTCTTCTTCATTTTGTCCCGAAGTTCCAGAATGATGCGCCCGGCATTCTTTGACCCTACCCCGGATACCCTGGTCAGGGATTTCTCGTCTCCCCCAATCACCGCGGCGGCAAGATCAGATACCGTCATCTGGGAAAGGATAGTGCTTGCAAGGGCAGGACCGACCCTGTTGACGGTGATGAGCATGCGGAACATCTCGAGTTCCCCCGGGGCAAGGAACCCGTAGAGGGCGATCGAGTCCTCTCTTGCCACAAGGTGGGTGAAGAGAATAACCTCACCAGGTGAAGCTGCGGCTTCCCTTGCAAGCGGGAGCGGCATGAAGACCTGGTACCCCACCCCTCCAGCCTCGAGGATCACAAATCCCTCCCCGCTTCCCACGATGCGGCCACGGAGACGGGAGATCATCGGGGATTCCTCACCGTGTGCACATGGCAGAGCGCTATCGAGAGGCCGTCGGCAACATCATCCGGCTTCGGTATGCCTGGCAGCGAGAGGAGACGGGCAATCATCTGCTGGACCTGTTTCTTATCAGCCCTCCCGGAACCGGTGACGGCCTGTTTGACCTGGTTAGGGGTGTATTCGATCACAGGGATTCCCTTCTCCCTTGCCGCGAGCATGATCACACCTCTCACCTCTGCAACCCCAAGTGCCGATGTCACATTCCGGGAGAAGAAGAGCTTCTCAATTGCCATGCATTCCGGGGCGTATTCATCAAGAAGGGCAGACAGCGCATCGTAAATGACACCGAGCCGTTCAGGTGTTTCTCCCTGAGACGGGGAGGTGCGGATACAGGAGTATGTGAGGGGGATCACGTTGCCATCCCGGTACGCAAGGATCCCGTATCCCAATGTTGCAAGCCCCGGATCAATTCCAATCACAATCATGGTGCATGAAAAGCAAGGAAAATCACGGTTTTCATTCAATCTATCGGGGAATGCACCAGTTATATCTTTCTATTGCCCTGTGAAAGAGTGGCCAAAGAATACCTGGGAATATCCCCCCTGCAGATACACTTCCTGTCCCAAAGGCCCGTGAATGCACTACCTGTGATTCCTTGAGAGATCATTCACTCACGTTCCGGGTTTTGGCACTTACCGGACCCGGGCTGCCAGCATCCCCTGTGTCCCAGGAGCCAATTCTGGGCGTTACAGGGTTTTTCGCCTTCCGCTGGCTGATTCCTCACGTACTTCCCGTCAGGTCCAAGGACAGAGGTCTTTTCGTTATCCCTGATGTGAACAGGGAGGATGGTCTCAAGGATCGCCCTTTTGAGGTCGGGATCTTTTACAGGGAAGAGGACCTCGACCCTCCGGTCAAGATTCCGTGGCATGAGGTCCGCACTCCCAAGGAATACCTCCCCCACTCCACCGTTCCTGAAATAGTAGATACGTGCATGCTCGAGGAACCTTCCCACGAGGCTCGTGACCGTGATATTCTCGCTTATCCCGGATATTCCCGGTCTCAAGCAGCAGATGCCGCGTACCTGGAGGATGACCCTGACCCCTGCACGCGAGGCACGGTAGAGTGCCATGATGCAGTCACGGTCGACAAGGGCATTCATCTTGAATATGATGCACCCACCTCCTTCCTCCCGGTGCCTGGAGATTTCCCGGTCGATACGGGCCAGGATCTCAGTCCTGATAGACTGGGGCGCAACCAGGAGTGTCCTGTACCCACCAATCCTGGCATACCCGGTGAGGCTGTTGAAGAGATCGGACACATCCTCCGCGAACACGGGATCTGCGGAGAAAAGCCCGATATCGGTATATATGCGGCTGCTCGCCGCATTGTAATTTCCTGTACCGAGATGGACATACCTGACCATCCCGTTCTTTTCCTTCCTGACGACCAGGCATACCTTGGCGTGGACCTTGAGGCCGGAGACACCATACACGACGTGGACTCCCGCCCTCTCGAGGGCCCTTGCCCACCCGATATTGTTCTCCTCGTCGAACCGTGCCTTGAGTTCGATCAGTGCAACGACCGCCTTCCCGTGCTCTCTCGCCTCAAGGAGCGCACTCACAACGGGGGAGTTCGCACCCACCCGGTAGAGGGTCATCTTTATGGCGAGCACCTGGGGATCCCTTGCAGCCTGGCGCAGGAATGCAACAACCGGTGTAAAACTCTCATAGGGATGGAAGAGTATCGTGTCCTTGTTCCGGATGCCCTGGAAGATATTCGCCTCACTCTGGAGGGATCGCGGGACTGACGGCAGGAAGGAGGGATCTTTCAGATCAGGCCTCACGAGTGAGCAGAGCTCCATAAGATCAGCCACCCCGAGAGGTGCTGCCTGGGAGAAGAACATGTGCTGGGGGATCCCCAGTTTGCGGCCCAGGATCGCCCGGGTCTTTCCGGGGATATCGGGTACAACCTCGATTCGCACGGGAGATCCGGTCCTCCGCATCTCTACCCCTTCCTCAACTGCAGTGAGGAGGTCGGATGCCTCGTCTTCCTCGATCTCAAGATCCGCATCCCGGGTCACGCGGAACGGGTATGCTTCTCCCACCCGGAGCCCCGGAAACAGGGAGCCGAGATTGGCCCGGATCACATCCTCCAGGAATACGAGGTCGACCTCCTCATGAAGGCTCCCTGGGGTTGCACGTCCAGGCATCCTGATGAGCCGCGGGAAGTGGTGGGTGGGGATCTTGACCCGGGCAAACCGCTCCTCGCCGGATACTGGATCCTCAACCTCGATGGCAAGCGAGATGGAGAGGTTGGAGATGAACGGGAAGGGATGGGAGCGGTCAAATGCCAGCGGCGTGAGCACGGGGAAGAGTTCCTTCCTGAAATACTCTTTGAGGTATTCCCTGCCCTCCGGGTCCAGTTCTTCGTACCGGTGGATACGAATCCCCTGCGATACGAGGGCTGGATGAAGATCCCTGTTCCATACATCCATCTGCTGCTGGACCAGGGG
>CAYNXS010000115.1:0-4413 GCA_964401215.1 uncultured Methanolinea sp. | reverse complement strand
ATCCGCACCCCTTTCGGCTGGGTGATCACACCGAAGACTGCCGGCTTCCCATATGCAACATGTACTGTATCTGCCAGCATGTCAAGGATCGCAAGATCGTGTTCCACGATCACGATCGGGCGCTGAAGTGCAAGTTCGCGGATGAGGTTTGCAGCCGCCATGCGCTGGTAAATGTCCAGGAACGGGGTGATCTCGTCGAGGAAGTAGAAGTCGGCCTCCCGTGCGAGGCAGGCGGCGATCGCAACACGCTGCAGCTCCCCGCCAGAAAGAGTTGAAATGTCATGATCGAGGATCGGCGTGATGTTCAGAGCCCCGATATAGGATAAGAGCACACCGCGCTCATCGGTGCTCTTCAGGAGGTCCCGTGGAGATCCCGAGAACACGCGCGGGATATAATCGATGTACTGCGGTTTCACCGCAACTTTCAATTTCTTCTGGGAGACGGTCTGCAGATAATCGAAGAGTTCGGTACCTGCATACTTTTTCAGAATCTCGTCCCAGTCAATCTCCCTCTCGAAGAGGCCGAGGTTCGGCTTGAGCTGCCCGGAGAGAATTTTTACCGCTGTGCTCTTTCCGATCCCGTTCGGCCCGAGGATGCCGGTGACTTTTCCCTCCACCGGTATGGGAAGTCCATACAGGGCAAACCCGTTCTGGTTGTAGCGGTGGGCAGGATTCTCAAGTTCTTCAGGGAGACTCACGATGTCGAGCGCTTCGAAGGGGCATTTTTTCACGCATATACCGCAACCGACGCAGAGCTCCTCGGAGATTTGCGCTTTACCCTCCTCACCGATAACGACGGTCTCATCCCCGGTGCGCACCCTCGGGCAGTAAATGATACACTCGGTGCCGCATTTCCGCGGATGGCACCGATCTTTATGAACGACTGCGATTCGCATGGAAATTGTGGTCCCTTCAGGCCCCTTTCGTGAGCAGGAGTGTCCAGGTGATAAACCAGAATGCGAATGTCATGAAGCCCTGGTAGAACCAGTTCTTGAAACCCATCTTGTCCGATTCAAGCCTGAGCAGCATGAAGATATGGCGCTGGACCACTATTCCTGCGATCATGATAAGGAGTGCGAGGAGGGTATAACTCTGGAGTCCCAGGACCTGGGACGGGCTTATTACCAGGAAAGAAATTATCCCTGTGATGATGCCAAGGCCGCATGCAATGAGGGTCTGTTCTATCCTCAGCAGGTGCTCCCTCTGCTTCTGTTCCTTTGTCTTCTTCCTGGGTGCTTCCTCAATCTCAGCGGCGCTCTCTTCTTCAGGCTCCTGTACCGTTGCGTCCTTCACCGTGTCTTCCCTCTCCTTTTTCTTCTTGGCATCGGCCTCCCTGGCAGCGTTTTTGGCATTTTGTTCCTTCTTCACAAAATCCCTGTACTGCTCCATGAACGACTTTTTTTGCGGGTTCTTGCCCTTTTTTCCAGAGGGTCCGGGACTCATCGGTACACCAGTAGTCCTATTTTTAGGTGCTCGAGCCATATCTAATTTGGTATAGCATGGCCACACCCAGGGGTTTGAGCGGGATCGACGTGCGTTCGCTTGTCACCGAGTGGAACCTCCTGCTCCCCCTCTGGATTTACAAGGTGTATGTGGCTTCCCAGGGCATCATGATAATCCGGCTCCACGGAAAAGAGCACGCCCGATACCAGATGCTGATAGAACCTGGGAGGAGGATCTACCTCACGGAACAGCCCTTCTCCCCCCCGAAGAATCCGCCTGGATTTGCCATGCTCCTCCGGAAGCACCTCCAGGGAGGGAGGGTGCTCGGGGTCCGGCAACACGGCATCCAGCGGATCATCATCATGGATATCGGGAAGCACAACCACACGTACCATCTCATTATCGAGCTCTTTGACCAGGGAAACATCATCCTCTGCGATGAAGACTACCGGATCATCCAGCCTTTCTCGTCACACAGGTTCAAGGAGCGGGAGGTCGTCGCGGGTGCACAGTATCATCTGCCCAGTGAGGGACCTGCCACAACGGGCGTTCCTGAATTCACCAGATTCCTTGCACATGAAGAACGGGACATTGTCCGGGCTCTCGCAGTCGGGGCCATGCTCGGCGGGCCATATGCGGAATACCTGTGCCGGAATGCGGGAATAGAAAAGGATACTCCTGCACCCGAAGTCAATGGAACCGCACTCTATGCCGCGGTCCAGGATCTCCTGGCAAGGGCGGAAGAGAAGATTGTGCCGGTGACCACAGGGTCAGAATGCCTCCCCTTCCCGCTTGATGCCGATCCCCCCTCATCCGGCGTTGAAACACGTTTCAACAGGGCTCTCGATGCCTTTTTCCCACCAATGCAGATCGAAAAGCCAGGTGTTGCCGAGAAGAAAGAGAAAATCACAAGGGAAGAGCGCATTCGCGCCCGGCAGGAGGCGGCGGTTGGGAAGTTCAACCGGAACATTGCCCGGTGCGAACGAGCAGTGGAAGCACTGTTCTCGGAATACCGTTTCGTCCAGGATCTCCTTAAGACACTCGACGATGCGCGCAGGACCCGTTCATGGCAGGAGATCGAGGCCATACTGAAATCTCAGACCTCCGGGCCGGCGACAAAGGTCGTTGCGGTGTATCCTGACAGGGGGGCAGTTGATGTTGACCTTGGGGAGAGGGTCGCCCTCGTGATTGGGGAGAGCGTTGAGGCCAATGCAGCCAGGTATTACGATGAGATGAAAAAATTCAGGAAAAAGATTGCCGGCGCCTCGCAGGCTATGGAGCGTGTAATCGAGAAAAAACCAAAAAAGACCGTTGCACTCTCCCTCATGAAAAAACGCTGGTATCATCGCTTCCGGTGGTGCACCACGAGTGATGGCGTGCTGATGGTTGGGGGGAGGGATGCTTCCCAGAACGAGGAACTGGTGAAGAAATACATGGAAGGGGGGGATCTCTTCGTTCATGCCGACGTTCATGGCGCCTCGGTCGTGATCGTCAAGGGCACTACCGCACACATGGAGGAGGTTGCGCAGTGTGCTGCCTCTTACTCTGGCGCATGGAGGAGCGGGCATTTCTCGGCCGATGTGTACAGCGTCTCCCCCGGGCAGGTGAGCAAGACACCGGAATCAGGGGAATACGTGAGCCGGGGCTCGTTCATCATTAGGGGGGAGCGTCAATACCAGAGGGACGTTCCGCTCGGTGTCGCAATAGGATTCCAGCAGTCTCCTGAAGCCGGAGTCATTGGCGGGCCACCCGCTGCGGTGAGATCGAAAACCCCTCTCTTTGTAGAGTTACGGCCTGGTCGCTTCGAACCAAACGATATTGCGAAGAAGGTTCTTCGGATATTAAAGGACAAGCTCCCCCCGGATGAGCAAAAAAGTTACAAGTCGATACTGAATACCGAAGCGGTCGCCGCGTTCGTCCCACCCGGCGGCTCAGATATCCTGGAGGAAGAATGAAGGCCGAGTTTGGCGAGATGCAGCGATCTTTTGGAGAGATCCGCCTCTTTCCAGAGAGCGTGGACGACCTGTGGCATCTCTCACACCTCATCGGCCCGGCGGATCTCGTCTTTGCAACCACGCTGCGCACCATTGACTCGAGCCAGGACAAGATCCGACCCGAAAAGCTCGAGAAGAAGCCGGTGAGGCTCGGGATTCGCATCGAGAAGGTAGAACTCCACACCTTCTCCAACCGGCTGCGGGTATCAGGGATCATCGAGCATGGCATGGACAGCGGAGCATACCACACGCTCAACGTCGAACCCGGCTATGAAATCTCGGTGATAAAAAACTGGAAGCCCCACGATCTCGAGCGTATCGACCGTGCCGTGAAGGCATCGATCCACGAGGTTGTGCACATCCTCACCATCGAGGAGGGGGAGGCCGAACTCTTCAGGATGCGCCAGTACGGGCCGGAATACGTAACCTCTGTGACAATGGGAAGCGGGAAGGGGAATGACATGGATACCCGGCCCGCATTCTTTGGCAGGGTTGCGGATCAGCTTACTGAACTGAAAGGACCGCTTGTCATCGCCGGCCCCGGGTTCATCAAGGATGACTTTGTCCGGTTCCTGCGATCCCACCTCCCAGAGGTTGCAGGGAAGATCCTTGTCGTGGAGACAAGGAGGATCGGGACTGGGGCAGTTCAGGAAGTACTTGGCCTTGGGACGCTCGAGAAGATCCACGAGGATGTCCAGCTCGGGAGCGAGGTCAGGGCGATGGATGAACTCCTCACCAGGATCGCGAAAGACCTTCCCGCAGCATATGGAATTGAAGAGGTGGGAAGGGCTCTCGCGTACGGTGCGGTCGAAGAGATCCTTGTCCTGGATTCTCTCCTTCGTGATCAGACAATCGTCCCCCTCCTTGATGGGGCAGAGCTCCGGAAGGCACGCATCGTCGTTCTTTCGAGTGTGTTTGACCCGGGGAAGCAACTCGAGGGTCTCGGGGGCATTGCTGCTCTATTACGATATAAGAT
>CAYNXS010000114.1:0-4453 GCA_964401215.1 uncultured Methanolinea sp. | reverse complement strand
ATCCCAAGACCGCTCTCTGTCAGCGAATACTCGGTCCGGACCGGGAATGCGGTTGCATCCACGTGCCGGGTGATGATCTCCTCGTCCTCGAGTTCCTTCAACCGCTCCGAGAGGACCTTTGGCGTTATCCCGGAAAGCGAGTCCCGGAGCTCAGAGAAGCGCCGGGTATACCTTTCACCCTTGTAGAGTTCAAGGATGATCAGGAGCGTCCAGCGTTTTGAGAGGTACCTGACCGTCTGGCTGACTGTACATCCTTCCTGCATGGTATGGTATTGGATACTTCTGGCTATTTATACTTTAGTATACAAATGAAAGCACATATAAAAAAGAAATTGAGAGGAGACAGAGAATGTTCTGCTATCAGTGTGAAGAGACCGTGAAAGGGACCGGATGCACAATAAAGGGCGTCTGCGGAAAGGATGATGAGATTGCCGCGTACCAGGACGTTCTCGTGTATCTCTGCAAGGGGCTCTCCTTGCGGAATCTCGAGGCGATGAAAAAGGGGAAGGGTGATCAATCAGCAGGCCTGTTCATTGCAGATGCTCTGTTCTCCACCCTCACCAATGTGAATTTTGATAAAGCACGTTTCTCCGGCATGATCAACCGGGCGGTTGAAATCCGGGATCGGCTCCCTGCCACGGGAATCACGGAGCCGGATGCATGCACCTGGAAACCTGCAGGGGAAGCCGACATCCTCGAAAAGGCAAAAATTGTCGGGATTCTTGCAACAGAGAACGAGGATGTCCGCTCGCTCCGGTCAACGCTCCTTTTCGGGCTCAAGGGGATGTCCGCGTACTACACTCATGCTGCAATCCTTGGAAAGACGGATGCCGTCATTACCGGGTTTATCCAGAAAGCGCTTGCATCCATGCTCCAGGACCTGTCGGTGCCCGAAATGGTGGCGCTCGTGCTGGAATGCGGAAAGGTGGGGGTGGACACCCTCGCCCTGCTCGATTCAGCGAACACCTCGGCGTATGGAAAACCCCAGGTAACCAGCGTCAAGACAACGGTTGGGAAACGCCCGGGCATCCTGATCACCGGTCATGACCTGAAGGATCTCGAGATGCTGCTCGAGCAATCAAAAGATGCCGGGGTTGACGTGTATACCCATGGCGAAATGCTCCCTGCACACGCGTACCCCGCGTTTAAGAAATACTCCAACCTGTTTGGTAACTATGGGTCTTCATGGTGGCACCAGAAGGAAGAGTTCGAGCAGTTCAATGGCCCGGTCCTGTTTACGACCAACTGCCTCGTTCCCCCGAAAGACAGTTACAAGAACCGCCTCTTTACCACCGGTCTTACCGGGTATCCCGGCGTCCCGCACATACACGCAGGCCCTGACGGGAAGAAAGACTTCTCCGGAATCATCGCCTTCGCCAAAACATGCCAGCCTCCGGTTGCGCTCGTAGGGAGCGGGAGGGATCTGATTACCGGCTGCGCCCATGATGCAGTTCTCGCTCTTGCAGACAAGGTAGTTGCAGCGGTCAAGAGCGGCGATATTACACGGTTTATCGTCATGGCCGGGTGCGACGGGAGGCAGAAGGAAAGGGCATACTACACGGACTTTGCCAACGCGCTGCCAAAAAACACGGTTATCCTCACTGCAGGGTGTGCGAAGTACCGCTACAACACTCTCGATCTCGGCAGTATCGGAGGAATTCCCCGCGTACTTGATGCAGGGCAATGCAATGACTGTTACTCCCTGGTCGTGATAGCACAGGCATTGGCGAAGGCGTTTGGAGTCGGGATTAACGATCTTCCTGTCTCCTATAATATCGCCTGGTACGAACAGAAGGCGGTCCTGGTCCTCCTGGCACTCCTCAGCCTTGGCGTGAAAGATATCACACTGGGGCCGAAACTCCCCGCATTCCTCTCACCTGCAGTGCTCGATGTACTCGTGAAGCAGTTTGATATAAAACCCAACACCACAGTCCAGGCAGACCTTGCCCGCATGGTGAAGGCCTGAATCCAAACATTTTCTCTCACGGTAGCTTATTATGAGAAAGGAGAAGGTGATTTGACATGGAATATACACCAGAATCCACGGAATCGACTGGAAAGCCTGATACAAAACGGGAAGATCTCAAAGGGCGGGTCCTGGCTCTCAGGGATCTCGTGAACTACCAGGATGGAGCAGTTTCAAGCCGGATGATCGTGAACCGGAAGGCTGGCAGCATCACGCTCTTTTCATTCGATGAGAACGAAGGACTGTCAGAACACACGGCCCCATATGATGCAGTAGTCACGATTCTTGACGGTGAGTGCGAGGTCTGGGTTGCGGGAACCACCTACCAGATGAAAGAAGGGGATACGATAATCTTTCCCGCTAATGCCCCTCATGCATTATCCGCGATCACCAGGTTCAAGATGATGCTGATCATGATAAGGGAATAACCATGGCAGGCGATGAGAAAGACGGGTATTATTGCTCGATTTGTGGAGGTATCCCTCCGGAGAGGATCAAGACCAAGCGTGTCCTGATCGATGGGAAGGAGACGGGAATCGATCACCTGGATTTTATTTTCGAAAGTGTGAGCAAGGTCAACCCCGCTGATGATGCCACTGCAGCATCTGAAATCCTGAAAAGGGTCAAGGAGTTCAACTATGTTCCCACAAAGAAAGAAGCCCGGTATGCTGAGGGACTTCTCAAGGAATACAAAAAGTGGGAGAAGGAGCATGCTTGATCATTGCCCGGGAGCAGCAAACATCAGGACACCGACCCTCACTATCAAAAAATGCCCCCGGTGCGGTGAGGAGATCGAGGTCTTCTCACATGATATCTCGGTGAACTGCAGCAGGTGCGGATTTTCCGTTTACAATGATCTCCTGTCCTGTGTCCAGTGGTGCAAGTATGCCAAAAAATGCGTGGGCGAGGAAACATACGCCAGGTTGACTGCGGAGAGACCAGGGGATCAACCATAAATCATCGAGAGCATTCACGGGAAGTGTAAGGACATGAATAATTCTGCATTGAGAAATGAGAGAATCCCGGGAAAGGAACGTATATGAAGCGAAAGATCATCAGTATCGACGAGGAAAAATGCACGGGATGCGGCCAGTGCATCCCAGACTGCCCTGAAGGGGCTCTCCAGCTGATAGAAGGAAAGGCAAGGCTGGTGAGCGATCTCTTCTGTGACGGGCTCGGCGCCTGCATGGGAACGTGCCCTGAAGGCGCCATCAGCGTTATCGAGCGCGAAGCAGGAGCGTATGATGAGAAGGCTGTGATGGCCAATATTGTTCCCCAGGGAACAGCGGTCATCAGGGCTCATCTTGAACATCTCCTCGGGCATGGGGAAAAGGATTTGTACCGACAGGCAACCGACTACCTGAACGAACACCATATTCCTGTCCCGGAGCACCGGATCATGGGGTGTCACCCGGATATTGAACCGCGTGGTCATCCCTCATTTGCAGGATGCCCCGGCTCTGCTGCACGGAGCATTCCCCGAACATCAGGTTCCAGACCGGATGAGCGAGATGGAAATGCAATTTCTGAGTTACGGCAGTGGCCGGTCCAGTTAGCCCTGCTCAATCCACGTGCCTCCTATTTCGAACACGCAGATATTCTCATCGCTGCAGACTGCGTCCCGTTTGCGTATCCCGACTTTCACCGTGACTTCCTGCGGGGAAAAATTGTGATCATCTTCTGCCCCAAACTTGACTCGGATATTGAGGGATACATCAGTAAACTGAGTGACATATTCTCTGATCACGAAATCCATTCTATCACCACCCTCCATATGGAGGTCCCCTGCTGCAGCGGGATCACCTACGTGATCAATCAGGCCCTTGCAAAGTCGGGAAAGAAGATCCCTGTGAAGGATAGCACGATTACCATTGACGGACGGATCATCTGATCCCCTCCTTTCCACATCACTCTGTGCGCAGACAAGGCTCATCCCGGACAATCAATCCCTGTTCCTTTGTTCTGATGATGGGATCCTGTCCCGAACGACCGGGATTACGATCTCCTGAAATAGCCCCGCCCCGTGTATCGTTGTCTCTGACCTGGATGCAGGTAATGTCGTGATTCGGACCAATCCGGAAAACTATACCATTTCAGAGATTGAAGACACCACGTATGAAACAGTGGATCACAGACATGATCGGGCTTGGCACGGGATTCTGGCTGCTGGGGTATGTCCTTTCGATAGTGCTGTTCTTCTCGCCTTATGCCCGCAGCATGGGCTGGATCCTTCTTTCAGTCTGCACCCCGGTTACCATTGCAATCACCTGGTGGTGGTTCAAGGCCCGGGATCATCCACGTGGGTATTACCTGAAGGTCGGCCTTGCGTGGACCATACTCGCGATCGTGTTCGACTTCCTGTTCATCGTCGTGCTTCTCCAGGCCACCTACTATGGAGCTGATGTCTTCGTGTACTACGTCCTTACGTTCCTGATACCGGTTGGAGTCGGGTATTACCTGGCCGGAAGGCAAGCGAACATGGAGATT
>CAYNXS010000113.1:1516-4460 GCA_964401215.1 uncultured Methanolinea sp. | reverse complement strand
ATCCAGAATGCAAACGTCTGGCTCATGGTGCTCGATCACCATTCCAGAATCCTTGAGTGGAATACCGCAGCGGAGACGATCAGCGGGTATAACGCCAGTGAGGTGATGGGAAAGAACGAGATCTGGAAATCCCTGTATCCGGAAAAGGAGTACCGCCGGGAGGTCACCGGGGATATCGCGGATATCATCAAGAATGAGGATTTCCTCGAGAACCTGAAGACCCGGATCACCTGCAAGGACGGATCGCAGAAGATCATCCTCTGGAATACCAAAAAACTCCCTCAACAGGCGGATTTTCCGGAACGCTTCATCGCGATTGGGATCGATATCACCAGGATATCAGAGGCAGAAGAGAGGATCCGGAAGAGCGAGGAGAGGTTCCGGACGCTCTTTGAGAATATGCTTGACGGCTTTGCCTACTGCCAGATGCTCTACACAGATGGAAAGCCCGATGATTTTCTCTATATCAGCGTGAACAGGGCGTTTGAAAAACTGACAGGCCTCAAGGATGTAGTGGGAAAGCGGGCTACCGAAGCAATCCCCGGGATAAAAGAGGAGACCCCGGAACTATTCGAAATCTACGCAAGGGTCGCAGAGACGGGAAATCCCAAACAGTTCGAGATCAATATCACACCTCTCGATGTCCAGTTGTTCATATCAGTGTACAGCCCTGAGAAAGGGTATTTTGTCGCGATCTTCGAGAATATTACCGAACGCACGCGGGCAGAAGAGGCACTCAGGAAGAGCGAGGAGCAGCTTGCACTTGCCATTGAAGGGTCGGGGGTGGGTCTCTGGGACTGGTATGTCCACACAGGAGAGGTAGAGTATAATGAACGGTGGGCTGAGATTGCCGGCTTCACGCTTGCGGAACTCGCACCTGTTTCGATCAATACCTGGACAAGGCTCTGCCATCCTGACGACCTGTCACGATCCGACATGCTCCTGCGGGAGCATTTCGAGAAGCGGTCCCCGATGTATGAATGCGAGATCCGAATCCGCCACAAGGATGGGCGCTGGATCTGGATACTGGACCGGGGGAAGGTGGTCGAATGGGATGCGGAAGGGCGACCGATCAGGATGACCGGGACCCACCTCGATATCAACAGCAGGAAACAGATCGAGGATGCGCTGCGGATAGCGAACAAGAAACTCAACCTCCTCTC
This sequence comes from uncultured Methanolinea sp., assembly GCA_964401215.1. GTDB lineage: Archaea > Halobacteriota > Methanomicrobia > Methanomicrobiales > Methanospirillaceae > Methanolinea_A. The sequence goes on along the minus strand of CAYNXS010000113.1, from coordinate 3,297 downwards.
CAGCATCACCCGCCATGATATCATCAACCAGCTCGCAGCCCTGATGGGATACCTGGAACTCTCGGAGGACTACCAGGTCGATCCGACGCTCCAGATGTACCTGGACCGGATGAAGACGGTCTCCCGGGTGATCCAGAAACAGATCGAGTTCACCCGGGTGTACCAGGACATCGGGGTCATTGAACCCACCTGGCAGAATGTCCATGCAACGATAACACGGATGGCTCAATCCCTGAACATGGGAGATGTCAGGATCGAGGAAACTGATACCGATGTGGAGGTCCTTGCGGACCCGCTGCTCGAGAAGGTTTTTTACAACCTTTTTGACAATGCACTCCGGTATGGGGAGAAGATCACGAGGATCCGGTGCACCAGCGAAAAGATTGGGGACACCCTCACCATCGTGGTCGAGGATGACGGGGTCGGCGTGGCAGAGAAGGACAAGAACCGGATTTTCGACCGTGGTTTCGGGAAGCATACAGGATTTGGACTCTTCCTCTCCAAGGAGATCCTTGCGATCACGGGCATCTCGATCACCGAGAACGGGGAGCCGGGGAAAGGAGCCCGGTTCGAGATCTCGGTCCCAAACGTCGGGTTCCGGTATCCATAAACGAGAAAAACCGGGGAATCAGAGAGTGCGGGCGCACCCGCTCTCAACCGCGGCCTTGCTCACTGCTGCAGCGACTGCCTTTACTACGTTCCTGTTGAGAATCTGCGGGAGCAGGCGGTCTTTCCTCGGATACCTGACGAAACTGGCAAGTGCGTGGGCAGCAGCAACCTTCATCTCGTCCGAGATGCCGGTTGCATGGACATCGAGTGCCCCGCGGAAGATTCCCGGGAAGGCAAGGGCATAGTTGATCTGGTTGGGGAAGTCATTCCTGCCAGTGCCCACTATCGATGCCCCTGCCCGGAACGCATCTGCAGGCATGATCTCAGGCATCGGGTGTGCGAGAGCAAAGATGATGGGATCGGGGTTCATTGCTCGTACCATGCCCGGATTGATGATCCCTGGCACCGATACCCCTATACAGACATCTGCACCTTCCATGGCATCCGCAAGAGTTCCTTCCCGGCCTGACGTGTTGGTCTCCTCGGCAATGATAAATTTGTACTTGTTCTTGTAGAGCCCTTCGCGGTGCCGGGTGATTATCCCCTGCGAATCGCAGACGCGAATATCGTTCACTCTCCGGAAAAGTTTCGGGTTGTACCCTATGCATTTTAGCATCCTGGTGATCGCGATCCCTGCAGCACCGGCCCCACAGATCACGATGTCCAGATCTTCAAACTGTTTTTTTGTCACTCTGCACGCATTGTGAAGGGCAGCGAGGACAACAACGGCAGTCCCGTGCTGATCATCATGCATCACTGGGATTCCGATATCCTGGAGTTTCTCTTCGAGTTCGAAGCACCTGGGTGCTGCGATATCCTCGAGTGCAATCCCCCCGAAAACCGGGGCGATATTCCTGATATCATCGGCCAATTCCTTGTGAACGCCTTCAAAGCAGATCGGGAATGCATCGATGCCGGCAAGTTTCTTGAAAAGGAGGGCCTTTCCCTCCATCACGGGAATGGCGGCGACTCCCCCTATGTTTCCCAGGGAGAGCACACGTGATCCATCTGTGACGATCGCGATGGTGTTCGCCTTCAGGGTATATTTATATGCGAGATCCCTGTTCCGTGCGATCTCCCTGCAGACCTCAGCGACTCCCGGGGTATATGCAAGGGCGAGGTCGTGTCGGGTTGTCAGGGGCACCTTTGAGTATACCTCTATCTTCCCATGG
>CAYNXS010000113.1:0-1416 GCA_964401215.1 uncultured Methanolinea sp. | reverse complement strand
AGTATACCTCTATCTTCCCATGGTACTTCTCATGGAGATTGAGGGACTCTTCATAAATATTCCCCGCTTTTTTATCTCCAGCCAGGATCCCGACCCCCGTACTATCTGGTTGCATCTCATGAACATATTGCTACCTGTTCCTGAGAAGAGAAATCTCGTTACGAATATGAGTGCAAATAGTCGCATACTTCCCGGTCGAGGGGAATCACCGTAATCCAGAACTGCAGGTGCCTGGAATGGAGTGGTTCAGGGTGCAGGTGTGCGTGTGGGATCGCCCTGTTTTTTCACCTTTCCCGAACTACCTGAAATGGAATGCAGGTTACATTTCTCGGGACCAACGGGTGGTACGATACGCTCACCGGGAATACATGCTCGGTACTGGTCAGGTCAAAGGATTACAATATCATATTCGATGCCGGAAATGGTATTGCAAAAGCGGATCAGTATATCGACCAGGACAAACCCACGTTCCTGTTTATCAGTCATATGCACCTTGACCATATTGCCGGTCTGCACGTGCTGAATAAGTTCAGATTCACCACCCCCCTGCACATCTGTGGACAGATGGGTATCAGAGAAGATCTTGTATCGATTGTGAGGGAACCATTCACCGTGCCGTTCGACGCACTTCCATTCCCGGTCAGGTTCACGGAACTGGCGGAAGGGACGCATTCAATTCCCTTTCCTGTCGAGTGCCTTCCACTGGTCCATACCGCTCCCTGCTTCGGGTATGCCATCACCCTCGATGGCAAGAAGATCGCGTTCTGTACCGACACGGGCACCTGCGAGAATGCAATTATTCTGGCCCGGAATGCGGACCTCCTCATCACCGAATGCGGATTAAAACCGGGGGAGAAGAGCCCGGAATGGCCGCACCTGAACCCGGAAGACGCCATCCATATTGCGAGAAAAGCCCATGCGAAGAGACTTGCCCTGATCCATTTTGCTGCCCATACCTATACCACGCTTGAAGAGCGGTGTGAGATTGAGAGGATGTATCAAAAAGACAGTCCCGGACTTCTTGCAGCGATCGATGGGCTGACAATCGAGGTATAATTGCCCTGATTCGCACTCAAGGAAAAATGTTGGGTATGTATCTCTGGTTCATGGTCCTTAAAATAAGAACGCCACGCTATACATTGAGCGGGAGTAGTGCATGACCGAAACAACACATTCGCGTTTCTCTCGCGAACTTGCGCATTTTTTCATCATCAGCATTCTGAATGTGGTATTCGGGGCACTGGCGATGGCATTTGGGATCCAGTATATCGTCATGTCAGTACTTGGACTGACAGGAGGAGATCCGTTATCACTGAAACAGATTGTGATTGCTGGATTATCCATGATAGCATTCGGTCTTGGCCTTTCATGGATCATCTCGAGTGTCGAGATCCTTGATGGGATCGATGATATCCG
>CAYNXS010000112.1:1571-4578 GCA_964401215.1 uncultured Methanolinea sp. | reverse complement strand
GAAAAATACATGTCACACCATTTTGTTCTACCTAGTGTTAAAAATAAAAAAATAAATAACAAAAAGTGGAGAGTAATTCGTATGCAATATGATCCTCACTGTACACTCTGCTGCATACTCTTCGCATTGCTTGTCCTGGTACCTGCGGCATCCGCACTGTACGATGAGGAAGGCATTCCGCTCGACACCGTGGCACAGGGAGTCATCCGGGGCTCCATACACATCAACGGGACCTATGGCCTTGTCAATCCCCCCGTGACCTCTACGTTCCGCCTTCCGGGGGAGCCGGCCTGGTCGAGGATATATACAGGGATATGGGGTGGAACAGAATTTTATTCCGGCTGGGTCGAGTGTGAGGTGAACGGGAAGACCCTTGATCGGATCACGCTGTATGGAAAGGACGACCAGACCCCCGGAGTCTACGCTTCGAGCCATGGGGTCTACTGGATCGCATTCGACGGCCGGGGCCTCCTTCACGAGGGAAAGAACACTATCACCGTGCGTACGAGCAGGGGTGAAGAGGGATCGAAACTGGATGGAAGGGTGTACGCGGTCCACTGCGTCGCGCTCGTGGAAGATGGAGCAGCGCCACTCTCACAATACTGGATCGCGGAAGGGAACGAGAACCTCCATGGCGAGGGATGGGCCGGGAAGAACCCGACCAGGAAAGATTCTGCAGAGGTCATATTTACGGGAGCATTCGATACAGTCAGCACCAATGCACTGGGAAGATCCGCGACACTGACCACACTCATGCTGGCAACCAACTACGGCCAGCCCGATTATGTCCTCTTCAACGGCCAGGTGCTGGGGAATGCTCCGGGAGACACGAGCACTTACGCTCCCGGGTCAAGGGACATCGGGAATGAGCAGTCCTTCGATGCGGAAGGGGAAGCGGGGGAACGGACCCGGTACGTTGACTGTGAGATCTTTTCCGTAATTCCCGGACCAGGAGAGCAGCAGGTCTCCTTCCTGCGGGGCAAGGATCTCAACGGAGATGGGCAACTCAGTACTTCCGGGAACCCTGCGGAAGCAGAAGATTACCTCCACCCGGTCTTCGTTGCCCTTGTCGCTCCCCTCTCAGGGAGCGAAGTCCCTATCGATATGGCAGTCACGGACCTTTCGGTGAGCAACGCGTACCTCGGTTCGACGGCAGAGATTACTATAAAGGTGACCAGTTATGGCGCAATCCCTCAAGGAGGTGCGGATGTTGTCGTGGAATCGGGTGGAAAGACCATTGCAACCCGCCATATCACGGTTGACCACACCGGCATCCAGGAGGTGAAGATCCCCTGGAATCCCGATCAGGGAAGCCACGAACTTGTCGCGAGAGTCATCGCGGCCGGTGACATGAGAGCAGGGAATAATGAGGCGAGGAAACAGGTGACGACCGGTGACATGCCGGATCTCTCGGTGAGCATCGGAACCCCTCTTCGCATCGATGCACCCATATCCGGTTCCGCACACACGCCCCTGTCGTGGATTCCCGTGGTGTTCGCGCCTGTCGGGGCTCTCGTTCTTATCGTACTGGGAAGGGGAAGACCCTTCCAGCACGGGATGCTCGTCATGATCTTCGCATTCCTCCTTGCAGGAATCCCGCTCTCGGCAGTTCCGGCACAGGCAGCAGGGGACCTCCAGAAGTATCTCATCCCGGTCGATGTGAAGAACCAGGGCGGGAGCGATGCGAGTCCCTGCAGCGTCTCGCTCTTCCTCGACGGTGAGAAACTCGCGGTGCACACCATAGAGGAGGGAATTCCTGCCGGGCAGACCGTCACCGTGAAACTGAACGTTGCGACTTCGCCCGGACCTCACCAGGTCAGGGTAATTGTCGATGAGGAACAGAAGGTCCCGGACAGCACCCGGGACAATAACCAGGCACAGGGCAGTTATGCATTCCCGTAACTGCACCTGGCTTCTCATACTCTTGGTCACCATCCTCCCTGCTGCAGCAACCTACGCGGGTGACCGCCCGCTCGAAACGGTATTTACCGGACAATTCCCGGGAGATTACTGGTACTCTGCAGGGAACAGCACCTACAGGGGATCGCTCCCTTCCGGGGAGGAATGGTCTGTGGCAATGACTCCCGAAATCCCCGAAGGAGTGAATATCCGGTACCAGCGACTGTATGTCTACTGGACCTGGAGCAGGCTCGGGCAGGAGCCGGTGTACCCCGAACTTGCGGTGTATTGCGGCATTTCACCGCTCCGGCAGGCTGCCCGGTACATGGACCACAAGGGGTTCACCGGGACGAACGATTACTACACCGGGATGGACTCATACGAGGTTTCGCCACGTGCACCGGGTGAGCCGGCAACGTTCTCTGTCGTGAACATCGCCACGGATAACCGGACCGTGAGCATCTACGGAGCCGCACTGCTCGTCGTGTGGGAAGATCCCGGCGACCCGCACATGCAGATCTGGGTGAAGGAAGGTGCAGATCTCCTCTACAGCAGTTTCGGGATCAGCCCTGACATGGCGACCAGCACTGTTGGATTCGATGGATCGGTGGGACCGGTCAGGGACGTTGCGGGAGCCCGGCTCTTTCTCGCCGCCCCTTCAGGGGGATACTCCCGCGAGAACATCCCGGGGAGAAATGCACTTCTGGTGAACCGGATCCCGGAAGAGAGCCTCCCGGCATCGTTCTCGCAGATCTTCTTGGTCATGTTCCCGGGATACCAGGGGAAAGTATGGAACGATGTCTTTGGTGGTGATGAGGCTCACCAGATAGGGATTGAAGAGAGGGAGATCATACGGTATCTCCGGGCCGACCAAAACCGCATCGAGGTCAGGGACCAGGGGGACTACCTTCTCCTCACGAACGCGATCCTCAGGGTCACGAAAGGTGCCGGGGTGACACCATGACATCACTCCTTTCGCTCGAAGAGGTCACGAGAACATATCCGAACGGCGTGAACGCGCTCGATGGGATCTCATTTTCCATGGAGAGGGGAGAACTGGTCAGCATCCTCGGGAAGAGCGGGAGCGGGAAGAGCACGCTTCTCCACA
>CAYNXS010000112.1:0-1471 GCA_964401215.1 uncultured Methanolinea sp. | reverse complement strand
GAACTGGTCAGCATCCTCGGGAAGAGCGGGAGCGGGAAGAGCACGCTTCTCCACATCCTCGGGGCACTGGACCGCCCGGATGGAGGGACGGTTTCCTTTGAGGGGACCGCACTCGACTACCGGAACCGGAACGAGATCATCAGGCACCGGAGGAACCATGTCGGGTTCATCTTCCAGCAGTTCAACCTCCTCCCCTCCATGACGGCGATGGAGAACGTCGAATACCCGCTCATCTTCCGGAATGTTCCGAAGTCCGAGCGGCACTCACGGGCACGTGCACTCCTCGACCAGGTGGGATTGTCAGGCAGAATAGGTCACTATCCATCGGAGCTCTCCGGCGGCGAGCAGCAGAGGGTTGCGATCGCCCGGGCGCTTGTCGCGGATCCCCTGATCGTGCTTGCCGATGAACCGACTGGAAACCTCGATTCTGCAACCAGTACGGAGATAGTTTCCCTGATGCGGGAGATCAACCGGGAGCGGGGCGTCTCGTTCTTCATCGCAACCCACGACCGCGATCTCGCGGACCGTGCCGACCGGATCTGCACCATCGCAGACGGGAGGATGGTTGCATGAGTGCAATGCTCCTCGATCACGCGACACTCGCGGTCCGGAGGTTGAAGACCCGCAAGGCGAGGGTTCTCCTCACCGTGATCGGTATCGCGATCGGCATCGCAGCGGTGCTGGGCACGGTCTCGCTCGGTGAAGGTATCAGGATGCAGGCGGTCGAGACCATCAGGGCCAGCGCTGACCTCACCCTGATCGAGGCGACACCGGGAAATCTCGACGGAACCATGTACCTGATTACCCCCTCTGTGGTGAACACGGTGAGATCGCAGCCGCATGTCACGTCAGTCTCCCCCATACTCCAGGACTCCTATGCATCGCGGCACCAGACTTACCTCCCGGTCATTGGAGCGGATGCGGATGAGATCTCGCACGTGCTTGAGCTCCGGGTTGAGACCGGGAGGATGTACACCCCCGGATCTGACGAGGCAATACTCGGTGCTGACCTTGGTGAGTATCTCCGGAGGTACGAGGGGATGCAGATCGGGTTGCCGTTTTCTGTGATGGTAAGAGAGTATGACGACGAGGGGCGTCCACGGGACCGGGAAGTGGCAATCACGCCGACCGGGATCCTTTCTCCCCAGGACGACCGGTTCGACTCTGTGATCATCCTTGATAGTGCAATGGTTGCCGCCCAGAAACCGGGACAGCAGGGATATGATGCTCTTCTTATCCGGGCTGATGATCACCTTACCGTTGAGGGTGTTGCCGGCACTGTACGTGAACTCGGGTTCACTGCCAGGGGGGCGTTCGAGCAGATTGATGCCGTGAACCGGTTCATGGATGTCGTCATCCTCGTCTTTGCGATCTTTGCAGGGGTCTCGCTCGTCGTGGGCGGGCTCATGATCGCGAACACCATGATGATCTCGGTCTACGAGCAGACCCGGGAGATCGGGATCTCCATGGC
>CAYNXS010000111.1:0-4602 GCA_964401215.1 uncultured Methanolinea sp. | reverse complement strand
CAGCCCGTGGTCTGCAATGACCAGGGATTCCCGGAGATACATCTCGCTGAATCTCGCCTGCTCTTCGTTCTGCCGGACCAGTTCCGAAGATGCCTGGCTGTATGCCGCAGCGAGCAGGAACATGATGACGATAAGGATGATCGCCGTGATGCAGAGGATGAGGGTTGAACGGAGCGTGAAGCGGGAGAGCGAGATCTTCTTCACCATAGTGGATCAATCTGCCTCCGGTATGGATTTTTTGGTATGAAAGAATCCCTGTGGGAACAGGCATGACCTTTCCGGATGGAACAGTCGCCGATTGATCCCGTATGGTTTCGGACAGGATCACAATTCCACCGGCATTGAATAGAGGGGTATAGGATTGAGGAGAAAATGTCAGGATTCCTGGCGGAATATCAGGGTTCCGGCCACCATGTCGTGAAGCCCCTGCCTGTATTTGGTAAATGCCGGGATAATGAAGCCGACGCAGAGGGTCAGGAACGAGAGCGACATGGCAAAGAACCGGAGTGTTGCCCGGGCAAAGGTGATCCGGTTGCCCTGCAAGTCGGTCACGGCAATCCTGACTGCCATCTTCCCGAGCGTGGCCTGGTTCTTTGAACTTTCCAGGTAGGCAAAGTAGAGCCAGGGTACGATGAGGAGGAGTAACCCGGACGAGAGGAGTACCTGGGAGGGTATGGCGGCATTGACCGCATTTCCGTATGCATCGGTGCGGGGGATATGCCGGTAAAACTGGTAGATCTGGAGTATTGCCTCTGATATGGGGCTTGGCCGCTGGAGAAACCAGGCAAGGACGCTGACGAATCCTGTGACGAGGATGTCAAAGATGATAAGAAAGAGGATGTCGATGATCCCGGACGCGATCCTTCTCCCGAGGCCTGCAAATTTTTCGGTCGTGATATCCCCAACCTTCTTCCGCAATACGGCTTTTGGGGGTGCAACACGGGTATCCGCCCCGCACCACTGGCAGAACCTCCCGCCACTCTCCGTCTCCCTCCCGCATTTGGGACAGTACATCCTTCCTGCTCCTTCCTTGTAGGTAATAATCAACGGGTGTGACTTCAATGTATCGAAATTTTTCAGGGGAGCATGATATCTACGGACAGGTGGAGAATGAGTAAACATCCCGTGTTGACAGGGTATTTTTGTATCCCGGGGCTATTCTCCCGGAGATCGGGTCGACACCCGGGAAGCCCATGCATGGGTGATGAGTGCGAGAATCCCGCAGATGAGGAGCGTTCCTCCAAGGATTGCCCATTGCTCGATTCCGGCAGAGCCTGTCGCGAGCAGTGCGATGAGGTTGAGCGGATTTTTCGGGAATGCAAGGACAAGGAGCATCAGGACGACGACCGCGGTCGAGAAGATGAACTGTGCGGCGGTCCGTTCCCTGTAATAAAGGGCAGTAATCGTGCCGATCAGGATGAGGATAAGGGACGAGGTGATGACCAGCAGGAGGATCTGGAGCATGTTGGCGATGGCGATGCGGTTGAGTGCAAGAAGGAGGAGCCAGCATCCTGCCTGGACCGGGACGATGACCAGGCAGGCAGTAACCTTTCCCCACACCACTTCTGCCATGGTCATGGGTGTGGAGAGGAGGGTCTCAAGGGTATGGTGCTGGTATTCCTCGGTCACGAGATCGATGATCAGGGCTGCAGAAATAATTGCCGGCATGAAGAGAAGGAGCGGGATTAAGAGGCCGTAGATGAACTCGTAGAAGCCGGGACCGGAACGGCTGGCCGGGAACTCGACGGTGACGGGGAGGAGGTCGAGCCTCCCGGACCGGGCCTCCCGGAGATTCTCTTCGTAGACAAGGAATACTTCCTTTAACTGCACGTTCACGATGGTTGACTGGATATCGTTCTGGAGACTGTACAGTGTTATCTTGACCGGATCTTCGGCGTCCACCCCGGTATCCGGGACATACACCACCGCCGAGAGTTTCCGTTCCGTGAGTGCAGCAACCGCGGTCGAGAGATCCATCTGGTAGATCTGGAACTGGTTGCTCTTCTGGAGGAGATCCCGAAGATCGGGGGATTCGCCTACATAGCCGACCTGGTATTTCACCCCGGAATAGCGTGCCAGGGCTGATGGATCATACATGGAGGTCAGCCCGACCATCAGGAATGACGAGAACAGGGCGACGAAGAGCTGCAGGAGGATTGCAAGCACGATCGTCCGCTCTTTCCCGAGTCCGGAGAAGTCCTTCTTCATCACGAGGAATACGTTTTTCAGGTTCACATCAGCCACCCCAGGATGAAATATCCGTTATAGAGACTGTGGACAAGCGTCGCGAGGAGAATTCCGGGGATATAGCCCTTTGCACCCATGCATTTCACGAATGCTGCGACGATCATGACGCCGGTGAAATGGAGGAGGAACGGGAGGACGAGGGTCAATGCACTGGAAGAGAGGAAGAGGATACTCCCGAACACGCTCTCGGTGATCTGCGTCAAGGTCACGAAGAGGAGGAGCTTCTCGGCAAAGAGGAATGCCAGAGCGGTGACCGCAGCGCCAAGGACCACCCTTACCCACGAGAAGAGGCGGGGGCTCTCGAGGAGGAACGTGGTGATTCCCACCGACTTTGCGATCTCTTCAACGAGCGCTGCGGATACAATGAGAAGAACGAGGGACAATGGCATCGGGAGGTTGAAGAAGAGGACCAGGAGTAGCATCTGGACCATGAAGACGAAGGGCACCATAAACGCGTTTATCGCAAAGAGCGATATCCAGGGGTGCTTTTCAGAGAGCGAGGTTGCGACGAACTCCCGGATGCGCCGGAGGATTCCTGACTGGGAAAAGAGCCGCTCTTCGCGGAAGTTTGCAATCCCCACATAGAAGAGGGTGGCGCTTGTCAGGAAGAAGAGGGACGTGGAAAAGATATACTGGCTCAGCGTGTATGCCTCTCCCTGGAGCGTGAGGACGACGAGGGTTAACGGGGAGACGAGGCTGATCACGTGGACGTTGGCAAAGATGCTCGGGAAGAAGAGGTAGGAGGTTGCGACCGTCGAGAAGAAGATGGAGATGAACGAGAGTTCCTTGAAACTCCGGGACGCCATCCCGATGAGAAGTGCGTTGGCGAGGAAGAAGAGGATCACGGGGAAGAGCGGGAGGAGGATTTCGACCGGGACCTGGAGATAGAGCGCTATCCCTGCGGATATTGCCAGCATGCCGATGAAGTAGGGGAGCGCCTTTCCGAAGATGATCGCAGGCGCCCCGGCAGGGGAAGAGAGGAGCACCTCCCCTTTCCGCTCAAGCCGCTCCTGCATGATGCTCATCATGTAGAACTGGGAGGTGAAGTAGAGCGGGAAGATGAAGAGGAAGACGAGGATGATGGAGTCGAAGGGGAGCGGGGGGGAGAGCTGCGACGGGGTCTTGAACGACCCGAACGGGCTCTCCGGCCCGACGAGATCCGAGTACCTGGCGAGCTGGTCCTGCTGCTGCCCGAGCGACTCCTGGAGACCCTGCCGGAGATCTTCGGTTGAGATCGCGACACCTGGTTCAGGCTCGGGAACCTGCATGATGGGACCTTCCGGCACCGGGGCGGACGTGGAAGCCGGAGAGACCGAGATGGTCTGCCCGGAGGCTGTTGCGGAGAAGTCGATCTCGCTCTTCACTTCCTGGAGATCGATCCAGAGGGGATATGCAGCGAAGAGGTCCTGCTGCTGGCTGTAGACCGAGTCAAGGTACTGCTGGTAATCCCTCTGCAGGGTCTTTAAGGCCGATCTCCCCCGGTCGTTTCTCTGGACGTAGACCTGGCCGCTGATGACAACGATATCGTACTCAGCCCTTTGCTCGACGAGAGAGACGCTGTCCGTGACACTGATGGAAAACCGGTTGTCCCCGCCAAAGATCGTCGCCAGCTTCGGATCGTCAACCCCCATCCGGTACAACCCGTCCTGGAGGTGGAGCCCGCGTTCGGCGGTAAACCCGGTGACGGCAATAAGGAGTACGAAGAGGATGATTGCCGCAGGCAGCATGCTCTTCCCCATGATCCCGAAGGTCCGCTTGATCTCCCACCGGGAAAGCGTTGCAATCTGGCCGAGAAACTGCAGGAGGGTCACGTCTTGTATCTCCTGAATGGTACGTTCAGTACGTATAATACCTTAGAGGTGAAGGAAATGTGAACAAAAAGAGCGATGCACCCATGATATCAGCCCGGGATCTCACCAAGCTCTACGGCACGACCCCTGCCCTCGATCACGTCAGTTTCGACCTCGGCGAAGCCCAGATATTCGGGATCATCGGCCACAACGGGGCAGGGAAGACCACCCTCCTCAAGATCCTGGCAGGACTCATAGAACCCACCTCTGGGGAACTGGTCGTCAATGGGACAGATATCCTGAAGAAGCCGGACGGGATGAAGCAGATGATCGGATACCTCCCGGAAGAGTCCCGCCTCTACGAGACCATGAAGGTTGACGAGTACCTCACCTTCTTCGGCGAGATCTACGGGATGGACAGGTCCTCGATCAGAGCCCGGAGCAGGGAGCTCCTCGACTGGCTCGCACTCCAGCCGAACGGAAAGAAGATGGGGGAGTTCTCGAAGGGGATGAAGCGGAAGGCCGCGATCGCCCGGTCCCTGATGCACAACCCCTCCATCCTCAT
>CAYNXS010000110.1:0-4618 GCA_964401215.1 uncultured Methanolinea sp. | reverse complement strand
AATGAATAGTGTCCGGTTTAGAAAAAAAGGTGGTTGAGGGTATCCCGGTTATACCCGGACACCGTTCCAGAGGTACGTGGAATTTGCGAGATCTTCGCCTGTGTTCGCCCACTTACCGGTGAACGAGTTCTTATCTGCGGACATCATGAATTCGAATGTTCCGTTGTAGGCTTCCTGTCCTTCGCCTTCGGCCCAGATCCCGGTGAACAGGGATCCGTCTACGGTACCGCTGATGGTGCCATTGCCGACCTCATATTTCCCGGTCACCGCTGAGCCGGTCTGTGTCATGTGTATGACCTCGATGGTCTCGTCGGCGTCCTCGGTCCACGTGGTATTCCAGGTACCGGTCCAGGACAGAACCGGGGCTGCGGTGGTGGGAACTGCGGTTGCCGCGGTGGTTGGGATGGTGGTCGTAACTGCGGGCGTGCTTGGGGTACTTGTGCAGCCGGCAGCAAGTACAAGAATGCAGGCAAGGCCTGCAAGAATCAGGGGAGTACTGAGTTTCATGAGCATAATCTCCAGTAAAATTTCCCTTAACCAGTTGGTTTTATCCTAATTAAGTCTCCCGGAATTGATGGGCCAGATGACCGGTTTCCGGCCTGCAACGGCACGATATGGCAGAGTTCGAGAAGAACCGGAACGCAATCGCCGCGATCTTTGCCACAGCATCAGAGAAGTGGGATGCATTGAACGGAGCAAGGAAAAAAGAAAGGATCCGGTGAATTGACCAGTATCTGACGCTCATGGAAGGGATTATGGGTTTGGTATCCCCTCGCAGAATCCTCTCATGAGATCCCTGTCTTCTCACTTCTTCCGGTATTTTTTCCCAACCGAGAATGCCTTCCCGGCCTCTTTCCCCACGTGGTAGTAGGTGCTCTGGGCATAGATGAGTGGCTGGATCTTCGCGATATCAGGCCTCCCGTCAGTGATGCAGGACGGGTCCGCATGGATCTCAGCCACCTCCCCGATCACCAGCATGTGGCTCCCGCAGTCCACGGACTGGAACAACCTGCATTCAATATTGACCGGGCACTCCTCTGCAAGTGGCGCAGTCTCCAGTGTTCCATATGCTGAGTGAAATACCTGCGACTTATCCTCGTGTGCTCCTGAAACGATGCCGCAGTGGTCGGTCTCGATCATCTGGCTGACCGATGGCACATTCAGGGAGAAGGTGTTATGCTCGGTGATCCCCCTCCAGGTATACCGTCCCTTGTTGATGGCAACGCAGACCATGGGTGGCGCCATGCAAGCGACCGTCGCCCATGCAGCGACCATGTAATTGGGCTTCCCCTTCACCAGTGCACCCACGAGAACGGTGGGCATGACACTCATGTACGGCATCGGGCCGATCGTGATCTTCTTCATAGTGTTGTACGTATGAGGGAGAAAGGGGTTTAAAGATCACGCCGGGAGATTTGTTTTCCGGATGATTCGTGTTACAATTCTTCATCTGCAAGGTGGATTTCTTCCTTCATCAGGTCAATCCAACCCCTCTGCTCATATATATCTCCGTCTTTTCTGAAAAGGACGAGATTCCTGGTGACCGGATTTGCCTCGATGAAATAATCTTCTGGAATCTCCCGGAGGAGACGGGTCAGTGTGTCGACCCGGATCAGCGAGTACTTTTGGTTATCGAGTGTAGTGGAGTTAAAAGTGGACATGATTCTCCCGATCGGAAACGCTATGTGCTCCCTGGTATGAAGGAATCCCGGGTTGCATGTTCATCAATCCAATCATGGATGGGAGTCATCGCGTCGTGATTTGTTTCATCGGTGTGAACCCGCAGGACTTTACCGGTATTTTCTGATTCCCCTTGGAATGTCATCATGAAGAGCATAGTCTGACCTCTAATTTTTCCCATATATTCGTATTCCGGGATCTGGTACACTGATCAATACCAATTCGTCCTAAAAAAATGTTCAGTAAAAAACCGGAGAAAGTCGCCTCACTGCCCTGCCTGAAAGTCTTTCCCGGAAGAATCTCATTCTCCGTGAGGAATGGAAGAATCTCCATATCCCCCGGTGAATGTTTTTGTATCCATCGGGGTCATCCATTTTTCAAAAAAAAAAAAAAATGGAAGGATCGGGATGTCAGGCTGTGGAATGATATTCCTTCATGGTCTCCGCCATCACCTTCAACCGCAAATCTACCAGGTAATTGACGGAACCCTCCTCGAAGGATCCATCCTCCTTTCGTTTCCCGGCCTTCATTCCCGTGAGCACTTCTATCCCCTCATCGATGGTGCTGACAGGGTAGATAGCGAAATTCCCTGCTCTCGCAGCCTCTATGATCTCATCCTTAAGCATCAGGTTCTGGATGTTGCTTGTCGGGATCATGACTCCCTGTTCACCGGTCAGCCCCTTTGCCCTGCATATCTCAAAATATCCTTCTATCTTCTCGTTGACTCCGCCGATGGCCTGTACCTCTCCCTTCTGGTTCACCGATCCTGTGACCGCGATCGCCTGGTTGATGGGAATACCTGATATGGCGGAGAGGAGGGCATAGAGCTCGGTGCTCGAGGCGCTGTCGCCCTCGACCCCCTGGTAGCTCTGTTCAAAGACCAGCCTGGCTGAGAGTGCGAGGGGCTTGTCGCGGGCGTACCGTTCGTTCAGGAACCCGGAGAGGATGAGGACGCCCTTGGTGTGGATCGGGCCTCCCATGGCAGCCTCCCGCTCGATATCAATAATGTTACCCCGCCCGATGCCGATGCTCGCAGTGACCCGGTCCGGGCGCCCGAAGGCGATATCCCCGAGACCGATCACCGCAAGGCCGTTTACCTGTCCTGCTTTCTTTCCCTCAATGTCGATTAAAAAAACTCCTTTCGTGATGTACTCCTGGATCTTCTCCTGGATCAGGTTTGAACGGTAGATCCTCTCATCGAGGGCTTTTTTGACATGCCGGTCCATGATGAATTCGGCGTGGTCCTGTTCGGCATAGTAACTGGCTTCCGCGATGATGTCGGCGATGGTCGAGAACCTGGTGGTGAGCTTGCCCTGGTCTTCTGCTAGACGTGAACCGAACTCAATGATTTTGGCAACCGCAGACTTGTCCATGTGCCGGTAGTTATTTTCTTCACAGAGTCCGCAGATGAAAGAGGCATAGTTATGGACATTTTCGTCAGTGCGGTCCATGGTGGTGTCAAAATCCGCCCTGACCTTGAAGAGCTCCTGGAAGTCCGGGTCCATGGTATAGAGGATCTGGTTGATCTCGGGTGTCCCGATAATGATCACTTTGAGGAAGAGCGGGATGGGTTCGGGCTTGATTCCCTTGGTGGAGATAAAACCCATCCGTTCAGCGGGTTCCTCCACGATTATCTTGCCTGTCTTGAGCGTGGTCTTGAGCTCTTCCCAGGACAGGGGATTCCTGAAAAGATCTTCGGCCATCATAACAAGAAAGCCATCGTTCGCCCTGTGGATTGAACCGGGCCGGATCATGGTGAAATCAGTGGTCACCACGCCGTACTGGAACTCTTTCTCGATCTTGCCAAAGAGGTTCAGGTACGATGGATTCTGATCAAAAATGACCGGTGCACCATCATTCCCGGAATTGTCCACGATCACGTTGATCTCGTACTTCCGGAACAGAAGTTCAGGATTCGGCGGTGTCTGCACCACTGGGGTCTGCGATTGTTGCGGGGGTTCCGGCATGAACTGGGGAATATGCTCCACGATATCCTTCTGGACCGAGTCTATGTAGTCGCTGATCTCCTCGACATGTTCGTATGAGTCCTTGAGAGATGCAATCCGGTGACCGATTGCATTCAGGACCACATCCCGATTCAGTTCCTCGATAGCTTCACCCCCTTTCTTGTCAAGATCCCGCATCTGCCTGAAGGTGTTCCGGAGCTCGACCAGGAGATCTTCTTTGCGTTTCTGGTACTGCATCTGAACTTCAGGGGGGAGCTTGATAAATTCCTCCTGCTGGTATGGTTCACCGCTCTCCTGCAGAGGGATGGTGAGCAGCCCCTGTGGGCCGGGCTGGACGAGAAAGCCCTTCTCCTGTGCGACCTCATCCATATGGAGCAGTAATTGTGCTTTCCCGTTCTCGATCTCGCGGATTGCGGCATCATGGCGGTTGGCATAGTCTTCGCTCTCAAAAACCATCGGGATGAACCTTTTTGCCTCTCTGATGAAGGCTGCCATATCCTCCTTGAACTGTTTTCCCATTCCATTCGGAAGACGGATGGCGTTGGGCTGGTAGGGATTGTCAAAGGAATTGACGTAAATCCAGTCATTTCCCGGGGGTTTGGTCTTCGCGAGTTTTTGGATAAAATTACAGACCGCTGAGAGTCTCCCGGTGCCATGCATCCCGGAGACAAAGACATTAAATCCTGTCTCCTCGATATTCAGCCCGAACGTGAGTGCTGAAAGGGCCCTCTTCTGGCCGACGATCTCTCTCAGGGGTTCCAATTCCTTCGTGGTCCTGCACTCAATCGAGGATGTATCGAACCTTTTCCGGTATTGTTCCACGGGTAATGTGTTCACCATGTACTCATGATCTCCTTAACCAGAGGCATCGCTCCGACAGTATATCAGTCTTCTGGGATGAAGGCTTCATACAATTGAGGCACCAGTCGTCACCGAAGTGACTGTGATTATACAGACGATTACTGAATATC
>CAYNXS010000109.1:0-4640 GCA_964401215.1 uncultured Methanolinea sp. | reverse complement strand
GCCCCTATGACGCGGACTCCTGATGCCAGTGCGGCCAGCACCTCCCGGTGGCCCACCGCGCTCTCCTGGAAGAATACGCCGTCGATAAGGGTGATGATGCGTGCACCATCTTCTGCAGCGGCTGTAAGGTCCCCTCGTGCGGCCGGGGGCAGGAAGTGTGCCCGGAGGACGGATTCTGCGGCGTCCCTCTCACAACTTGGACCCAGGAATACGACGATTTCGTGCGGCATGGCATCGCGCTCCCACGCGTTCCTGGTCCATCGCAAATGTCTCAAGCCCCGGGACGATGACCCGGACCACGGGGACTCCGATCTCCGGGCGGGTGAGATCGACTGCAATCACCCGGTCTATCCCGGCAGACTTCAGACGTCCAATGGTATGTGTGATATCGGAGAGGAAGTCATCGGTATCACATGACGCGACCGATGAGAACGATTCCTCGGATGCTGCATCGAACCAGTACCTGTTCATCCTCCTGACCCGATCGTACCCCATCTTTTTCCTGATGTCAGCGGTCGGGGTGTCCTCCCTTGCACCGTGGATCTGGGTCAGCCTGCTCTGTGCCACTTCGGTGAGCGCTCTCAGGAGGGCGATTGCCGCATTGGTGTGGGTCCCCATCCCGATCGTCAGGAGCGCCGGGTCGCGCAGCCGTGTATCGTCTGAGATCGCGGCAAAGGTCGGGATCTTCAGGTCGCTCGTGATATCCCTGATGACGACCTCAACCTCGGCAGAAGAAAAACGGGAGAGGAGGTCGAGCGAGAGCGGTTCACTGACATTGCTGACCCGTGGCCCGGTATTGCGGCTGGTCTCAACAAGGGACCAGGCATCCCGCTCGATCACCTCCATGAGTGCATGGAACACCGCCTCCTCGAGGGTGTTGCCTGACGCAAGGCCGTTTGTGGATGTCCGGAAGAGCTGGGGATATTCCCCCGGGAGGGGGTGAAACACCGCACTCGCGGGAACCATCACCTCTTCGTGACCGGCGAGGTCATACCCCGAAACCCACGGGATCGGCATTCTGGGATCAGCACGCTGGGGAAGGATGAGAAGCACTGGGTCGAGCGCCGGGTATTCCTTCCGGATCCTGGAATAGCTCTCTGTAATGAGCTTACACCCGGCGGGGACCTCTGCCGAGTACCGTTCGATCCCCTCCATGATCGCAGAGACCCGGGCTTCTGTTGGGGTTGCCCCCTTCCCGTTGTACACCGAGACCGCTCCCCTCCCGGCTGTCGGGCGGATGCTCGAGAAGACCGGGATTCCGACCCGATCGAGGCTCGTGATATCTGCAACCCGTGTGATCCCCGCTGCCGGGAGCGCTTTTTCAACCCTGACAAGCGTATCCTCCGGGGAGGTGGTGCGCTGTGTCTCGTTGTTGTACATTTTCTTGCAGGGTGCGAGGATCATGGTTCGGGGCTCCGCCGGTATTCCAGGGATTTGTGCTGCAGGTTCAGAGTTTTAGAGGAATGCCACATATAGGTTCTCACGGCGAACGGGTGGGGGGGTGGTCCCCGGGGAGGCGCTACAGGTTGAGAAGGTAAGGGATCGCGATAATGGAGAAGAGCATCACCAGCATCAGGGATGAGATGAATGTCGTGACGGGAAGCGCGTATTTCCCAAGTCCTTTCCGGTCAAAGAGCCTCTCCAGGCCTTCTTTCAGGATGTATCCGCCATCGAGGGGGATCATGGGGATGGCATTGAAAATCCCGACGTTGATGTTGATCCAGGCGCACCAGAACAGGAGGTGGACGATTCCCCAGAACCCTGCGAAGGGCTCCTGGTAGTACCTCGTCTCCGGCGTCTCAAACGCGAGGACTCTCAGCGCCTGGCCGCCTGCTGATGTATCAAAGGGGATCGTGATAAAACGGAAGAACCCGCCCAGAGAGATCCCCCGATCCACCTGTTCCATGACCATGGCGCTGTCATAGTAGTGAACCCCCATGAACCCCGACTCCCTGGTGCCCAGTTCCTTCGGCCATGCCGAGAGCATGAGGGGATAGGTCGAAGGAACCCCCTCATGTTCAACGGTGAGGGTGATCTCGTCGCCCGGACGGGTCGCATTCAGAAGTGTGGATACGTCATCCCTTGTCGCCACCGGGACCCCGTTGATCGCGGTGATGATCGAGGGGGTCGGGACTCCCGCATCGTATGCGGAGAAGTTCTGGTAGACTCCCGCGAGGACCGGTCCCCCGGTGGGGACCGCCATGCCGGCGAGAAGGAACATCGCCACAAAACAGATCACCCCTATCACGATATTGTTGGTGATCCCTGCCCCGAACATCCGGATCTTCGAAAGGCCCTTCACATTCTCGAGTTCCTCCTCGTCGGGCTCAACAAAGAACCCGATAGGGATCACCGCGATAAGCACTCCCATGCCCCGGACACGAATCTTCTCAACCCGGCAGAGTATCGCGTGACCGAACTCGTGTATCGCAATCGTCAGGATGAACGCACACCAGACCGCCAGTGTCGAGGGGATATACTCGTTCAGACCCGGTATCAGGAAGATATTCTGCGGCGCATAGATGCCGGTCGGCTCAGGCTGGAAGATCAGGGTGAGCTGGACCGAGATCAGAAGCATGATCGCGATCCCGACCGAGATGATCCCCACCATGATCACGCCAAAGGAGGCATAGATCCGGAGAAGGGTTGAAAAGCGGGTGAACCGGTCGAAAAATCCGACCCGCTCGGTCTTTAATGCGAGGATCGGGCCATAAAAGACGAACATATCCCAGACTGATCCCGCGGATGCATCCCCTTCATGTTCCGGAAATGCGATACGGTCTGCCTTTTCACGTTCATACGCGGCCTTCCGGATATAGATATACCCGGCTACCAGTGCATAGGCACAGACCGCAAGAAGAACGTAAAAGAGCCAGTGCATTCCTGTACTATTCGTGTGAAATCTAGATAAAACTGTGCAAAATGATAAAAAACTGCATGCTGCAACGGAGTTTACCGGGTGTAATCCAGGAGACTCGCCTGCTCCTGCTCCCTGACCAGGGCACGGATGGTCTCCCAGCTCCGGCGGGCAATGGGCGGGGGTGAGCGGTGCTCCTGCATGTATCCCTCAAGAAACCTCACAGTTCCCTGATCCGAGGGATACCCGCTGCCGATATTTCCGTACTCATCTCTTAATACGGCTATGGCCATGTCGCGGTCAACCTTGGCGACGATGCTTGCCGCCGAGACGGCAGGGTGGTCCCTGTCCGCATGGTGGCGGGACACGACCCTGCACGGATACTCCAGGTGTCCTGCAACCATCGCGCCGTAGCGGGAGGCCACCACGTCGCATGCATCCACCACCGCGATCGCAGGGTGGAGCAGGTTGATGACCCTGGCATGGGACTTTGCCATGAAGGCATTCATGGAAATTCCCCTCCCGTCGATCTCCGCAGGGGACAGGTGAAGCACTTCGAACGGGAACGATGCCCGTATCTCCTCTGCAAGTGCTTCGCGTCGGGATGGGGTCAGTGCTTTTGAGTCCTTTACCCCGAGATCCGCGAGATCGCGTTTCTTCCTGCACGCTACGGCAGCTACCACAAGGGGGCCGAGCACTGCGCCTTTCCCCGCCTCGTCCACCCCGCAGAGGATCATTCGCGTGCACAGTATCAGCCCGCAAAATATTTGAAGGCCCATGATGGAATCCATAACTCATGTATATCATCATCGTGGGGCTCGGCGGCATTGGGAGAAACCTCACCCAGATGGCGGTGGAGCATGGCAATAACGTGGTAATCATCGACCGCGACGAGCAGCGCTGCAGCGAGATACTCGAGCACCACGATGTGCTGGCCATCACGGGGAATGCGACAGACAAGTCTATCCTGGAGGATGCGGGAATAGACAGGGCCGACGCGCTGGTTGCGACAACCAGCGACGACTCGGTCAACCTGATGACCTGCTGGCTCGCAAAGCGCTTCAAGGTGACGAACGTGGTCTCCATCGTCAACCAGAAGGAGCATTCGGATCTCTTCTCCGAAGTCGGGGTGAAGATCTCGGAGAATCCCGACGAGCTGGTTGCACAGAGGCTCTACTACTGGGCCGAGAATCCCCAGATGCAGCAGCTTGCATCCATCCCAGGCGGGACCATCTTCGAGGTTGTTGCCGAGAAGGGGGCCCCCATCGTGGATCACGAGATCAGGGAGATGAAAGTCAAGGATTTCGTGTTCATCGCAATCCGGAGGGCTGGCGGGGAGCTCATCATCCCGAGTGGCACGGTGAAGATAAGGCCCGGGGATACGATCACGGTGTTTGCAAAAAAAGAGGCGGAGGACGAGACCCTCGCCATCCTGAACCGCCAGTTGAGGCGTTCAGCCGAGTGAAGCCTTGAGTGCCGCAAGCTCCATCACGAGCTTGGGGTTCCTCTTCATCAGCTCCTTGATCAGGCTTAAGGTGCTGAACTCTTTCATCTTCAGCGTCGCAGCGGAGTGGATGATCGCATTCAGTTTTTCATCCGGCAGCTTGATCAAATACTCCTTGATCTGCCAGTTACGGGCAATCGTCTTGCCCATGTGTGAATGTCTCCACCCTTTATCGTAGGGCATGAGGGCATGTTTCGAGCAGTCACCCTTTGAGATTGCCAAGGCCGCAGTCTCGGCGGCCAGTTTCCCGGTGAACATTGCATTGTAGATCCCACCGCC
>CAYNXS010000108.1:0-4732 GCA_964401215.1 uncultured Methanolinea sp. | reverse complement strand
CTGATGTCCCGTCACCGAAATCCCAGAACCGGGTGGTGATAACACCAATCGATGTATCCGTGAACGTAACCTCCAGTGGAGCATCACCGGATAAAGGGCCGGCCTCAAAATCCGGGTCGGGAGGCAGTATTTCCGTAACATTGATGTACATGGGTTTCGTGAGGACCCCTGACCCGTACACGCTGTTCACGGTCAGGGTAACATTGTAGAGGCCGGGATTCTCGTATGTGTGATAGAGCCAGCTTCCGGTCTCGCTCGTCCCATCCCCGAAGTCCCAGATAAATTCATCATAGTACCAGGCATAGGGAACGCTCTCCCAGAATTCTACCTCGAGAGGAGCGTTCCCCTCATGAGGGTATGCGTTGAAATCCACATCAGGCGGCGGAGGGTTGACCTGGATATAGTCCTCCTTTGTGATGGTATCTGTCTCATTTGTCCTGCTGACCGTCAGGCTGACCGAGTAGTTCCCCGGATACGTGTAGGTTACGACCGGGTTCTTCTCGGAGGAGAACTCGTTGCCGTAGTAAGGGACTGCCTCCTTTGTCCCGGCGTCCCGGATTGGGTAATAGGAATCCTTCTCAAAGACCCACGACCATGCACCAGGATTTCCGGTCGAAGCATCGCTGAACTGGACAGTCAGGGGTATCGTCCCGGTGGTCACATTGGAAGTGAATTCCGCCTTTAGCGGGGCGACCGTCCCGACGACCACGTAACCCGGCCTGCTTACCGTGCTCTCTCCCTCGATGTTGGTGACCGAGAGATTCACGGTATAGGTGCCGGATGAGAGATACTCGTGTACAGGGTTCTTCTCAGTCGATGTGGACCCGTCTCCAAAGTCCCATGAGTATGAGAGGGGCAGGGAGCCTGATGACTGATCGACGAAACTGACAGAGAGCGGGGCGTCTCCGGTCTTCGGGATGGCAGAGAAGTCCGCGATGGGGGGCAGGATCTCGGTCCATGCGGTGCTGGTCACCAGGGTCTCGTTGACAAGCCCGGTCGTCCCGACCGTCCGCGTCCCGAGGGTGTAGCTCTTTGATTGCCCAAGCCCTGTGGCGGTATACGTCTGGATCCCCCCGGTCACGTTCTCCTGGAAGGTCCCGTCAAGGTAGACCATGACGTGTGAGAAGTCTGCCGACGAGGGATCTGTCCAGTTCCAGGTTATGGAGTCCTTCTGGCTTGAGGTCGCGAAGAGATTGGTGACACTTTCCGGAGGGGTTTTAGGATAAGAGCCGATTGCGTAGAGGTTGCCATCTCTGCTGCCGATATACACAACACCATTCGCAACGGCCGGACTGGAAAAGATTTTGTTCTCCGTAGTATAGTTCCAGAGGAGATCCCCGGTTGTTGCATCGAGGGCATACACGTTTTTGTCATAACTCCCGACGTAGACAATACCGTTCGCCACCGCAGGGCTGGAAACCACTCCGTTATCGGTTGTATAGTTCCAGAGGAGCCCTCCCGTGTCAGCGTCAAGCGCGTAGAGGTTGTTGTCAAAACTTCCTATGTATACTATGCCATCTGCTACCGCAGGGCTGGATCCTACCTCATTTCCAGTCGTGTAGCTCCAGAGAAGTGCGCCGGTTGTTGCATCCAGTGCATAGAGGTTCTTATCAAAACTCCCTGTAAAGACGACGCCATCTGCTACCGCAGGGCTCGAATCTATAAACTCTCCAGTCGTGAAGTTCCAGAGAAATGCGCCGGTTGTTGCATCCAGTGCATAGAGGTTCTTATCAAAACTCCCGATATAGACTACACCATCCGCTACCGCCGGGCTCGAATATACCTCGTCCCCGGTCGTGTAATTCCAGAGGAGGGCCCCTGTTGCTGCGTCCAAAGCATAGAGGTTGTTGTCACTACTCCCGATATAGACGATGCCATCTGCTACCGCAGGGCTCGAATAGATATACTCCCCGGTTGTGAAGTCCCAGATGGGTGCCCCCGTCGACGCATTGAGCGCAGAGACGTTGTTGTCACAACTTCCGAAATAGATGACACCATTTACCACTGCGGGGCTGGACTCCACACGGTCCCCTGTGGTGTAATTCCAGAGGAGGGCCCCTGTTGTTGCCTCGAGTGCATAGATGTTATTGTCGTAACTCCCAAAATAGACGACCCCCTGGGCCACCGTGGGGCTGGACTCCACCCAGTCTCCAGTCGGGAAATTCCAGAGGAGGGCGCCCTCAGGACGGGTACCCCCGTCGTTGTACACTCCGGAATTTTCGAGGTCAGAACGGAACTTCCACCCGGGGTATCCCGGCAGCGTCCACGCGGTATCGGTCACCATGGTCTGGTTGATCTTCCCATTCTTGCCAACAGTCTTGATACCGAGCGTATACGCCGTCTCCGGATCGAGCCCGGTGGCGGTGTAAGTCCCGGTGCCTTTCAGCACGATCTTCCGGAACCCCCCGTCAAGGTACACAAGGACATGAGAGAAGTCATCGCCCGTGGGATCGGTCCACGTCCAGGTGATCGAATCCTTCTCACTGCTGGTGCTGTGGAGATCAGTCACGCTCGCCGGAGGTTTTACCTCTCCGGATGTGACAACCCACACCTGGCAGCCCGCAAAGGGATTCGCGGTCCCGACCACGATCCCCTCGGGGGTGGAGAGCATCGTACGGAATCCATAGTTGTCCGGATCGCCGAATCCGTTCAGGTTGACGGGAACCCAGTGTTCTCCGTCAGAGCTCGTCCAGAGGTCTGCCCCCCCAAAGGTATTGCCCAGCATTTTGACCAGGGAGATAATGTAGGATCTGTCCACATCCCACTCGTACATATTGGATATCTCCGTAAGTCCCATCAAAAATGCCCCTGTCTCCTGGTGCCAATCGTCCTCTTCCGGGGGATCCCGTGAGGAGATTGCCGCCATGAGAATCTCGTATCCCCCGGGGACTTCGTCGATAAACCGGGCAAGGGAGAAGATGTCGTAACTCCCAAGATAGAGGTTCCCGTTGTACTCCTCGAAGGACCATGCATACAGGTTGAAGGGATTGGCATACCCTGACGGCCAGCCACTCACAGGGGTATCGCGCGGGCCGGTCGGGATCTTCGGTTCCTCGTCACCGACGATCAGTTGCCACGTATCTTCGGTATCCACCCGTATCACGTCAAATCCTTTGACACCCTCGGTGCCGGTCGCAAACGGGAGATTCATCGACCCTACATAGAGAGCCCCGTTGTACTCCCGCATCGTACCTGCAAGAACGTTCCAGGCATCTCCTGCTCCACCTGATACTACCCTGACCCAGTCACCGGATCCAGAGGGATTCGCGGACGTGCTCCTCCATACCTCAAACCCGTTCGTCTCTGATGGGCCGATGGGATTTCCGGTCCCCGCGTACAGGTACCCGTTGAAGCTCCTGAGTGAGGCGGTTTGGAAGTCGGCAACCTTCACCCAGGTGTCCGTGGTTGCGGATGGAGATGACGATGCAAAGATTCCGTCCCCGGTTCCCACGTAGAGCATTCCATTGTGGGATGTGATCGCCCTCGTGTCCCTGCTCGGGATGCTGTCCGTGTTCACCTTCTCCCAGGTCGTTCCATCAGTCGATCGGACCAGGAGGGTCCGCCCGAATCCAAACCCGACCCCCGCATAGATCGCCTCTGTCCCGTTGGAGTCGGTAAAGGTGGTCATGGCACGGTACCCGATCCCTTCAGGGTAGGTGTACCCGTTTGCCGGATTGACGAACGTGGATGCCTGGTGCACCCGGGTCCAGAATCCCTCGTGGTACTTCCAGATCTCGCCCCTCATGTCGTCCGACCATACAATCGTCTCCTCCTGTGCAGGAAGTGTGTGGTTGGGGAGGACAAGCGGTGGCGGAGGAGATCCTCCAGGGGTGGTCAGGAAGGAGAGTGTCCAGTTTTCAGGGAATGCTCCCTCCGCTTTCATTGCCTGGGCTACAAAATAAGGGATGTTCCGCCCTGTTCCCACATACAGGTCCCCGTCGAACTCGGCGACGGACCATGCATAATTGTTCTGCGGGTCCCCGAACCCTCCATCACTGATCTTTTCAAGCCTGGTGAGTGCTGATGCATCCTCGTCCGCTGCAGCGAAGCCAACCAGGAGTGAAACGATGATGACGAGTGACAGGAACCAGATTCCCGTTATCAGTCTCGCATTATCACGGTGTTTCATGTGTGCCCCCCTTCCGGTCAAGGGTGGCACTTCTCTCTGGAAATCACGGGGTTCGGGTTGCCGGTTTATTCCTGGATTGTTGACAGCGAGATGCCTGGATATATCGGATGGATCTGTTCACCGGGATCCGGGTCGCGTTCCGGCTGCATGGCTCCCCATCCGCATGCCGTCCCGGATATCCGGTGATGGGTGTTCTGCCACAGCTCCCCTCTGTTCAGGATCTCCATCTTCCTGATAGCGCCTCTTGTGTGCCCCTGATTCGTTCTGTGCCACCTTGACCGAAAACAGGTATGATGTACTCTCCCAATACCATATTATAAAGGTTTTGGTGCTCAGAGGCTAAATCATCCATAAAAATGCAGAAGAACCCCTCTCAACGTGTTTTTGTATGAGATCCTGATGAGTCCGGGAAACGGTGAGAATGATGAAGAGCGCCAGTCGTCACGGCGACTTTGGGGTCCTGATTGCTCTATACAGGAACCCGGCGACGAATGGAGCAACAATTGCTCCAAGGAATATCACGATTGCCTTCCATGACAGGGTGGGTGCAAGGATCACATCCTGTATCATGATGAGCACAATCGCGATTCCCCCGAGAATAAT
>CAYNXS010000107.1:0-4782 GCA_964401215.1 uncultured Methanolinea sp. | reverse complement strand
ACTATTCATTCTTTACCTTTCAGGACCAACCATCGGAATAATGACTCGTATTCGTCCCATCTTCGTTCTCGTTATCCTGATCATTGCACTCATGTGCGCCGGCTGCACCGAGTCCCCGGGAGAGAGGGCGGGCGCATCTCCAACGGGAACGACTCTCCCTTCTGCCTCACCTGATGTGAGCATGAGGGTTCCCTTCGCCCCCATCCCGGTGAGCAGCAAGGGCGGGGAGAATCTCGCCTACGAACTCGAGCTCGTCCCTGCCGGTGCCGGTATTCTCCTGCCTGAGAAGGTCGAAGTCCTCGATCCCGCTACCGGGGCAGTCCTCTACTCTGCGGAGGGCGATATCCTCGCTTCACTGTACCACCCGGCATCAGTTCCGCCACCCACGGCCGACGAGCTCCGGAACGGCACGTCGAAACTGACCTATCCCCGGATTTCCATCTGGTTCCTGGCAAACCCGGGTGTTGTGCCGGACCGCCTCATCCACCATGTCACTCTCAACAGGACCGCGAGCGGCCTTGCACCCCTGACGGTGACCGGCGGCGAAGTCGCGGTCCGGAAGGATATCCAGCCCGTAGTGATAGGTTCGCCGTTCCGTGGGCCCGGCTGGGTCGCGATGGAGACCACATCCCCCTTCACCCACCACTTCAGCGCCCAGATCACCTATGATGGGGTGACGCGTGTCCCCCAGAGGTTTGCCCAGGACTGGATTTACCTTGATCCCGGGACAAGGCAGGTTGCATCAGGGAACGCGAGCCTCGCGAGGAATTACTATGGATTCGGGAAAGAGATCTACGCGGTTGCCAACGGGACTGTCGCTGATGCACAGGATGGCCTTCCGGATATCGAGACCATCTACTCCGCTCCCCCTGCCACGTTTGCGACCGCTGCCGGCAATTACGTGATCCTCGACCTGGGGGGCGGGAAGTATGCCTGCTATGCCCACATGGTCCAGGGCTCTGTCCGGGTGAAAATGGGCGATACCGTCCATGAAGGCGATCTGCTCGGCCTGATGGGAAACAGTGGCAATTCCGATCTCCCGCACCTCCACTTCCAGGTCGTTGAAGGCGTCCCGATGTTCCTCGGTGCCGAGGGATACCCTCACGAGTACCGTTCCTTTGAGGTGATGGGGACCATCAACGAGACCCGTGCGATTGAGAGGATGTCCCTTCCGGGCGCAACTATCACTGGACTATGGCAAGATGTCAGGGATCTCGTCGTCTTCTTCGATGAACCGGAACCAAGGAAGCACATGCTCCCGGAGAACTGGGATATTATCCGGTTCCCCTGAAAGGATTTTTCAACTGCTGTTGAAAAGAAGGGGGTGAATTTTCCCCTACAACCCCTTCACCAGGTTCCTCTTCTGGATGACCTTTGTACTCAGTACGAACAGGAGGATCACTCCGAGAAGGATGAGGGTATCGACCCATGGCGGGTACACCGCATCTCCGTTCAGCGCCATCCTGAACAGGTCGACGAGGTAGGTGAGCGGGGAGAGCGAGGTCAGGACGAAGAAGGGGCCGGCCAGCTGGCTGAGCGGGATGAAGATCCCTGATATGAAGATGAGAGGGAGGCGGACGAGGCTTGAGAGCATCATGATATTCGATGGGTTGTTGGTTGTAGGGGATGCCAGCAGGGTGCCCAGTGATGCAAATGCGACTGATCCGAGCACGAGCCCGAGTCCAAGGAGCCCCGCACTCATGAGAGGGATATGGAAGAGGAGAATGCAGGCCAGGAAGACGATGGTCGTGATCACGATACCGAATATCGCCCCCGCAAGCAGGTCACCGATGATGATGCTCTCGAGGATCACCGGGAGTGAGACGAGCCTCTCGTAGGTCTTCTCCCTCTTCTCCCAGGGTGTGATGAGCGGGCCGACCGAGGAGGAGGTGAAGAAAAGCATCATACCGAGGAATCCAGGGAAGAACGGGATGAGGTCGAGGTCGCGTCCGATGAAGAACGTGAGGAACATGATGAGCGGGAAGAGCAGTCCGAAGACCATGACAGGGCCCTTGAAGTAGTAGATTCGCATGTTCTTCTCGCACACTACCATGATGCTGCGGAAGAACGTCTTCCAGTCCATCCGATCAGGCCCCCCCGGTGAGCCGGACAAACGCCTCTTCGAGGGTCGGATTCGAGGTCGCGATCGAGACGATTGTCAGCTGCTCCTGCTCTGCTAGCGACGCGAGATACTTGACCACAGTATCAGGATTCTCCGTGTAAATACGCCACTTATCACCCCATGGTTCAACCCTCGTGATTCCCGGGGCCGAGAAGAGCCCTGCCTCCACCCCCTGGTCAAACGCAATCTCGACATACCGCGAAGTATCGAATGTCTTCTTGAGCCGTTCGGGGCTCTCTGTTGCGACGATCCTGCCTCTGTTGATGACACTGATCATCGAGCAGAGTGTATTCGCCTCCTCGATGTTGTGCGTGGTAAGCAGGATCGTGCTTCCCTCGCTGTTCATCTCCCTGATGGTGTCGAGGACAAGCCGGCGGCTGTACACATCAAGGCCGGTGGTCGGCTCGTCAAGGATAAGGACCGGGGGGGAATGGACAATCGCACAGGCGATGCTGATCCGCTGGCGCATCCCCTTCGAGAACGTCCTGACTACACTGTCCTTCCGATCCGAAAGACCGAGTCTGCCTAGGATCTCCCCTGCACGCTTCTTCAGGGTCTGACCATCCATGCCGTAGAACTTTCCGGAGATGATGATATTCTGCTCGGCAGACAGATCGCTGTAGACCGTGCTGTTCTCGGGGATAACACCAATGTTCAGTTTTGCAGTGAGAGGGTCCTTCTGCACGTCCGTCCCGAGGATCTGCACGCTCCCTGCATCCGGGATCAGCACGCCTGTGATCATCCTGATCGTCGTGGTCTTTCCCGCCCCGTTCGGGCCGAGAAATCCGAAAATACTCCCTTCCGGGATGGTGATGCTGACGTTATCCACCGCGGTGACCGCCCCGAATGATTTCCGGAGGTTTTGTGCAACAATTGCGTCCATTTCTTCGCTTCACTCAAATTTCTCGGGAGAGCTGATGAGGGTATCCGAGCCACAATCGTGTCCTGTGCTGACAATATACGCATACTATTCAACGAAATAGGCTGCGTATTCTCAAATGATGAACGTGCAGGTTCACTCCAGATAGCCCCGTATGACTATTGGACGAAAGGACAAGGAACAAGGAATATCATCGCCCTGACTACCCTGTCAATCCCTTTCTCTCCTTCTCATGGACCCAGGGATAATACCCACGTGAATATTATTACCATTCCCGGCCAAACGTCTTTTCAAGACCGGGATAGAGAATGAGACGCAGATTCAAGGACAGCCTGTTCATCATACTGCTCGCACTGGCGGCGATTGCAGTCCTGTGGTTTATTCTCTCGCGGATCCGGATCGTGGTGTTCACGATGATCCCCTGGTGGGTGCTCGGACTTTTCATCCTCATTCCGATCATCGTGATAATCCTTGTTATCGATCATTTCATCGATTGATGTTCCCTGCGGATCACTTCGCAATGAATAAGAGCAGCACGATGGAACCACTCATGCAGGCTGGTTCTAAATGAGATCCCTTTTCCTTTTCCTGCTGGTCGGAATACTCCTCAGTGCAACGATGCTCGCGGGGTGTATGTCCACAGAGGCTCCGGAGAGCCCCGGGGCTGTCACGTCGCCCACCCCCTCTGAATCCGTTGACATGATGTTTGTCACCGAGGACTACCCACCGCTCAATTACGTTGAAAACGGAACGATACGGGGGATATCCGTGGACATACTCCGGGGTGTACTCCGTGAGATGGACACCCCCGTTTCTTCAGACACGATCAGGGTGCTCCCGTGGGCAAAGGCCTACGAGACTGCGCTCTCCCGGAACAACACCGCGGTGTTCGCCACCGTCCGCCTCCCCGAGAGGGAGCACCTCTTCAAGTGGGCCGGACCACTCGACTCAGAGAGGAAGGTGGTCTGTGCGCTCCGGGAAAATCCCCCAGTGATCACCTCTCCGGCCGAACTGAACACCTATACAATCGGCGTCGTGAAGGAGGACTCAGCACACCTTCAGCTCCTGGCACTCGGGGTGAACGCCTCACAGATCTACGCCTACCCGACCGCCCAGAGCCTCATCTCCGCGGTGAAGGAGAAGACAGTCGACCTCTGGTGCTACGGTGAAACCGTGGGCAGATACACGAGCGGGAAGGTCACGGGAGATCCCAACTATTTCGTGGTCGTATACACCCTCGAATCCCAGGACCATTACTTTGCATTCAACAAAAACACCTCCGACCAGTACATCGCCGGGTTCCAGGCAGCCCTGGATACCCTCCGATATCAGCCGGACGAAACGGGGATTTCAGAGTACCAGCAAATCATGTACCGCTATCTCGGGGTTTCGTGTATCCAGCAGCCTCCGGTTTCGAGCGAGCAGGTAACCGGGCTCGTGGACTTCACCGCGAATGAGATGGAAAAAGATGCTCCCGGCACAATTGCCCGGATCAATGCCGGGGAGCACCCCTTCTGGGACCGTGAGAACAGGGCCCTCTACGTCTTTATATACGACACGAACGTGACCATAGTCGCCGAGGCCGACAATCCCCGACTTGTAGGAGTGCAGATGAAAGGAAAGACGGATGTTGCTGGCACGCCCTTCCGCGATCAGCTTGTGGAGAAGGCACTTGCCGGGGGGAGTGGATGGGTGGATTATATCTGGATGATTCCCGGCGAGAACGGGGTCTATTACAAGTCAGCGTATTGCCGGCTGGTCAAGGGGAGCGATGGAGAGG
>CAYNXS010000106.1:2453-4841 GCA_964401215.1 uncultured Methanolinea sp. | reverse complement strand
ATTGGCGCTCCTGTGGTCCGGCCTTCGAAGATCCCTGACAGGATCTCTACCGTGTCGCCCTCCTGCCGGGGCGAGCTCCTTGGTCCCCTCCCCGGTCTTCTCCGATCAAGAAAAGGCTGGATATCCCCTTCAGCGAGTACGATTCCCGGGGGGCAGCCGTCTATCACGGCCCCCAGTGCCGGGCCGTGGCTCTCCCCAAACGTGGTGATGCGAAAATTGCGCCCGAACGAGTTCATCCGACAATCTCCCTCACCATCTCCAGCGGCGCATCAATGCCGGTGAACTGGTGGAACTGCGCCCTCGCCTGTCGGATGAACATCTCCTTCCCCGGGATCACCGTGCAGCGCATACTCCGGGCTGCCTTCAGGAGCGGGGTTTCCGGAGGGGTATACACGAGATCAAACACCGTCATCGAGGGGCTGAGCTGGGACTTTACAAGCGGGCTTCCGGTATCAGGCTCCATGCCGATTGGGGTCGCGTTCACCACCACTGCGGGTTTGATCCGGTCGAAATCTTTGAAGGTACCATGGTTGCAGCCAAAACGCCCGGCAAGCGCGGCAGCCCGCTCAACCGTGCGGTTCAGGATGGTAATCTCCATGTCGAGCGATCGCAATGCATATGCCGCGGATGCTGCAGCCCCTCCTGCACCCAGGATCACCGCAACGCTTCCCGAGAGGGATGCAAGCGGATCCCTGATCCCGACCCAGTCAGTGTTATATCCATAACTCTCCCCCCCACAGAATAGCACGGTGTTACTGGCTCCGATTTCCCGGGTGTGTTCGTCCCTGTGATCAAGATACCGGAGTATTTCCTGCTTGAACGGGATGGTCACCGAGAGGCCGCGAACACCGATCTCCTGTGCAATGGAGAGTATCCTGGCAAGTGACGGGTCATGGAACCTCGTGTAATAGGCATTGATCTCAAAGTAGGAGAAGAGGCGGTTGAAGAGGGGCGGGCTCTTGCTGTGCAGGCTCGGGAATCCGGCAATGCCATAGAACCTCAGCGCCGGGTTCTCAGGAAGTGAACTGATCATGCGTGCGAGCTCCTCAAATTCAGACCCCGGTATTCCGGATGTTCCCACCGCACGGAGCGCGTCCTCCCTCCCCTCCGCACGGGTCATCCCTTCAATGAGGATCCGCTTGATGGAAATCGCCACCTCATTGGCACTCCGGCCGCTGGTATCGACACAGAAATCCGCAGCTGCGAGATACGCATCCTTCCTTGCGTCGAGGAGGGCATGGATCTCCGCACGGAGCCCCATTCTTGTCAGTGCAGGCCGGGTGCTGTGCTGGATGCGCTTCTCTATCGTAACCTCGTCTGCCCGGAGAAGTACCACGGTTCTCTTCCTCCGCAGGTGCTCAATATTCTCCGGGTCAAGGATCACACCACCCCCTGTTGCATAGACCCCCGGCCCCGGGGGAAGTCGTGCAACCACCCGTTTCTCCCTGGCGCGGAAGCCCTCTTCCCCTTCCTGCTCGAATATCTCGTGGACCGCTGATCCTGCCTCCTCCTCGATTAATGCATCAGTGTCATAAAAGGGGACATCGAGAAGGCGGGCCAGAAGCCTTCCCGACTCGGTCTTTCCTGTCCCCCGGAATCCAATCAATACTACGTTCATAGAAGTCCCTGCCCCGCGAGCTGCTCCCAGAACCCCGGGAACGATTTATTGACACATTCCGCCTGGATAATCTTTACATTTCCTGTTGCGAGACCAAGAACCGCAAAACTCATCGCGATCCGGTGGTCATCAGCCGGATCTATCGTCCCCCCGTGGAGAGGTGAGGGGTTGATCAGGAGGCTGTTTCCCTCAACGCGTGCATCTCCACCCATAGCATTGATGAGGCGGGCTGTCCCAAGAAGGCGGTCGCTCTCCTTGAACTTCAGGTGACCGATGCCCGTGATGCGTGTCGGGCTCCTCGCGACAGCCGCCACCATGCTGAGCGTCTGGACCGTGTCAGGGGAAGAGGACATATCGATCTCGATACCTTCAAGATCACCATCAGACGATACTTCTACTGAATCCTTCCGCTCCTTCACCCTGCACCCCATGGAGGCAAGGGCACCAAGAAACCGGCGATCTCCCTGGCAGGACCGGGGATTCAGGTTGGTCACGCAGACCCTGCCCCCGCACACTGCCGCGAGCGCGAAGAAGTAGGACGCAGAGGAATAATCACCCTCGATCGTGCAGGATCTTCCCTGGTACCCCTTCCCTGCAAAAACAAAAAAGCGCTGGTATCCGTCCCTTTCGACCAAAGCACCGAATGAGTGCATGACCTCAAGCGTAATATCAAGGTACGAGGGTGAAGCAACAACGGGTCCCAGGGAGAGCGTCACATCCTCCCTTGCATAGGGTGCGGCCATGAGAATGGAGGAGACGAACTGGCTGCT
>CAYNXS010000106.1:0-2353 GCA_964401215.1 uncultured Methanolinea sp. | reverse complement strand
CGTATCGTCTGATACAAGCGGTGATGTGAGCCTCGAATCCCCCCCTGCAAGCGCCGCGGCGATCAGGGCCCGGTGGGTGAAACTCTTGGAAGGCGGTGCCTGGAAGCAGAGGTCGACAGGCCCCGCTTTCTGAAGCATCACCTCCATTCAGGGACCTCCAGTTCGGGATACCGTCCAAGGTCTTTTATCACTGTCATTCCCTGGAGCGCGGAGAGCGCCTGCCCGGCGTGGTCGGAATGGACAAAATCCAGAAAGAACACGTAGCGACCCATGCCCCTTTTTGACGGGCGGGATTCGATCCTGGTCAGGTTTATCCCCTTTTTCGCAAAGATTCCCAGGATATCATACAGGAGTCCTGCCCGGTCCTCACGGGGATCGATGATGATGCTCCCCTTCCTGGCATCTGGTCCCTGGTACGGACGTTGTGAGATGGTCACGAACCGGGTAACGTTGAGGGAGTTGTTCTCAACCCGTTCCCGCCGTATGGGGAGGTGATGCATCCTCGCGGTCATCAGCGATACGATAGCAGCCCCGCGTCCCGATTCCTGCATCTCCTTCGCGCTCTGGGCATTGCTCGAGGTGTGAACAACCGGTATTTCCATGGTATCCACTACCTCGCTGCACTGCTCGTGGGTCTGGGGATGGACAAAAAGCACCTCGGCTTCTTCAATCGGCCTGATAGAGACCAGATAGTGGTGTATGGGCATGTAGATCTCCCCGGTGATCCAGACCCGGTGCTGGAGCAGGCCGTCGAGCGAAGGGCCGACACCGCCCGCCTCGCTGTTCTCGAGAGGAACAAGCCCGTCCCCTTCTCCTCTCTCTACCTCCTCAAATATTCTCCGGATGGTCGGGACAAGCGTGATTGCGTCGCCAAAGATCCGGTATCCCAGCTCGTGCGAGAACGTCCCCTCGGGACCAAGGGCAAAGACCTTCATCGATTCACCATCGCCGCGATGAGCATGTCCGACTCCCGGGCAGCGGTCTCGCAGTATTCACCGAAATGAAGTGAATTATCGCGGAACAATGTCTCAAACGCCCTGGTATCCTTCGCATCCACTATCTTCCGGATTGATGCAAGGGACTCCTCGCAGGCCTCGAGCACCGGTGAGACGTGGGGATTGAGTTCAAGGATATCTGCATAGAGGGAGGGATCCTGGGACAGGAGACGCCCGACAAGTCCCATCTCCATCTGGTAGACCGGGCTCATGAATGCCATCGTATCCTGTGGCCTCACACCTACTCTCCGCATGGTCTCGGCAAGGCTGAGGGTGACAAAGTGCGTCAATCCCTGGACTATCGCCATGATCCGATCATGTTCCTCCGGAGTGGATATGGTAACCGTTGCTCCCTGTTTCCGGAATACACCAAGAATTCGTTCCAGGATTTCCTGCTCACAGCGGGCCGGGGTCGCGACAATCGCCTGGCCTGCAAGATCCTGCACCGTGGGACCGAACATGGGATGAAAACCCACCACCTGTGCGTTCGAAGCCAGCATGGCCTCAACAGGCCCTGTCTTGATCGAGGTCAGGTCACAGAAGACCTGGTCTTCAGAGAGGAGGGGTGCAAGGGTCCGGATAACGGGAACGGTTTCCCGTATCGGAACGGATACCATGAGCACATCGCAGACGGATGCAAGGTCCCGCGAGGTCACCGCGGTCGCCCTCCCTGAGATCATCACATCCCAGCCCGCCTTTTCGAACACTTTTTGGAAGAATGCGCCCATCTTCCCTGTTCCGCCAACGATCCCTATCAACACGTGCGATCACTTCTCCAGGATCGTCTCCCTTACCGCCATCCCGAAGTGCCGGCCCGCTTCCATTGTGCAGCCGAGCACGCGGTCGCCCGGGGAGATCTCGACCACTGACCGTGCACGGCCGTCCTCGCCGACGAGCCGGATTGTCTCGGCATTCTGGAGAACCAGGCTGTAGGGCTTTCCGTCCGCCTCTGCCTCGACAATGAGAAGAGGCCGCTGTTCGATCTTCACCCTCCCGACCGTCACCTCCCGGGTCTCCCCATCCGTCCCTGCCACCATGACACGATCCCCTGCTGAGAGATCTGACAGGTAGGCGGTCTTTCCTCCGGGTGCAAGGATGTACGCATGCACCGCTCCTGCGTTGACCCGGAACGGTCTTGGGGCGACATAGGGATTTTCGAGGGTCTCGGCATGGACCAGGAGAAACGCTGATGAGGTATTCCCAATCAGCATGCCCTCTCCTTCCTTCATCATCGAACAGGTGTCCACGCATACACGGTCCCCCATGCCTGCTGCCCGGATCGATGTGATCGTGAAGGGGACGAGATTACATCGTTCCTGTCCGCGCTGGATCATGGCGCCGGTCTCCTTGACCACCCC
>CAYNXS010000105.1:0-4866 GCA_964401215.1 uncultured Methanolinea sp. | reverse complement strand
TCCTTCTTCCCACCACGCTTCTTTCTGGAATACAGGTAATACCCTATGCCGACCAGAACGGCACCGATGACGGTCATGGAGAGCGGACTTTGGAGTATCGCGTCTATCCCGCTCCTCTCGACCACATTGAACCTGACCTTCATCGGATCGGAGACCAGGCGATTGTCCAGTGCATCGCGGTACCGCACTTCGGATTCGAGGCTGTACTCCTTCACTGTCGCTGCTTTATCGACGGAGATGACAAAGACCGCCTTTGCCTCTTCACCTGGCGCAAGGTCTCCAAGGGATGCGATGTCCCGCGTAGAGGAGAAGGGATCCACGGCACTGATCCGTGCCTGGGCACTGCGCACAACCACCGGGCCCGCGTTCAAAAAAGAGATCTCTATCTCGCGGGTATCGCCGCGGGCCATCGTGAATTCATCGGAGAGTACCTCAAATTCTATCTCTCCCTGTACCGGAATGCCGATGGTGACCGTATCTGTGTTGATCAGGTCCCCCTGCGGATCAAGGTACTCAACTGTCACATCGAGGGGATAGGTCGATGCCTGTGCTGCATCATTCACAAGGATCTTGAACTGGGCACGGGCAGTCTCCCCCGCTGGGAACTCACCGATGTACGACGTCCCTATCACCGGGACAACCGGGCTCTCCTGGTGCCGTGAGATACGGGCGACGGCCTCATTGCCCGAGAGGGATCCATCATTCCGGATGGTAAGGGTCACCACTCCCTCGTTTCCTGACGTGAGTTCGGCGGCTTCTGTCTCAAGTACGTGGATGATCACCCGCGGTGTTACCTGTACATAAAGGGGGATGGTCGCACTGCCGTTCGTGTATGAATACGCCACCGTCTCTGATCCCCGCTGCTCGGCAAACAGGAATGCCCGGTATTTCAGGGAGAGGGGGAGAATGTAACTCCCACCCGTCGCATTTTCCAGGAATTTGACCTGGAATGGTACTTTCACCCGTGAATTCGCAGGAAGATCGCCAACCATTTGCGGATCAGTCCGGAGCAGCAGAGGAGCATCGCCTGCCCCGAGATCCGCCATGATCAACCTGGCAGTCGTGGAAGCCTCATCTGCGGCCGCTCTTCCTGAGGGAAACATCTGGAAATCATTGGTTGCCCTGTTCTCGATCACCACCACAAGAGTCGCGTCACTGCCGGGAAGGAATTCGCGTGACCCTTCCAGCGAGGCGACAAGGACAGGTTCTCCCCCCAGGTACTCCCCCGCCCCAAGCACAGGAGCTGAAAAGAGGGCAACACCAAGGCATACAGAGAGGATTCGCGTGAAAAAATACCGGATATCTGTTGTCATTCCAATAACAACAATTTGCCTATGAATTCATATATACCTATTGAACTCCCCGGTGTGACAGGACGCAGGAGCTGATGCGCTTCCTCACACGATCATCAAGTGCGCGCACCGTACCCAGGGAAGAGATATGGAGGTTCGCGGTCTTCAGGCATACCCTGATACATCATAATCTACCCCTGACGACCGATCAAGGCATTCCTGGCCGTGTTTGATCCCTTCATCAACCATCCTCTTTACAAGGGCCGGAAATACTGCCCCCACCATATCCGAGACCGGTCTGCCGTTGCACAAAAACTTGAACGTCGGCGTACTCATGACACCAAACCGCTCTGCAGTCCACTGGCTTTGGGTGATATCAACCTTCACGAAGAGCACTGCCCCTGCATACTCCCTGGCAAATTCGCGCATATACGGATCCATGGTCCTGCAATGGGGGCATGTCGGGCTGTAAAACATAACAAGGACAGGTATCCGGCTTTTTTCAACGGTCTTCTCCCACGTGATATCGGTCACTTCGACCGGGTCTTCCCCTTCCACGCTTCTTCCTCCCGGCTGTGAGGTTGCCGGTTGAAGGGATAATATTTTGGCCTCTTTCAAGGGAGGTCCCGGCTATATCCTGTCCTCAACCAGCATGTTGATGACATTCTCGGAGATATCCCCGGCATATTCCCCGGCTCTCCTGATACTCGCGACGATGTATCGCAGGGGCACCGCGATCTCCGGGTTCTCCTCGAGCGAGGTGGAGAAGATGAGATCGCACTCCTCTTCCAGGGATTTCACCTGCTCAATGTTCGCATGGGACTCCTGTATATCTGCCTTGAAGAATGAGAAGATGCTCCGATCAAAGATTACCATTGCGTGGTTGGTCGCGTTCCTGATGGACTCGATGTATTCCTGGTCAATTTTCCCTCTCGGAACGCGGCCTGCCTCCTCCACGTAATGGACAGCGTGGTCACCTATCCGCTCGATGATCCGGCTGATGAGGTACGTATTGACGACAACCGATGAGGCCACCCCCATCTTCCTGGAGAGGCTTGCATTCTTGAGGATGATATTGGTCTGCCGGGCGACGAGCCAGTGAAGGCGGTCCACATCATTGTCCCGTGCGACGACATCGCGGGCGAGCGCGGCGTTGCCTGTCTCGAGTACCGAAAGCGCGTCCATGTACATGTTCTTGACGATCACGTACATCCTCCTGATGGTATTCTCAAAGGGCATCTCGGCGGGGTTGAGCAGGTCTTTTAAGAGAATCGAGGTGTCGGTCTCCTCCACCACCTCAGGCCCGATCGTCATTTGCGAAAAGTCACGTACAACCATCCGTATGGACGCAGGAAGCCTGGCCTTTGAGGTCACCCCTATCGTGGTGTATCCTGCGATGTAGGACCCAATCAGGAGCCTGAAAAGGAAGGTCGGATCATTGATCGAGGTCACGTCAAATGTCTTGGAGCGTTGGGCAGGTGTCTCCGAGAGATCCCTCGTGACAAGGAGCGTCCCGTCAGGCTGTGCAACGAGACCCAGCGGATCGTTCTTCTTTACGCCCTGTTTTTCTGCCCATTCCTTGGGGAGGGTGATCACAAATGACGATCCCCCGGTGATCTGCACTCTCCTGATATCCATGCCCGAGTCTCCTGTTCCAGACTGAGTTATGCCGCTCTATTCTGCACAATGTTAGTATATATGTCTATATATTTTCGTTCGGACAGGGTATGCCGCACCACATGAGGAACCATGGACACCAGGACGAACGCACATGTCCTGGTGTATTGTATTCGGACATCACTGCAGAAAAGTGTTGAAAGTATTCTGCCGACACCAGAGATTTCACAGGGGATACATAGAGAGGATACGCTTCCCGGCCTCCGGGTACCCTGCACGTATGTGGCGTTCATCCGGGAATCGAACCGTATTTTTTTCTTTTCCCGGGAAAAATCCTGCAGATCAACCACAAACATTTAAACCAATTCTGTCACACCAACTGAGTGATACCTCAACGCTGCCAACAGAATGCAGCACGTGGTTCCCCATGCCAGAACCAGAAAGCGAAAATGATGATGACCCCCATGATAGGGTCCAACATGCCGGTTTTTCGATTCTCCCTTCACTAACGAAGGATTTTTCTCATTCCCTGCAGGGAGGGATTCTTTGATGCCCCAGGGCACGCTTATCCCGGAGTCCCAGGTATCCCCCTCGATAATCACGGGGATCCCTTCGCAGGGGAGGGCGGAACAGGGAGACCATGGCACCACCCTCTCCAGGGATAGCATCCACACGGTTGAGCGGGATGGCCTGATGTACCTGATC
Source organism: uncultured Methanolinea sp. (assembly GCA_964401215.1). Classification (GTDB taxonomy): domain Archaea; phylum Halobacteriota; class Methanomicrobia; order Methanomicrobiales; family Methanospirillaceae; genus Methanolinea_A. The sequence continues at coordinate 1,252 of CAYNXS010000105.1, read as the reverse complement.
TCCGAGAATTATTCGTACAAGAGCGAGGCGTATTACACCATCCTCGAACGGGAGATCCGGGGCAAGCGCATAATTCCCACCACGTCATCCATCCTCGATGCCTTTGTCGTGCCTATCTGCCTCGAACGGGCGCACCTTGAGGGAATACCGGTGGCTGAATACTCCATCTCCCAATCCTGCATCCCCGTACCTGCGGTGATCTATGGCCTGAACTACTTTGCCTGCACATCGCACTTCGAGGTGCTGCAGGACGACGCCCGGGAAAGAGAGATGATCAGGCATGTTACCAACAACGGAAAATATCCCTTCTGCGCACAGCGGCTCGATGACGGGGTGCGGATCTCGCGTGGGATCTCGATCTTCGGGAAGATGGCGGACCAGGACAAGGCGCTGGCTGACATAGCCGCCCAGGTCTGGGAGTGCTTCCGCATTCCGCTCGTCGAGATCATCTGCCTGTCGGGTCCTGCCGGCTCCCGCCTCTCCTCACTCTGCCCGGTCCGCTACTCCCATCTCTCCAAGGTGGAAAAAGCGATTCTGAAGGCCTTTCTCTCGGGACAGGAATTCCTATGAGCCGGCTCGGGATTTTCGTCGACCGGAAGACCCTCTCCTCCGCGGAGCAGCTCAATGCCCTCATCCGGTGCAGGGATACTGCGGAGGAGATGGGGCATGGCGCCGAGTTCATCTTCCCTGTCGATATCCGGAAGATCCCGCAGATGGACGGGCTCTTTATACGGGCCCGGACCGATCCCATGAATGTCACCTACGTTGCATCCCGCATGGCATTGTTTGCAGGGATACCCGTGATCGATGACCCTTCCTCAATCCAGATCTGCTCCGACAAGGTGAACATGTACTCCTGCCTGATGCAGCATGGAGTGGAGATCCCCCGCACCATCTTCGTGTCGCAGCGGGAGTTCTCCCCCGCGAGGGTGAGGGAGATCTTCGAGGATCTCGGGTCCCCGCTGATTGTAAAGGAGCCCTCCACCTCGTTCTCGCTCCGGGTGGAGAAGGTGACGGACCCGGCAGGACTCCTCCAGGTCGCCCGCCGCTACTTCAAGATGTCGGACTGGATCGTTGCCCAGGAGTTCGTGGAGAGTACCTACGACTGGAGGGTGGGGGTGCTGGGCGGAAAATTCCTGTATGCCTGCAAGTACATCATCCCCTCGCAGACCTTCAAGATCCAGGACTCAGTCAACGGTCATATCGTGTACTGCGGAGTGCAGAGCGTTCCGCCGGACATGGTCCCCGCTGA
>CAYNXS010000104.1:2234-4915 GCA_964401215.1 uncultured Methanolinea sp. | reverse complement strand
GTTGATGCCCTCTATATCGGTGGGGGCTATCCCGAACTCCATGCGGCTGAACTTGAATCCTCCCCGTGCAGGGGCCGGATCAAAAAGGCCTCTGACGACGGGATGCCCATCTATGCAGAGTGCGGGGGACTGATCTATCTCTGCCAGCAGTTCAGGGGAGAACATGCTCACCGGATGACCGGGATTCTCCCGGCTGATTCCTTCATGTCCGGAAAGGTCCAGGCACTCGGCTATGCTGAAGGATTCTGGAACGCTGGCCCGGCATGGTCACCTGTTGGCAGGGCAATCCTTGGCCACGAGTTCCATTATTCGGGGATCGAGTGCGATTGCGATGCACAATTTGCCATCACGCTCAAACGCGGGAAGGGAATCCTGGGCGGGAAAGACGGGCTCTACTCGGGCGAGGCCATTGCGACATATACTCATGCATATTTCTCTTCGGGATTCGCACGCTCCCTAGTCGATGCTGCATCGGGTTACCAAAGAAGCTGATCCGGGATCGCCATCTCGGTTGACCCATTTCCTGTTCTTTGTTAAAAATCTGACGGCCGGGTTCATTCAGCAGCCGGTTTGATTATAGTTTAAGGAAAAAGAGGATTGCAGAGATAGATGTGGGATTGTCCATGATGCGAAGTGATGAGGTAAAGAAAGGGTACCAGAGGGCACCGAACAGGGCGCTCCTGAGATCCCTTGGAGTCACTGACAGGGAGATCGGGATGCCCTTTATCGGTATCGCGAATGCCTGGAACGATATTGTCCCCGGTCATACCCACCTGCGCACCCTTGTCGGTAAGATCAGGGAGGGGATCGCCGCAGCGGGCGGTGTTCCGTTCGAGTTCGGCGTTATCGGGATTTGCGACGGCGTTGCAATGGGCCATGAGGGAATGCGCTATTCCCTCCCATCACGTGAGAACATCGCGGACTCGGTCGAACTCATGGTTGAGGCTCACAGGTTCGACGGGATGGTGCTCCTCGGGACCTGCGACAAGATTGTCCCGGGCATGCTGATGGCAGCGGTACGGTGCAATATCCCCTCGATCGTCGTGACCGGGGGAGCGATGCTCCCTGGTTACCTTGAGGGTCGCGACCTCTCCCTGATCGATATTTTTGAAGGAGTCGGGAAGGTTGCTGCCGGATCCATGAGCGAGGCGGATCTCGGCACCCTTGAATGCGCTGCCATGCCCGGCTGCGGGAGCTGCCAGGGGCTCTATACCGCAAATACCATGGCCTGCATGACCGAGGCGATGGGAATGTCGCTTCCCGGATGTGCGGCCATTCCTGCTGTCGATGCAGCAAAATTGAGGATCGCACGGGAGTCCGGCGAGCGGATACTGGGACTGATACAGGAAGGAGTATGCCCCCGCGATATCGTCACAAAGGAGAGCCTCGAGAACGCCATCCGGGTTGATATGGCGCTTGGTGGTTCCACCAACACGGTCCTCCACCTGATGGCAATCGCATCGGAAGCTGATGTTGATCTCTCCCTTGATTCCTTCATTCGCATCGCAGATCAGGTTCCCCACATCTGTCACATGCAGCCGTCCGGGCCTCACTCCATGCTTGCCCTCCACCGTTCGGGAGGCATCCCCGCGGTGCTGAATGCCCTCTCCGGACTTCTCGACGATTCCGCGACTGTTTCAGGCATGCGAATCAGAAAAATCGCAGAGGAAGCCCGGGTCTCACCGAAAGGTATCATCAGGACGATTACAGACCCTGTCAATGCAGCGGGTGGCCTTCGCATCCTTTTCGGGAGCCTGGCGCCGAAGGGTGCCGTCATAAAATCGGCGGCCGTCCCATCCGAAGCATGGAAACTTTCGGGTCCTGCCCGTGTGTTCGATGGGGAACAGGAAGCGATGGCTGCAATCCTTGCCCGGAACATCAAAGAGGGGGACGTGGTGATCATCAGGTACGAAGGGCCTCAGGGTTCACCGGGTATGCCCGAGATGCTCTCGCCGACCTCTGCCATCGTGGGGCTTGGATACTCCAGGGTGGCGCTTGTGACTGATGGCAGGTTCTCGGGAGGCACACGGGGCCCCTGCATTGGCCATGTCACCCCCGAGGCCGCAGTTGGCGGTCCCATCGGTCTGGTCCGCGAGGGGGATCGGATCACCATCGATCTCCATGCAAGGACGCTGGACCTCCAGGTCGATCCCGCAGAGCTGGAAAAGCGCAGGAAGCAATGGAAACCGCGGGTGCGGCAGGTAAAAGGTGTGCTTGCCCGGTACGCGTCCATGGTAGGCCAGGCCGACAGGGGGGCGGTCCTGGAGAAGAGGTAAGGGGTCAAATGGCTCAGGATGAGGAATCCCGGCCCCAGATCCTCCCTGACCATGACCCTTCGCATAGTCTTGACGATAATGCATATCATGCCATCCACGAACCCCAGAGGAGAATGCTTGGCGGGCTCCAGAGGAGAGCTCACGGTCTTGGCCTTCCTGTCATCGTCTTGCTTGAAGGAGGGTATGGTGCAGGGATATCCACCATCATCAGGGAACTGAACCGCTCGCTCGATCCACGCGGGTTCTCCTATTATCCCATCTTTTCACCGGGTCCCCTTGCACAACAACACCATTTTTTCTGGCGTTTCTGGATACGCACTCCTGAAAGAGGCCGTATCGCACTCTTTGACCGGGGCTGGTACTCACGCACCCTGCTGGACAGGATGGATATACACCGGGGAGAGA
>CAYNXS010000104.1:0-2134 GCA_964401215.1 uncultured Methanolinea sp. | reverse complement strand
CGGGGCTGGTACTCACGCACCCTGCTGGACAGGATGGATATACACCGGGGAGAGAAAGTTGACGAGGAGCTCCTTCTCGAGATTCAACACTTCGAGCAGACTCTTGCCATGAGCGGGACTCTCATCGTGAAGTTGTTCCTTCATGTCAGTAAGAAGGAGCAGAAGCAGCGGCTCAGGAAGATTAAAAAAGACCCACTCACGATAGACCATATCGACCGTGACCTTGACAGGTATGTCAAATACCGGGAGTATCTGCCCATCATCGATGATATGCTTGCGAGGACCAGAGGGCCGTTTGCTCCATGGCATGTCATTGATGCCGATGACAGGCAGTATGCGGTCGTGTGTGCATTTGAAATCCTTATCCAGCAGCTTGAGGGAGCGCTTGAAAACCCCGGCCGGCACATCAAACCCCCTGATCAGAAGGGATCGGACAAAAAAATCCTTCATGCTACCCCTGGTGATGCCGACCCGCTCGGGAACGCAGATCTTTCCCTCTCGCTGGCGAGGGATGAGTACGATGAACGGATGACGGATCTGGGGAAATCGCTCGCAGAGTGCCAGGTGCACCTATACCAGGAGAAGATCCCGCTCATCATGCTCTTCGAGGGGTGGGATGCGGCAGGGAAGGGCGGCACAATCATGCGTGTGACACGGAACCTCAATCCACGTGGCTATACCGTAGTGCCCGTCGGCCCTCCGGGGCCGAGAGAGGCAGCCCACCACTACCTCTGGAGGTTTATCCCGGCGCTGCCTGCAAGAGGGTACATCACCATTTTCGACAGGAGCTGGTACGGCCGGGTGCTCGTCGAACGGGTGGAATCACTGTGCAGCCGGGAGGAATGGGAGAGGGCGTACTGGGAGATCAAGTGCTTTGAGCAGACGCTCTGCAACGACGGGGCACTCATGCTCAAGTTCTGGCTGCATATCGATGCAGATGAGCAGCTGCGAAGGTTCAGGGAGAGGGAACAGGACCCGGAGAAACAGTGGAAGATTACTGACGAAGACTGGAGAAACAGGTCGAAATGGAAAGAATACGAGCAGGCCGTGCAGGAGATGGTGTCCTGCACCGGCACACGGTATGCTCCCTGGACGATTGTCCCGGCAAATGACAAGTACTATTCCAGGGTACAGACCCTCCAGTCTATCGTTGATGCAGTCCAGGTTCGCATCAGAGATCGGCAGTAATCAATCCCTGGGGGAGCATCCAGGGGAATTCCTGGCGGAATGCCGGGTGTGTGATTCTCGTTGGATCAATAAGGGGAGGTGAATTTCATGCAGCTCTCCCGTGGGTTTCAAGTGAGAATCATTAATCTTCGGCATGGTGATACTCTGAGGAAGAAGGATGTCTGACAAGGAACGCCCTGTGTATGAAAAAGTCCGCTGTTCGCACTGCGAAGGAGAGGGCTGTATCTACTGTGACAAGACCGGTTTCGTGCTCGTGAGATCCCCTGCCACCCTGTGCGGGCATTGCGAAGGGGAGTGTTGTATTTACTGCGGTTTCACGGGATGGGCAGGGTTAAAAGGAAAATACGACGAATAATTGCGTCCCGATAGAAACAGGCAGTCCTGTATCCCCGAACGGGCAGAACATCAGACGTTTCATTGTGGTACTGTCATGAAGGCAAGGTGTGGGTGATGACAACGACAGTGATATCATCCGACTGATCGGCCTCTCCGATAAATGCACGCACCCCGGAAAAAATATTTTCCAGTATCTCTCCTGCCCGGCGATCATGGGACGCGATTGCGATTTCCATGAGCCGTCCTTCCCCGAATTCCTCCCCGGCTACATTGAACGCCTCGGTCACACCGTCAGTATAGAGGACAATCACATCGCCGGGAGCAAGCGATATTTCTCCGACCGAATAGGTGTTTCCTGGCATGACCCCCATTGCCATTCCCGTGGGAAGAAGGGTATGGAGCGTGCCTGATTCATTCCTGTAATGGATGGGTGGGTTATGCCCTGCATTGACGTACACCAGGTGACCGCTCTCCCTGTCAAGCACGCAATAAAAGAGGGTCACAAACATTCCTGCCGAGGCATCGGCGGTGATGAGATCGTTCGATTCCCGGATGATCTCGTCCATGGATTTATCCCGCGAGGCAACAGCCCTCATGATGGAACGCGAGA
>CAYNXS010000103.1:0-4915 GCA_964401215.1 uncultured Methanolinea sp. | reverse complement strand
GAACGCTCATCGAAATTGTCGCAAGACCGCGTCCGGAAACCACATACACCCGTACTTTCAGTCTTTTGATATGCACACCTTGGTAAACGCCGGCGGATAAAAGAGCACCCCGTCTTCTCTGAGAGGATCCCGGATCACGACCGTATCCCCTTCTGATCCAGCCACCATGATATAGGAATAATATGCAAGCCGCCGCATCTCCGGATCACTCATATGGCGGCGAATGAATTCGGGGTTCACGCCATCGTATCTTGGATACACGGTCATACTGCCATTCCCTGCCAGGAGTCCTGTCCGATAGACGGTATAGGAATCGCTGGATCCATGGATGACCAGCCACTTCAGGGGATTGAACGTGGGGATCGTGATACCCTTGTGATTCGATGCAACGAACACCTTCAGGAGCACATGTGCCAGGATGTATATTCCTCCAAAGGCTGCAAACGCAGGGAGTGCGGAAAGGACCGGGAATCCAGATAAAAACAGCAGGAAAAGTCCCAGGCTTACACCGAGGAATACCAGGCTCGGTCCGGCAAAAATCCCTGCGGTGAATTTTCTCGAGGTGATGGGATACAGCAGCGGTATTCCTGGAAATGCAAGAACATCAAGCAGTATGTGGGTAATACCGCCAGCACATGAGAGCGCAAATACCAGCAAAAGGGAAGAGAGATCCCCCGTCTGACCGCCAAGGTTCTGCCACACCAGAAATCCAACCACGATCCCTGCGGAAACAGCAAGGATACCCGGGATGCTATGGGTGAACCCGCCGTGACTGAATACGAAGAGGCCCGGATCACGGTCAGAAAATCTCTTTAACAGGATGTCAATATCGGGAAGGGTTGCCCCAAGTATCGCAAAGAGGACCGCCTGACCGGGGAATGGAGCATTGAAGAGCACCACTGCAACGATCGCATGAGTAAGGCTGTCCAATCTATCTCCACCAGGGTCTCTAAAAGACCGCCACCTTCATTATACTCCCTCAACCTGAGGTGGATTTTCCATATCACGTTTCCGGTTGCCTGACCATGACCACGGTCATATTATCATCGCTTCCATTCTGGAACGCTCCATACACCAGTTTATGACAGGCGTCCTCAAGATCGTCCCCCCTCTCGTTGATAATCTCAAGGATGCGATCGTCTGGTAAAAAATCGCTGATCCCATCCGAACAGATGACAAGGAATCCGGGAGGGAGATTCGCTTCGTGCATCCCGGCGCCAGGATCATGGAGAACCCCTGCATTCCCTCCACGTATGTCCGTTCCTTTCCCCTCCTGCAAGGGCAGATCTATAAAAAACAACTTTCGTTGTCCCGGACTGTTCACGACACATTCCCCGCCAGGCCGAACCACTGCAAGGGTCATTGATACTGCAGGGGGTTCGCTGGTGGGGTTTGCCTCCTGAAGTGAGTAGAGTGCTGAATCAGCATTGATAAGGCATGATTCCAGGACATCTGGCAGATGTTTCACCTCCTGGGGGACTCCGTCGCGCAGGGCATTGACTGCAATCTCCGCCGCACTGGATCCCTGTTCAGGCCCTCCCATGCCTTCTGCTACTGCAAAAAGGTACACTCCGTGTACCTCCACTGCAAGGGATGCATCCTCGTTCTTATCCCGGAGGCCTTTCTCGGTGAATGAAGCATAGATTGGAGTTGACATGGATCGTATACAGTGTGTGGGGACGAACTCTTAAAAAATTGACTGCCATGTCACTCATGATTCATGACGACCTAAAATAACACGAAGTACCACACCATGGGAGTCATTTTCAGAAGTATTTATTATTCCAATGAGTGAGATCCCTGTGAGAAGAGGAATTTCACCATGACAATGGAAACCGAACTCTCGCGTATAGGGATATCACTCCCGAAGAATTTACTCGATAAATTTGATGAGATCATCAACTACCGAGGATATTCATCCCGGTCAGAGGGAATCCGGGATGCCATCCGTAATTACATCACCTATTATAAATGGATGTCCGATGTAAAAGGAGAACGCCAGGGAGTTATCACCATGATTTACGACCATGGACAGAGGAACCTCCTCGCAACCCTGACAGACATCCAGCATGAATTCATGGGAATAATCCAGTCATCCCTTCACTCTCATGTCACCCATGACAAGTGCCTGGAAGTGGTTCTCGTGCGGGGAGACGGGTCTGAATTAAAAAGCCTTGCAGAACGTCTCATGTCCCAGAAGGGGGTTGAGTCGGTAAAACTCACCACCATACCTATCCATGATTAACCCCCGCCCTCACAGCTCTGGTCGGTATGGGTTATGGCGTCCTGGTAGCCAGTACCGGTGAGGTATTCCCTCTCTTTTTTTATCTGTTCAATCCGGTCATCACTGGTTTTCATTGCCCTTCCACCTGTATCCTTTGCGGGAACCAGCTGGTCGACCCTGTAGAAGAGATTGGTATTGTCCAGTTCGGCATACAATTCCCCCCTTTCTCTCTCCAGGGCAATCACGCGCCCGGTAGTTCCGGTCCGGGGATACCGGACCCTCATCCCTACTTCCACTTCCTCATCCTGCATACACCAATCACCGGTGCTTGGAAACTATAAAACTAATCCCGACTTATCCCCTATAGATGGCCTGCGAACTGAATCGGGTTGAAAAGCACTTCTTCAACGGCACTCACCGTACGAACTCCCCGGAAGAGACCGAAAAGCGGGCCCTTCCCCTGATGAACACTATCGGTGCAGGGCCGGTGACAGACATCACCGGGAGTGACAGTGTGGGAATTCCCTGCTGCTGTTGCACCCGTTCCCGTGTCCCACGGGGTGGAACGAATACGCATCCCGGGAAAGGAATCGATCTGTTGCAGGCACGTGTTTCCTCGATGATGGCGGCAATTGAACGTTCTTCAGGTGAGTTTCATGGGGAACAGATGCACTATGCCAGTTTCGAGGAAGTGGGACTGTCAAAGGCAGTGGACCCGGAATCTCTCATCCTTCCCCGGCCTCCTGAAAGGGGAGAGAAACTGCACTGGACCTCCGGGGCGGACATCCTGAACAACGAGGAGATCCTGATCCCAAGCAATGCAGTCTATTTCCCTTATGACACCATGGGAATGACCATGCCGCTCTTCCAGAGCGATCCGTTAGGGCTTGCCGCGGGGAACATTCGCGAAGAAGCGATCCTGTACGGTCTTCTCGAACTTCTTGAATGCGATGCCATGAGTCGCGCGGAAAGGCTCCGTGACATGGGAACGAAGATCGCGATCGATGCTGATGGTCCGGCACACACACTCCTTGAAATGTTCAGGAACGCAGGTGTCGTGATACACCTCTGGCTCCTTCATGGGCGAACCGGGATTCCGGTGATCGCTGCTGCATCAGATGATCCCGGAAAAAAGGATCCCGGACTCCTGTCGATGGGATCGGGGTGTCATCCTGATCCTGAGATTGCCGCGATCCGGGCTCTTACCGACGTTGCATTCAACCGGGCGTCTTACCTGCATGGAGACCTCATAACAACGAGCAGGGAGACATTCTTATCCAGGGTGGGGTACGATCGGATGAAGCGGATCAACAGGGAGTGGTTCGCCGAGGCTCCGGAGAGACCACTTTCCAGCCTGCGGAATGTAAGTTCTTCCTGGATAGACGAGGATATCCACCTCATTCTCGATGCATTGAGGACCGGCGTGGAACGAGTGTGCGTGGTGGATCTCTCCCGGACATCTGTCCCGGTGGTCAGGGTGGTGGTCCCGGGTCTTGAAGTTTCTCACCTCCATAAAAACCGGAAGATCACGAATCCGGTATGATTCATCCCCGTTCCCTTTTCCAGTGCTTACACCATCACTTTTTTCAGGAGCCGCACGATCCTCCTGGTGCTCTCTTTGGGAAGAGAAGCCGGTGATTCCGGGCATTTTCCGGTCTTGAGTACCTCAAGAATGCATCCTATCGCCGCCCCCAGGGACGGGCCGTACCCCCCCTCAAGTACCAGGGCGAGCGGGCAGGGGCTCACATCCCTGATGAGAGCTGTCATCACCTCAAAATCGGCCGGGGAGAGGCGCATAGCTCCCTTGGGATCATCTCCCAATGGGTCCTGACCTGCCGAGATTATCACGAGATCCGGGTTGAAATGAGTGACCGCTTCCGAAAACACCTCTGAGAACACCATGGCATAATCCCCTATACCACAACCGGGGCGGATGGGGGCGTTCAGAGTAAAACCCCGCCCCCTGCCTTCACCGATTTCATCGATCCAGCCGCTCCACGGGAACGTGTTGTTCTGGTGGATTGAGCAGAAGAGAACCCTGTCGCTCTGGTAAAAGATCTTCTGTGTTCCGTTCCCGTGATGAAGATCCCAGTCGATTATAGCAACCCGTTCAACACGTTCAAGAGCCCATGCTGCAGCCACCGCGGCATTATTGAAGAGGCAGAACCCCATTGCCCTGTCAGGCTCGGCATGATGCCCGGGCGGGCGGATCAGGGCAAAACAGTGTTCCCCTTCCAGTGCCCTGCGGGCGGCCGCGATAGAAGACCCTGCCGCACAGAGCGCCACCCGGAAGGAATCTTCGGTGACATAGGTGTCCATGTCGAGGTAGCGCCTTCCGCCATAGGCACACAATTCCTCGATCATTCTGATATGTCGGGGGTGGTGAACACGGGCAAGGTCATCGTAGGTTGCGACCTCGACAGGCCTCCTGGTGATATCAGGAGGCAGGCAGGCAAGTGCCCTGACGAGACGCTGGCTGTTCTCATCGTGCCAGCTCAAGTCATGGCGTGTGAATTCCTCTCCAAAAATGACCGAGCACCGGGGTGCCATTCACCCGACCTGCAGCCCCTGCAGAACAGCCTGCTCGGAGACCTCGAACTCTTTGCCGGTTCCCTCAATCCGGTACTTGCCTTTTGCCTTGACCTCATGTGATGTCCCGGACGTTGCATAGGGGACGATGAATTCATCACC
>CAYNXS010000102.1:1754-4968 GCA_964401215.1 uncultured Methanolinea sp. | reverse complement strand
GATGGATTCCGGGGCTATTTACCTGCTGGATGAGAACGGTGAATCGGCCGAACTTGTCGTGTCGAAGAACATCGGGGATGCATTTCTCAGAAGTGTCCTCCATCTTCAGCCTGGTTCCTGGCTGGCACATACAGTGAGGGGAAAAAAACCGGTCTGTATACCATCTCCAGGTCTGGAATTTCAATTTACCTCCTCCCAGACACAGGAAGGATTACAGTCTGCATGTATCATCCCTGTCATTTCAAATGGCAGGGGTATCGCCTGCCTGAATGTCTCTTCGCACACCGATATCTCGATACGGGAAAGCAGCCTTGTCGCCCTCGAAACAATCGCAACCCAGATTGGGGTAGCAATCGAGAGGGTAAAGACCGAAGAAGCGCTTGCCGAGAGCGAGCAGCGGTACCGGAACGTGGTCGAAGACCAGACAGAGTTCATCTCCCGGTTTTTACCGGACGGAACCCACGTCTTTGTCAACGATGCCTATTGCAGGTACTTTGGCTTTAAGCGTGAGGAGATACTCGGGCACCGGTTCAAACCTCAAATCCCTGAAGAGGAAAGGAACCGGGTGATGGAGTTCTTCGAATCGCTGACCCCTGAAAACCCTGTCGGGACCATACGGCACAGGATCATCATGCCTGATTCCACGATACGCTGGCAGCAGTGGAGTGACAGGGCTATCTTTGATCCTGATGGCAACCTCGTTGAATACCAGTCGGTCGGGCGGGATATCACCGATGTGAAGGAGACTGAGCTGGCGTTGCACGAGAAAGAATCATGGTTCCGCAGCTTCTCGGATGTATCGCCGGATGTGATCTTTATGATCGACCGCGACGACAGGGTCGTGTACGTCAACGCCGCCGCAGCTCGCATGCTGGGCAGGCCTGCCAATGAGATTGTCGGGTGTCAGCGGAGCAGCCTCTTCCCGGACGAACTCTCCGGACACCAGAAGAAGGTAATCGAGCAGGTGTTTTCAACGGGAATACCCGCACGGAGTGTCGGCAGGATGAAAATGGATGGAAACGCCCGTTGGTTTGACCATTCACTCATCCCTGTCAGGGACGAATCAGGGACAATCGTCCAGGTGATGGGAACATCAAGAGATATCACGGAACAGAAAAATGCGGAGGAGGCGCTGCTGGCAAGTAAAGAGCGGTTCCGCGAACTCGCCGAGCTCCTGCCCCTGATGGTCTATGAAACGGACCAACAGTCAAATATCACGTATCTGAACCGGATAGCATATGAGACCCTTGGATATTCTCCAGAGGATTGTGCAAAAGGGATACAGTCCTGGTCATTGATCGAACCTTCACAGCATGCCCGCATGAGGGATACGATCCAAAAAATTCTTTCCGGAAAGGCGAACGAGCGACGTGATTATACCGCTATCCGGAAAGACGGGAGCAGGTTCGAGGCACAGGTCTATACCACCCCAATTTATCGGAACGGCGAAGTGATGGGTTTCCGCGGGGTGGCGGTAGATATCACCGACCAGAAGAAAACCGAGGACACGATAAGATGCCTTGCACAGTTCCCGGCAGAGAATCCCAACCCTGTGATAAGGTTCAGCATGGAAGGCACGCTCATCTATGCAAATGATCCCGGCAGAAAGTGGCTCGCATTGCTTGATGATACGTCAGCACAAAGGATCCCTCCGATTGCCCTCGATCTCATTGATAATGTCACGTCAGGAGGTGGTGTCTTCACCACTGAAGTTGAGGATTCGGAATTGCACATCTACAAGGTCACTGCCATTCGTCCTGACAATGAGCAGTATATCAATGTATACGTCGCTGACATCACCGAGCGCAGGGACGCAGAAAGGGCGATCAGGGAGACCACTGCAAAGCTCAATCTCCTGACAAGCGTGACCCGGCACGATGTGGCAAACCAGATCACCATTCTCCAGGGGTATACCCAGATGGCACTTATGAAAGACCCTGATCCGGTCATCGCAGACTTCCTGAAGAAGATCGACGCAGCCGGGAATGCCATCTCGCGCCAGATAGAGTTCACAAGAAACTACCAGGATCTCGGCATGCACGAACCTGGCTGGTTCGGGACCAGGGAGTTACTCCAGAAGCATGCACCTGGAGGCATTTCCCTCTCATGTACCTGTGATGCCGAGATCTATGCCGACCCGATGCTGGACAAGGTCTTTTTAAACATCATCGACAATGCCATCCGTCACGGGGAGAGAGTGACAGAAATACGCGTCCGATGCATGGATGAGCCTGACGGGCTATCCCTTGTCATTGAGGACAATGGTGTAGGAGTGCCGTATGATAAAAAAGAGCAGATATTCCAGAAAGGGTATGGAAAGCATACCGGATTCGGCCTCTTTTTATCGCGTGAGATCCTCGGAATTACAGGGATCACCATTCACGAGACAGGCGTCCCGGGGAAGGGAGCCCGGTTTGAATTGAGCATTCCAAAAGGAAAATACCGCGGCATTCATTAGGTCCATGGTACGCCTGGTATCGTTCACCAGGGAATTACGCCGGCGCGTGGAATGATGAAAATGTGTTTTTTTTTATTCAGATACAGGAGTGAGCCTCCCTTTCAGCCGCGATTCGGAGTCAAGCTGCATACATTCGACGACGTTTGAAACAACCCCACGTATATCATCCCTCATCCTCTTGTCATTCCTGAAAAATCCTGAATCGGTGTTGCTGTTGAACTCTGCCCCGTGGGTCCTGTACCCGATACCAAACGGAGCAAGAAGAAATCCCATCTGCTGGAAATACAGGAAAATATCAAGAGCCGTCTTGAGGGCGCCGTCTTCATGACCGCAGACGAGGATCCCGACGACTTTTCCGTCGGTTAGTCCCGGTTTGTCAAGGTGGAAGAGATTCTGCATGCAGGTGGTCCGGTCGAGGAAATCCTTGAGTCGTCCGGGCATGTTGTTCCAGTTGATCGGGGATGCCACGATGACAGCTTTCGCAGTCGCGAGCAGTGCATGGAACCCGGGCATGTCATCCTGCCAGTTACGGCAGGGATAGGTGCAATACTCGGCCTTGACGCTGTAGCAGCACCAGCAATGCTCTATTGAGTATTCACTCAGGTTATAACGGCGGAAACTCATACCCCTGGCGTTGAGCTCCTCCGCTGCACAATCGAGCATGAATCCCGTATTACCCACGCGGTGCGAGCTCCCGTTGATCAGAAGGACATCAAAGGGCTCTCCCTCGTACCTGAACTGGGTGCGTTCACCGGC
>CAYNXS010000102.1:0-1654 GCA_964401215.1 uncultured Methanolinea sp. | reverse complement strand
TACCAGATCCAAATGGTTAACATACCAGTGTCAGAATAACACACGTAAGCTAGGGATGTGGCAAAGAAGATCTTTACCACCACCAGGGAGTCCCAGTATCTGATAACCAGCACTCTCTCCCGACAGGCCAGAAAGACCTGGTCATTCCCCATGATATTTACCTCACAGAGAAGCTGGTTCACTACGACACAGAGCGGATCCCAAAAAAAAGGGTAGAGCATGCACAGGTGTCTGGATCCCGGGGGTGATTCAAGGAATCTGCCAGAGTATGGCAGTTTACTGGGTGAAAATCCTTCAGGATACAGTGAAGAGGACTCCAGTTGCACTAAAAAAGCGGCAGGGGAAGGTTTCCCTGATCGGGCACTTCTATGATTGCCGCTGATTACGCAACCGTTCGCCAGGTGGGAAGGTGAATTCTTATTGCATCCCTGTGGAGAACAACGCACAAAGGTAGGTGATGACGTCATGACTGATGACACACGAAACATGTCAATCCGGGACTGGTGGCCGAACCAGGTGAACCTGAAGGTCCTTCACCAGCACTCACCCCTCTCCAACCCAATGGGCAGGGAGTTCAACTACGCTGAGGAATTCAAAAAACTCGACCTCGAAGCTGTGAAGAAGGATCTGCGGGCGCTGATGACGGACTCGCAGGACTGGTGGCCGGCGGACTTCGGCCACTATGGGCCCCTGTTCATTCGCATGGCGTGGCATAGCGCCGGCACGTACCGCACCGGTGACGGCAGAGGTGGTGCCGGTTCAGGCCAGCAGCGTTTCCCGCCTCTCAACAGCTGGCCTGACAATGCGAACCTCGACAAGGCGCGTCGGCTGCTCTGGCCGATCAAGCAGAAGTATGGGAGGAAGATCTCGTGGGCCGATCTCTTGGTCCTTGCGGGAAACGTCGCCCTTGAGTCAATGGGATTCAAGACGTTTGGTTTTGCCGGCGGCCGTGTGGATGCCTGGGAGCCGGATGAAGACGTCTACTGGGGTTCAGAGGATACGTGGCTGGGCGACAAGCGCTACTCAGGTGACCGGGATCTCGAGAACCCTCTCGCTGCCGTGCAGATGGGCCTGATCTACGTCAATCCGGAGGGCCCGAATGGCAACCCGGATCCGGTCGCGGCCGCCAGGGATATCCGGGAGGTCTTCGCCCGCATGGCGATGAATGACGAAGAGACCGTTGCGCTCATCGCCGGTGGTCACGCGTTTGGCAAGACCCACGGTGCCGGTCCTGCGTCCCACGTTGGGCCGGAGCCCGAAGCGGCCCCAATCGAGGAGCAAGGCCTCGGGTGGAAGAGCAGTTTCGGCACTGGCAAGGGCAATGACACGATCACCGGTGGGCCGGAAGTTATCTGGACCCAGACGCCGATCAAGTGGAGCAACAATTTCTTCCGGAACCTGTTTACCTTTGAATGGGAACTTGAAAAGAGCCCTTCCGGTGCGTACCAGTGGAAGCCGAAGGGAGGTGCTGGCGCCGGGTCTGTGCCGGATCCCCACGATACGTCGAAGCGTCGCGCACCAGGCATGCTGACCACCGACCTTGCCCTGCGTTTCGATCCCATCTATGAGAAGATCTCAAGACGCTTCTATGAGAACCCTGACCAGCTGGCGGACGCATTCGCCCGGGCATGGTTCAAGCTGACGCACCGCGACA
>CAYNXS010000101.1:3439-5032 GCA_964401215.1 uncultured Methanolinea sp. | reverse complement strand
TCAGTTCATCTATGGTGAGCATCGGACCTGCCCGGTGGATCATGCGGTGACAGTTCGGGCAGACGGGAACACACTCATCCTCCTGGTCCTTCCTTCCTTTTACTACAGGATCCCGGCAGTGGATCTCGATAAATCCCTCGCCATATGCACCGTACTGTTCCGCAAAACTGAACCCACATACCGCACAGATCGTGCCATGACTCCTGATAGTCCGGATCCTTAGCCGGGGATCCAGTTCCATGCAGGTCCGGATTGGTCTTTCCCCTGAACCAACGGAAGACCCGGCCGCGTTCAGATCACCTGATCCACCAGGAACCACATCAAGAGGATACAGGATGAATCGTGCCAGATCTCCAATGAATTGCCCCGGTATATGGGTGTGGTATGAGAACCTGCCAATGTACCGGAACCCGGGATCCCGTTTTTTTCTCCTGTACAGCACCACAATCTCGTTTCCCTCGATCTCGTGGTTGGCGATCAGCCCGCCAATCCTTCCCTTGAATTGCCCTTCCAGCTGGAGAACCTGTCCGTCAAAATGGTTGCGGAAGGAGATCCCATCCGGGCTTCTCTCCTCGGTCACAAAGAGCCACACGGAAGAGGTGTCTTGTGGCGTATGGATCCCATTTTTAATGATAGTATCTGTGACGTGGAAGCGATCTCTTAATTCCTCCCGGGAATATACCTTCAGCAGTTCCAGGGATCCGGACGACCGTTTGATATCCTCGAAAAAGAGCAGGTACTTCGAGGGCGACCGGGTCTTCTTGATCTTCAGGTTCGGCGTCGCATCTACGGGCCCGGAATTGTTCCTGAAGTACGTTGCCCAGGCAGGGAATTGTTCGTGGATGAGATGCTGGAGATCGCTCTTCCACACGAGCCTGGTCCTCGGGTTCCTCTCGATCAGCATCTCGAAATACGCCGGGTATTCGATGACTCCATGAGTGAGGATGACCTGCCTCTTCTCCCCGACCGTCATGGTTTCAAGATTGAAAAAAGGCCGGATTCCGACAGGGATTGCCATCTCGTGATGGATGAACGAGGACCGATCCATCCTTTTGACTGCAACCTGGTCGGATATGATCATCCACGAGTGCGATTCATGAAAGGAATCCGGATTGGCATCCCCATTCCTGTGTTGTCCAGCACTTTGCGATCTCCCGTGAGGACTCATAAAAGCACCCGCATTGATGATACGAAATGCAGATCGATAAACGTTGTTTTCCATTTTTAGTTCCACGCCGTAATGTGGAACCCTGATATCATTCTCCCGGATTACGCCTTACAGCTAAGGAATATCCTGTTGAATGAGTGCATACGATTGTTATATCGGTATATTCGGTTGGTATTCACTCCAAAAACAACAGTGAACCATGCTCGTATGATCAGGTATCATAAGGGGGGTCCTGGCCTTTTCACTTTCACCCCTCACCCGGCATGAGCTCATAGAAACTCCAGATCCTCCTCACATCATCTCAACTCTGGACAACCATGCGGTTGAAAAAAATTGGGATCGGGAGATGTTCACATGCTGACAAGTATCCGGGTGAAATGCCACCGTTGCGGGTGGGAGTGGACCTACATGGGTTCAAAGCTGGC
>CAYNXS010000101.1:1456-3339 GCA_964401215.1 uncultured Methanolinea sp. | reverse complement strand
GGGTGAAATGCCACCGTTGCGGGTGGGAGTGGACCTACATGGGTTCAAAGCTGGCCCTTCTCGGGACCTCCAGGAGACCCATGCGGGTAAAATGTTCACAATGTTCGTCGAGCATCAGGATAGACAGACAGGAATAATGACGTGATCCCCCGGCTGTTGCTCCTGGTGTAGAACGTGGCGAGCACCCCGATCCGCCAAGGTTCTCCTCGCGTCCGTCGCAACACATGGATCATAAAGGAAAAAACGGTGCACATCATACCTTATCACCCATGAACAATGTCCGCTATATCCCATTTCTCATCATTATCCTCATCACTATCCTCGGAACAGGTTGCCTGCAGGAACAGAAATCCATCGAGGCTTCCACCACCGATCATGAGTCCATGCTCCAGAGACTCGGGAACGTGACGAACTCCCTCCAGAATTCCCTCCAAACGCTTGATTCCACAATGTCCGATGCAGCGACTGCACTCGGGACGACCGGGCTCTCCAGCCCGGATGCTGATGCAATCCTCTCCCGGGCAGCAGCAACCCACCCCTCAATTATCAACGTGATCACGTATGATCAGAACGGCACCGTGGTCGCGGTCAGGCCCGATACCGCGAAGATGATGCTCGGACAGAACCTCTCCGGGTATGAGATCGTCAAACAGACCCTCGCCATACAGAAACCAGTTATGAGCGATCTTATCGTGCTCGCTGAGGGTGGAGAAGGGGCTGTGCTCGCTCATCCTGTCTTTTCACCCGAAGGAACGTTCACCGGTGTCGTGAGCATGGCGTTCTCACCTTACGCCCTGGTAAGACCTGTTGCAGATTCCGAGATGAACAGGAACCCCTATACATGGATGGTTGTACAGACTGACGGCCGTATACTCTACGACCCTGACCCACAGGAAGTTGGGAAGGAAACCTTCAACGAGACCCTCTTCGCAGAGTTCCCTGAGATAATCGAGCTTGCCCGCCTTTATTCCGTGAACCGGACGGGATATGATACGTACTCGTTCTACCGCACAGGATCCGGGAACGTCGTCTCGAAGGAGACCTTCTGGGACACGGTCGGACTTCACGGAACCGAGTGGAGGATTCTCGTCATCTCCGAGGTATAAGAAGGCCACTTCCCTCGTTTTTCGGCGCGCAGTTATGTCGAAGGATTCGGTTTTTCATTTTCTTATCAATCCTTCCTTATTTGAAGTGGGTAGGTCCGATTGATCACTCCAACGAATGTTCCGGGATTCTTTGTGCGGATACTCCGTTGGGAAGTTCTGAACGAAGGGAACAGACAATCCACCACGGATTTTTCACGGATGGTCTTTAGGTCGGCACTGTTGATACCAACCAACATATTTTATATGGCGGTGCGATACTTCATTCAGGTGTACCGAGAAGCGCTCCGTCATTCAAAGCCTGGAGTTCTGCCTATAATAATGCCACCTTGATTGTATAGTGCTTTTTCAGGCAGGCGCCGCCCGCTGAACGGTGCACCTCTTTCTCTATTTCATTCTTCTGTACTGATAGTCATCTCATATACGTGTGTTCTTCAGGTCTTTTCCGCTCTGTACCATCTTATAGCATCGGAATCACAAATCGGGACCATTGTTGGTATGCATATGAGTAACATAAGAATAATCAGATAAAACATGAAAGTCCGATTTTTATCCTGTTTTTCCCCTTCACGTCAGGTGTTTTAAAAAAATGTGCAGGTGAGCCTCAATCTTGATTCCCAGGGCCTATATTGACGGAAAACATTCAGTCTTTCTTGATTTAGAGGCAATACATAGATAATTTCCGGAGAGGAACAGCGAAAAAGGGGTGCTCCGGATATTCTCCGTTTCCAGATCCTGTCAGGGCAGGTAGTGAACCGGGGAATCCTCCCCGATACCTAT
>CAYNXS010000101.1:0-1356 GCA_964401215.1 uncultured Methanolinea sp. | reverse complement strand
TTTCCAGATCCTGTCAGGGCAGGTAGTGAACCGGGGAATCCTCCCCGATACCTATCTCCATCATGTCCTTGCCGATGATCAGCCTGCCGGTGAAGTTTGTCTTCGCCTGCATCAGGTGCGAATCAGGAGTATTTCCGGGGACGATATGGTTGAGTACCAGCGTATCAACACTGCAGTTTTTTGCGACCGAACCTACTGCATCGATCGTCGTATGGGCGGTCAACAGGTGCGTCTTTAATGCGTACGCAGGGGATGTCTCATCAGGATATCCCATCCTCTCATCGATCCACGCCCTGTCGATGACTTCATGGACCAGGATATCAGCCCCTTCTGACAGCTTCTCGAGGTTTCCCCGTGTGTCCGGTCCGGTATCGCCCGAGAAGACCACTGATCCGTCGCTCGTATCAAACCGATAGGCAAATGCCGGAAACACCTGGTGATGGTCCACGAGGATCGCAGTCACCACCACATTCTCATCCCTGTACACCTCAAACGGATCCATCGCGGCGCATGTTGTGGAGTTGGCAAGATCCACATCGGGAACCGGGAAGTAGATGTCCCCTGGCTGATTGCCTCCAATCTCCCTGATTTCAACAAGTTTCGTGAAATCACGGTATGCATTGTCCAGCGTCATATCATTGATCGTCTGGGCGTAGGCCTGCCAGATAAGGTTCGTCATTTGCCTTGTTCCAGGTGTCGGGGTAACATACGAGGGATCCGCACTATCCGTGTGGATGATAGTGCCGTTCCGGTCAAGGTAGTGGGATTTATCGATCTCGAGGGCTCCCCTGTCTGCAGGCCCGACAACCACAAGGGGCACAATGGTA
This sequence comes from uncultured Methanolinea sp., assembly GCA_964401215.1. GTDB lineage: Archaea > Halobacteriota > Methanomicrobia > Methanomicrobiales > Methanospirillaceae > Methanolinea_A. The sequence continues at coordinate 529 of CAYNXS010000101.1, read as the reverse complement.
ACATTCCCCGTCACGGGATCTGTCCTTGTACCGAGTCCGGTCCCGGGACCTATCAGGAGCAGGGAGGGATAATCAGCAATATGATCCTGGTGGAGGTGGGTGAAGAAGAGCGCTCTGGCATTCTCAAGAAACGTAGATGTGCCGGTATCGCTCTTTTCCGTATTGAACGCCTGAGCCATCCTCGAAGTGGAACCCTGCCCGAGGTCGATAATATAGAGCGTATCCCCAACAAGAAGGGCTGAAGAAGAGCTCGCACTGTCCACTCCGGGGTACCAGGTCACCCCGCCAGTAGTGCCAAGGAGGACGAGTTTTGTCCCGGAATCATCATCCCATGGGGGATTGACCGGGATGCCTGCCTGGAGATCCCGCATCCTGCCTGGAACCTTTATCTTGTTCTCTTCATCGATCGCGTTCGTGATTATCTCCCCGGCAGAACCCACTGCGAGGATAGCAATACAAAAACACGCAAGCATGATAATAGGAAATTTCATACAACACCTGTCCCCCTGTTTGGGTGAAGATCTCGACA
>CAYNXS010000100.1:2583-5047 GCA_964401215.1 uncultured Methanolinea sp. | reverse complement strand
CTTCCACGGTCTCGACGAACATCCTGACCTCTTCTCCGGTAGTATAGCATCCCATCGATGCACGGACCGTCCCTCCCGGAGAGAGTGAGGATGCCAGCGGGTGGGCACAGTGCAGCCCGCTCCGGACACAGATACCCCGCAGGCGATCGAGCGATTCAGCACATACATGGGGGTCCATTCCCCCGATATTGAACGAGATCACGGGCGATCCCCGTGGGCTGTACACTTCAACACCGCTGATACCGGAGAGCCCGTCGGATGCCTGAACGCCAAGAGCGGTCTCGTGGCGGTGGATCTCCCCAACGCCGAGTTCCTCGACAAGGTGTATCGCCTGCCCGAGGCCGATCACGCCCGGGATATTCGGGGTTCCCGGTTCGAACCGTGCAGGCGGGGGGAGGAGCGTGAACCCTTCCAGGGTGACGTCTTCGACGATCCCCCCTCCATGGCATGTGATCGAGAGCGTGGAGTACTCCCTCACATAGAGCGCCCCGGTCCCCTGCGGGCCAAGCAGCCCCTTGTGGCCGGGAAGTGCGACGAAATCAAACCCGCGAATATCGATGGGCATGTGCCCGGCCGACTGGGCCGCATCGAGGAGGATCATGGCCCCGGCATCGTGAGCAATGTTTCTCATCTCGGTGACGGGCTGGACGGTGCCAAGGACATTGGTCATGTGGGTGACGGCAACGAGCCGGGTCCGGGACGATATCGCCTCCTGGAGGTCTGCAGGATCGACCATGCCGTGTTTCTGGGGCAGTATGGTCAGGTCCACCCCGCGGTCTTTGAGTGCCATCCAGGGGAGAAGGTTCGCGTGGTGCTCAAGCGCTGTCGTGATGACCTCGTCACCATCCCTCCAGCAGATGCCGCGGGCAACCATGTTGATGGCGTCGGTCGCATTCTTCGCAAACACCAGGTGCCCGGGATCAACACCGAGAAACCTTCCCAGGATCCCCCGGGTCTCTTCGTAGCACTCTGTGGTCTTCCTGGCCAGGTGGTGAGCCCCCCGACCGTGGTTGGCCGCATATTCATAAAAATAGGCGCACATCGCCTCGACCGCCCTTCTCGGGGTCTGGGTGGTGGATGCGGAATCAAGGTAGATGCACCGTGAGAGTACGGGGAATTCATCCCGGAGACGTGCCAGGTCGTACATCGGTCAGAGGTATTGATGCTCGGAGGTGATGAGAATTACCCTTTGCAGAAGGGAACATTGGGGTGCAGCATGGTGAATCATTCAAGCTGTCGGCGTACTCACGCAATCCTACATGAAGTCGGCGAGGCCCATCTGCTGGCTCTTCTCCTGGCCGAACGTGGACTCGATTGCCATATCGAGAACCTGGACTCTCTGGCGTGTATACTCCGACACCTTGTACCGGGTGCAGATATTCCGGGACATCTCGAGGTACTTCTTCACCGACCCTTCGTGCACGGTGGGAATGATGTTTCCTCCGCACCGGCTGCATTTTCCGGCAAGGGGCATCCGCCGGTAGCTCGTGTTGCACTTCACGCACCGGAACTTCTGTTTCGAAAACGCGGAGAGGTTCCCCTGGAGATCCCGGATGAAATGCGTCGTCAGCACCCGTTCTGCTACATCGTCCTCGTCAACTGCCCGGATCCTTCCTGCAAGCTCGAGTTCCGACTCGAGCTTCTCGAGCATGCTCTTGAGCTTGGTATAGGTCGACTCGAGCGGCCCCGACGAGATATCGCTGGTATCGTGGGTGAAGAGGAACCCTTCCAGCTGCGCAGGGGTGCCAAGCCTCCTCCCCACCCTGTCAATGAGCCCCTCGACTTCCTTCGGATGTGCATAGGTGAGCGAAGATGTGTAGAGCTCGAGGGGGTAGCCGGATCCCACGTCGAGATTATGGCTCTCCTTGTCGATCTCCGCGGGATCGATCCTCGTCGTGAGGACAAGCGGGGCATCCATGGATCCACCCCGCGTTTCAGGGAGGAACGATCGCGAGAAGTTGATCAGGCCGTCGAGGAGGAGCATGATGCAGTCCTCGTCGCCGTCGCACTGCCCTGTGAAGATGCCGTTCGCAAGCACGGTATGGTCATCTTTCACGGTCAGGCAGAAGACGCGGTCGTCGGGTGCCGGAACAATCTCCCTCCGGGAGATGTGATCGGTGAGGACCGCTTCCCCAATCATCACGGGGACGGGGTCGCCCTCTTTGACCTCGATCGCCCGGATCTTCCGGAGAGCACAGAGATCCCAGACCAGCATCGCATGGTCCGGGGTCACCGCGATCTGCCGGCCCCCCCGGGTCTCGAACCTGATCAGGGCCTTGGGTGCCCTGTGGATCGACACCGAGGTGACACGGCGGAGGTGGGCCTTTCCCTCGCAATCAATGGTCCTGACGAGGAGTGTGGACTGGGGATCGGAATAATAGGTGCCGAGCCTGTCGATTCCCGGCCGGGAGAGGTCGAAATTCTCGCTCACCAGCTGTGCGATAGGCTTTGTGCACCAGGTGCG
>CAYNXS010000100.1:0-2483 GCA_964401215.1 uncultured Methanolinea sp. | reverse complement strand
TCGTCGAGGAACTGGGCCACCTTGATCATGTACTCGGCGCAGGAGTCCGAGAGCAGGATATCCTGGGCTTTCAGTTCGATCACCTGCGAGGGGGAGACAAGCGGTTTTTTCTCGATGTCCTCTGCATACCCGAGTTCCCGCAGCCGTTCCGGGGTGACTCCCACTTCCCCTGGCCGAATATGCGTCAGGGGAAGATCGATCATGTCGAACCGGATCGTGCCGTCCTTGAAGACAAAGAGGTCTTTCATGGCACGGAGGATCCCCTTCTCCATGGGTTCGATCGTCCGCTCCCGCGAGATGAGCCCCTTCACCCCCTTGACCATCGGGAGGCTGGTATCCCTGATCCCGAGCCGCTCCATCACGACTGCGTACTCCTGCTTGAGATTCAGGTTCGTGACCTGGGAGCAGACAACCGGCACGTGGCAGGAGGGGCACTCGGTGCCCGCAACCTCGCGCTTGCAGCGCGGACAGCTGTAGACCGGCTCGGTATGGGATCCGCACCCGCACTGGTTGCGGAACGTCTCCGATCCGCAGGACGGGCATCTCCTCCTGCCCGTCTCGATAGTGATAGTGCCCCCGTCCATGTTCGGCTGGGGTGCGTGGTTCGAGGCTTCCTGGAGGGAACGCCGGTTGCCCCCGGCCTCGCCGAGCGGGAACAGGGCATGGGGAGGCGGGTTCATTTTCCTCGGGCGGGACTTCCCCGGTCGGCCCATCCGTCCACCGATACGGGTTCCACCCCGTGACCGGATGACAAAGCCGGAGAGATGCTGCACGAGCGCCAGGGGAGCGTCCATGGGGGCGTCCTCCCAGGCAGATCGTTTCTTGAGCTTCAGGTCAAGGCCCAGGCAGGCAAGGAATGCGTAATACTCACTGATGCAGATCATCCCTTCGCGCACGCGGTGTGGGATGAGAATCTCCTCGAGCAACTCTTTGAGACCGGGTTCCGGCGGCAGCACGAGAATGCCGTGCCTGAGCTCCCCTGTCCTGGACACGGTATCCGCAAGTGTTACGATCTGACTGCATGTCAGGTCATCCCAGAACCACGTATACTCGGGATGGAGAGGGGCACCGTCGAAACACTGCGAGAGTGCCTCTTCCTCGCTCCCGGGACGGGCCTTCCCGCCCTCCTGGCACCACCACTCGTGGCAGTAGGAGGGGGGAACCAGGAGATGGTTGTTCTCAAGGAACTCCCCGTACCCGATCAGGATCTCCCCCACGTCAAGGATCCGTTCCACATCCCCGGTGAGATCCCGTGCAACCTGTGCATCATCGATCCTGAGCACATCGCCGCACTTCAGCCGGACGGTAGGGCCTTCTATGGTATCCACCGGGACGATCCCGGCCGCTTTTCCCGGCCGCTCAATCTTCATCTGGGTGCCAACCGCGAGAAAATCGCCGAGGATGTGCATGGTCGAAGGGTTGAGCCCTGCCGCCGCGAACCCCGTGTTCCGGGAGCGGCCGTATCGCAGCCTGAACCCCCCTTTCCTCATGGGGTATGAAAAGACCGGTCTTCCCCCGATAAGGTCGCGCAGGTACTTGTCCTTGGGTTTGACACCGGAAGAATCATCCCCATCATCGCTCTTGGGGGCACCGCGTATCAGCTCCTCGAGCCAGTCCCACCCGTCCATCGAGAGGGCACGCACGTTCTTCAAGACTTTCGGGGCTTTGAGGGCGAGCCCTTCTGCGAGGACGAGGGCCATGCCCCCCCTGACCGTGTTCGTCTCCACCCGCTCCAGGTTCCGGTACCCGCTGACCTCCTCCTGTTCCGTGCCCTCCCCGTCGATACAGACCGGGCAGTTCTGGACGATAAGCCGTATCTCGCGTTCGGAGGGGAGATACTGGAGGTTCATGATGGAATTATACTGCCTGATCTCCTCGATGTATCGCTCCACCTCGTCGGCACGGGGAATATAGCGGTTCATACCGAGCGCCCGCCTCACAAAATCCCCTACGAGCACCGAGAGCGCCTGGGCGGTGCCTCCCGCACTCCGAATCGGCCCCGCGTAGTAAATCTTGAGATACTCGCTTCCATCGTCGTTCCTCCCGGTACCCACCTTGGCGATCCCTTCTGTGGGGGCAGCGACCACTCCCTCCGTGAGTACTGCCATGGCGGTGCGGATTGCATGGTCCAGGATCTCCTCCCGGCTCTGCTCACCAAAGCGGCGCTGGACGAAGTCTTCCCCGATGTGGAGGGCAACCTCTTCCCGGGACATCTGCTCCTCCATCTCCCTGATCCGTGCAGCGAGGCCACTGATCCCGAGAAGCGCCTCCACCCGGTCCGCAAGATCGCTCGCAACCGGGATCTCCACAGTCGTGCGGGGATCGATCCCACACGCACGGGCTTTCTCAGCCACCTCAATGGCCCTCCGGAGCCCTTCCTGAAGATCCGCGAGATACGTCTCCATCGCGGGGGAGCAGTGCAGCATTACCATCTCACTTGCCGCGGCGGGAACTTATCACTTTAGATTTCTCCCCGTCATCCC
>CAYNXS010000099.1:3136-5074 GCA_964401215.1 uncultured Methanolinea sp. | reverse complement strand
ACCTCGACGGGTGATCCGCTGCCATCGGGCTGGGCCTGGGACTTGAATGGCGACGGGGTTGTGGATTCCACCCAGAAGAACCCGGTGTATACCTATACAACCGGGGGAGCCTATACCGTCAACCTCACCGTGTCGAACCAGTACTGTTCCGACACACTGACCCGGGCAGGATACATCATCATCCCCCACCACGTCATCCCGCTCCCCTCGCACACGAATGCGCCGACGGACCCGGATGGTGATACTCTCTACGAAGACACCAACGGGAACGGCTACCTGGATTTCGATGACGTGGTTGAGTTCTACTACAACATGGCATGGATAGAGCAGCATGAACCGGACCCCCGTGCCTTCGATTACAACGGCAACGGGTACCTTGACTTCGACGATGTCGTGGTGCTGTACTATGAGATACTTGAATCATAGGGGAGGGAAGAGGAACGTTCACTCCCATGTACTCATGCTGCGCTCATGTGCGTACTACCTGCCAGTGTATCGCCAGGAACAACTTCCCATAACCCTCAGCAACCACCGGAACCATTGTCATCAGTGATGAGAACAGATCCAAGGAGAATACTATGAATACCCAAGCACGAATCCCTCACATACTTGCCATAGTGCTGTTCTCGTTCCTTGCCATGTCCAGCTTCTCAGCCGCAACAGAAGTGGATGCGAATCCCGCATCGGTCGCACTCCAGCAGGGAGCAACCACCACGATTACGTATACTCTCGATGAGGCCCCCGGAGGTCTTGTCGGATACCGCATGGATCTCTCCATCTCCAATCCTGCATGTGCACGGATCATCGCGGTCAGTTACCCTGCATGGGCAATCCTGAACGTGACACAGGGGGTTCCGGGAAGCGAGATCATGATAAGTGGCGTTGATCTCGGGAAGACTGTCGAGGACGGGGCAACATCCATTCCGCTTGCCACCATCACCATCCAGGGAATGGGCGCAGGGACCTGCACCATCTCGATACCTGATGTGCGGTTTGATGCTGATGGCGGCGCTATCCTGAAGGTTGATCCAGTCCAGGTGGCCGTCACGGTCACGGGGAGTCCCTCGTCCGGCTCCTCATCCGGGGGCGGGGGAGGATCCTCATCAGGAGGCGGTTCAAGCAGCAGTTTCACCGGGGCGATTGTGACCCAGGGCTCCCCGGGAATTACGCTCACCTCCACACCGACCTCCACCGCAACCATGGCGGTCGTCTCGTATGAGGCGCCCCAGAAGGCTGATGATGGGGTATCAGTGTCACCAACAGGTACTTTGTCAGATCCGGGTACGAGCATGGTATCCATGGAGGATTCCGGTTCAGGGGCAGGGTATCCGACTGCTGCCATTCTGATCGGCGCAGGCCTTCTTGTCCTCGCAGGGATAGGAGCATTCCTGTTCATGAAGAGAAAGAAGTAGGTACATCTTCCCTTTTTTTTGAACGGACAATCCAGTATTTTAACAATTTTCTCTCCTGGAATCAGGGAGTATTGTTCGAAAAAAAGGGGGATCATGCAGATCCCCAGGATGAGGGGACGTGTTCAATTCCCTGCAGTCTGGTGGTGGATGTATCCGGTCCCTGGCGGGTGTGAAGTATCAGAACTCTTCAAGTATCCCGTATCCCCATGACCGGAGAATCTCCGCTCCCCGCTGATCTCCAGGGCCATGGTAGAGAATGCCCCGCTCTTCCAGGAACCGGCCTGCCATGACAGGTGAGATGGGAGCAAGGCTCTCATTCTCGTTCTTGTGAAGCGTCCAGCGATGGAGATAGGAGAGAGGGGGCATATTGGGGGGGCGGGAGTGCATGGAGAGATCTTTCCCGCGTGAGTCACGCACCCGATCCGCGGTCGCGCTGGGCCCGGAAGAGGCAGGTATCCTTGTGAATGTCGAGTGTGGAATTACTCATGTTCTGCACGGTCTTTTCCATGCCAATCTCTCTCCTGTT
>CAYNXS010000099.1:0-3036 GCA_964401215.1 uncultured Methanolinea sp. | reverse complement strand
AAAATTTTACGGATAAAGTAAAATAATTATTATTAAATGTAGCACGAGCCTATAATGGAGAGTATGGAGCGAGGGTATCTTGCAATAGCTATCGCCTGTATCCTGATCCTGGTTCTTGTAGTGCATGGTGCTGCTGCCGGTGTTGTCGACCGGTCAGTCAACCCTGTGGGAAACTCAACCTACCAGGTCATACTCCGGATGCCTGCGGAATCCGTCATCGGGATCACCGAGACCATTTCAGGCGGAATGAGCTATGGGGAGATCTCACTCTCCCCGGATTCCTACACGATCGAAGGGACTATGCTCTCGCTGGCGGTGATTGGCGAACGTGAAGTGTCATATTTCGTCACCATAAAGCCCGGCGATTCAGGCGAGATCTCCGGAACCTACAAGGATATGCTCTCGGAAGACGAGGGGAACCTTCCCGGAGCACGGATCTTGCCATCAGGATCTGTTGAAATCATCAAGGTCACCGACCATATTACCCTGCAGGGAAAAGACTCCCAGGCGCGTCCCACTCCCTTGAACCCCTGTCTCCTGATGGTTGCACTCTGTGTGGGAGGCCTGCTCTGCTCACTCCGGAGGGGAGCGTCATGAAACGTCAGGCATTCTTCCTGGCAGCCGCGATGTGTGTGTTGTTCGCATTGCCCGTGGCAGCAGGAATCCCGGGAGATACCAGTGGCAACGACCACCTTGAAAAACCTGAACTTGCAGCCATGGTTCTTGCTGCGCTCAAGGATGGGAATGCCCTCCAGGATGCCCGGGATGCTGCGTATGTCTCTATGCACTGGAACGGGAGTCCCAAGACGATCACCGATTCATCCGGAAAAGAACGCGTGATATGGCGCCCGTTCCACCGGATCGTCGTCATGAACTCTGAGACCCTGGAGACCATGCGTTCCATAGGGTATGATACCTCAACGGTGGTCGGTGTCGATAAATACACCCTCAAAGCCACCACATTCTTCCCCGAGTGTGCCACAAGCCCGGGAATCGGCTCGATCTGGGCACCCGATTACGAGAAGATCGTCTCCCTTGAACCGGATGCGGTATTTGTCTATGCCGTAGTCAGCAAATCGTCGTGCGATGAGATAGAGGAGAGATTAGGCCGGACATCCCCGGAAATCACCGTGCTCCGGTTCGACTGTTACTGGCCTGATACCTATCAAAAAGAGATCGGCGTGCTCGCCGAACTGCTGGATTGCCAGGAGGGAGGCCGGGAATTCCTGGAATTCTATTCGGCCAATATAGATACGGTATCAAGCCGGATCGCAAAGATCCCGGAGGAAGAACGCATGACGGTCTACTTCGAGACCTGGACGGATTACAAGAGCGCTGCCGCGGGGTCCGGGTATGACCAGAAGATACGGATGGCCGGGGGTTCCAATATCTTTTCTGATGAAGCGGGAGAATATCCCGAGATCGATCCCGAGGCAGTGCTCTCCCGTTCCCCGCAGGCTGTCATCAAGCTGATCGGGTCTGCGTCGTACACCTTCGGAGGATACAATGGCGGGGACGAGGCACAGTTCCGGAAGGTGTATACCGATATCATCTCGCGGAAAGGCTGGGAAACCCTTCCGGCAGTCCGGGAGAACAGGACCTACCTGCTCCATACCGATATCCTGGGCGGCCCCCATTTCTTCATCGGCGTGCAGCACATGGCAACGTGGTTCTATCCCGAGCAGTTCGCCGACCTTGATCCCGCCAGGGTCCATGCAGAATACCTGTCACGGTTCCAGGGACTCCCGTCATCCATTGTGGAGAAGGAGATCTTTGTCTATCCCCGGTAGGGGAAAGGATGTATCGTGGATAAGAAAAGCCTTGCAGGGGAATTTGCCCATCTCAAGGAGGAGTACCAGCGGTTCACGGCGAAGCGGTACCTCTTCCTTGCAGGATGCATTGTCCTGATCCTGGTGCTTATCGGGATCGCGACCACCCTTGGCTCTGCTGATCTTACGATCGGCGAAGTCTACGCGGCGATTCTCGCACGCTTCTTCCCCTCGCTTGCAGAGAGCAGTCCGCTCGCGACCACGATCGTTTGGGAATACCGCCTGCACCGGATCCTCTTTGCGATTGCGGCAGGGTTCGGGCTCGGGATTGCAGGGGCGGTGATGCAGGGGGTGCTCCGGAATCCCCTTGCAAGTCCCTTCACGCTCGGGATCTCCGCGGCCGCATCGTTTGGTGCCTCCATGGTGATCGTCTTCGGGATCGGTGGGCTTTCCAATGACCTTGCGATCATCGTCTCTGCGTTCCTCTTCACGCTCCTTGCCACCTTCGGCATCTACAGCCTCTCAAAGTTCCGGGGTATCTCTCCTGAGAGCATGATCCTTGCCGGGATAATCCTGATGTACCTGTTCTCAGCCATGACCTCGTTCCTCCAGTATATCGGGACCTTCGACCAGCTCCAGGAGGTGGTCTTCTGGACGTTCGGGAGCCTCCAGCGGACCTCGTGGGGGAAGCTTGGTCTTGTCAGCCTGGTCGTCGGCCTCTGCCTCCCCTATATCATGCTCAAGTCCTGGGATCTCAACGCCATGGGCCAGGGCGACCAGGTGGCAAAGAGCATGGGGGTCGATGTCAGCCGGACGAGGACCCACCTCATGCTGATCGCATCGCTTGTCACGGCAATCATCATCTGTTTCACCGGGGTCATCGGGTTCATCGGGCTTGTCGCACCGCACATCACACGGCTCGCAATCGGCGGGGACAACCGGTTCCTGCTCCCCGCATCGGGCCTTGTGGGCGGAGCACTCCTGCTGACCGCTGACAGCCTGGCGAGGACCGTGCTCGCACCCGCTATCATCCCGGTCGGCATCATGACCTCATTTATCGGGATCCCCTTCTTCCTCTACCTGTTCCTCCGGAAAAGGGAGGGATACTGGTGACGCTGACAGTCCGGGATCTCTCGTTCTCGTACGGGGACCGGAAGATCCTCCACGATGTCTCGTTCTCGACCGCACCGGGCGAGGTGCTCGGGATAGCCGGCCCGAACGGGTGCGGGAAGACCACGCTGATCAAGTGCATCGACCGGATCTTTGA
>CAYNXS010000098.1:0-5092 GCA_964401215.1 uncultured Methanolinea sp. | reverse complement strand
TTTTTCGAGAAGAGACCAGAATCGTCCTGTTGAGGGATCGTGGTGCATGATGCGACCGAGAGGAGCTGGTCCAGGTTCACATGCTCGCCAATCGTTCCGGTCACCACGCGAATCCTGTCCTGAAACTCCCTGTTCTCCTGCCCCTCCCTGTATGGCATCAGTCCCAGGTGCCGCATCGCGAGTTCCATCTCGGGCATGCGGGGGATTGCGCCGATCACCGGGATTTGGCAGTAATGCTCGATCGCCAGGGTGGCCTTCCGGGTATGCTTCTCCCCCGCGGTGTTATTCAGGATAACCCCTGCGATCCGGATATTTGGATCGAATGCCTGGAACCCTTTGACTATCGCTGCAGCACTCCGGGTGATGCTCCGTGCGTTGATGACCAGAACCACGGGGATTTCAAGGCATGCTGCCACCGAGGCACTGCTCCCCGTCCCGTCGAGTGCCTCTGCACCCTCGAAAAGCCCGCGAACCCCCTCGACGAGCGCAAGGTCGGCACCGGCACAGCCATGGTTGAAGATCAGCCGCATCTGGTCATCGTTCATGACATAACTGTCCAGGTTCCGGCACGATCTCCCTGAAACCCCGGTGAGATACGAGGGGTCGATGTAGTCCATCCCGACCTTAAACGTCTGGACTGTCATTGTCTTTGAGAGGAGTGCTGCAATCGCGAGCGTGATGCTCGTCTTCCCGCTCCCCGAGCGGTCGCCCGCGATCATCAGTGCTCTCATGCCATGCTCCGGATCACCGCACCGAGTTCGCTCTCCACAATCCGGGTGACGCCGAGTGTCCGGGGATGGAGGTCCACCTCGACAACGACATACCTGTGCCCCAGCTCCGTGAGAGGCTCAACCTGCCGGGGACCGTTCGTGACCGAGATGCACTCCACTCCCTCAAGATACTGGGGGGGTACCGCGTGAGGTACCCCGACAATGAACGCAAAGTCCGGGGAATACTCCTTTACAAGGGCACCAACCCGGTCGCCGTTGGCCCCGTACTCGTCGAGTGCTCCACACAGGATGGGTGAAAGCCCCCTCACCCGGAGTTCCTCATGGATCCGGCGGGCATCACCCCTCACCTTGGGAAGGCCCCTCTCTTCAAGGTTTGCGATATATGTGATGTCCGCACCGGGGCAGGTCTCGTGCAGGGCAAGGAGTTCATCGGCGAACATGTATGCCGTCTCCTTCTTTGCATTCATGATGGCAAGACCCCTCTTTCCTCCCCTGGTTAGCGAGAGAAGCCGTTCCGCGGCCAGGTGCTTTAAGTCACCCCGCGATGGTTTGATATACGGCCGGGATGCCGCCCCACGCAGCCTCTCCACCTCGTTTGCTTTCTGGAGGAGTATTGTCTGCCGCTCCAGTTCCTCCTCGCTTATCCAGCCTGCGCAGGTTGCCGGTCCGAGTGTCGCGATCACGCCATCGATGTTCTCAGGGAAGCCGGCGTGGATCTCAACTGAGATGGTGGGAGTGGTTATCCCCGAATTCCGAATCGCTGACTGGAGATCCTCCCCGATGATCATGGAGACGCAGGTCCCAATCACCGCCATTCTCTTTGGAGAGAAGGTCTTCTCGGCGTATCTGAGTATATTCTCGAGGGGTTGCTGGCCTCCGAAGATGAATTCGTGATCGGCGAGGGAGGTGGTCAGGACCCGCAACCCGTCCTCCTCGAGCAGCCTGGCATGCTTGAAGGAGCAGCCCGAAGGTCCGTGCAGGATCGCGACATCGACGTCCAGGTCTCGTGCGGTATAGAGTGCGGCAACGATCGAACTCGGCCGCGGCTGCATGTACTTGATCGGGTTCACCTCCATGCTTTCACCGCCAGCACCACCATGCCGCCGTCTGCATCCTCAAGCGCAAGGGTTTTTCCCTCTGCGAGGGTATCGCAGCAGGAGACCCGGACATTCTGCCGGGCGAGGCCTGGGATCCCGGATTCGTAGTCCTTCCCGACAAGGATCACACGTTCCGGGACCTCTTCCCGGATAACCGCAAGGATATCTTCGGCTGGGAACCCTTCGCATATGGCCCCGTCCTCCTTCCCGATGACAAGCGTGAGCGGATCCCTGCACCCGGATTCCTGCCGTGCTATCCCTATAGCCTGCCGTGCGGTTGCGGCACAGGTCCCCGAGTTGGCATCATCCACGACTACAGTATCACCAATTCTCGAGACAGCCAGCCTCCCCTCGAGCGGGGTAAAGGTCGCAAGCGGGGTCGGATCGATCCCGAGCACGCATGCGGCGGCGACAGCCAGGATGAGTGGTGTCCGGTATGCCTCGTTTACGAAGAGCGGGGAGCGGAATTCCCCCTGGATTCCTTCCCACCCGAACCGGCAGGTGTCACCTTCGACCTGTACGATCTCATCCGCAGGGATTCCGTGTCCATCGCGGTTCATCCCCCGGGGCAGGATTACCCTCGGGAGCGAGCGGCCGGACCGCACCTTTTCTGAAAGGGCATCCTTCTGCTTCGCTGCGAACGGGTAGGTCTCTTGCGAGGTGAGGATACCGAGTTGCCCTGAGCCGGAAAACCCGAGCGAGATCTCCGCGATCATCCAGCCTTCGATCGACCTTGCGAGGGTGACAGCCTCGATCAGGGAGGCCGGGGTGATCCCCGGATTGTTGTGGATCACTCTCGCAGGGTACTCGATGGTGCCTTTGGAGGTGTGCAGGATTCCCGGACCTCCCATTACGTGTGCCAGTGCATGGGCGGTCGTCGTCTTTCCCCTGGCCCCGGTGATCTCGATGAAGGGCCGGGGCACATCAGGTCCAAGGATCCATTTCACTGCCTGGTGGTGCGAGATGACAGGCGACCTGATCCTTTGGAGGAGAGGATACGCAGGGTCCAGGTGGACCGGTGCGATGGTAAGATCATATGTTCCCTGCGCTGCCTCATCAGGGCTGATTCCCACCTTCCCCCGGTAGACATCCACCATGTCAACCGAATGCCCCCGGTCCTGGAGAGCCCGTGCTATGATCGCACCGCCGTGAATGGTGTCCAGGACCAGGATGTGCATATCCTCACAGTTCGGAGAGGGCCCGTCTTGCGTTCTTGATCATCAGTTCTGCGAGGAGGGGATCGCTCCCGATGGGATCGGCGTACAGGAGCGGGATTGTTCTTCCGTTCAGCGAAAATGTCCCCTTATTCGCCCCTTCATCGAGCCCGATTGCTTCCGGGATGTCCTTGACTGTGTGGACGCCCTTTGCAAGGAAGAGCGGGACCACGACCAGTGAGTCGATAGGCTCTCCCTGGAATGATGACATGGCCTCCCCAATGCTGGGGGAATTCATATTCATGAACCCGCACCGGACCACGTACTCCGGGTGCTTTCTGGCGATGATGCCGGAGGTGTTCTCCACCAAATCTTTATTAAAAGGGAGTTTGCTTCCATGTCCCACCAGTAACAGGCCAGTCTTACTCATACGCACATACGTTGTACTGAAGCGGTAAAATGATTACCGGTTTTATGTATGTGCGCAACCGGGTGAACTTCTGAACTTCCCCGGGTTGGAGCAGGAACGCAAGGGTATCACTCTCCCGGGTGGGAGCGAGTGGTCGAAGTCTCCACCCGGAGCTGGGAACAGGAATGGATATTTCCCGGATACCAGAAACAAGACTCAGTGTGTTCCGGATGCTTTCCATACCCCGTGGCACATTCTTACACCATTCCAGGACTGCCAGGATGCCACACATGGATCCATTCCACGGCGCCACAAGACCTCCATTGATAGAATGTCCAACTTTTTATATCCCCGAACATCATATTTATAAGAACTTCGGAGACGAGGGGTGTCCGGAGACGAGAGTCCCCCATGGAAACGATGCGCAGTTTTGAGAGATATGGCCTGCTGCTGAATAACCGGGTGATCAAGACCCCGGTTGCGATCTCGGCGATGGCCGGCATCGTGGATGCGAACTATGCCCTCGAGCGTTCCGCGCATATCGGGCTTGCGTTCCTGGGAGGGTACTCGATCGATGCGCCGACACTCTCGGCGAGCCATGCGCTCGCAGACTCCGGCCGGAAAGAGTTCATCTACAACGATCCGGTGGAAGAACTCTCCCTCCAGGTCTCAAAGATGGCCCATTCTGACGTGGTATGCGGGCTCAATATGAGAGGGAGCGCTGCTGAATCGTTCTCCCTGATTGCCGGGCAGATCGGCGATGGCGTCATCTACGAGATCGACGCCCACTGCCGCCAGGAGCCCCTTGTCCAGGCACACTGCGGCGAATATCTCCTGCAGCACCCCGATCGCCTCGCGACCTACATCCAGGCGCTGAAGAAAGAGGATGTCACAGTCTCGGTCAAGATCAGGGCAGGTGTTGCAGCCGATGACATGCTGCTTGCACAAAAGATATGGAAGGCCGGGGCGGATATCCTCCATGTGGACCTGATGGATTTCGGGTACCAGAAGGTGAGACAGATCAGGAACAGGTGCCCGCTTGTGATCATCGCCAATAATTCGATCAACTCCTTTGAGAAGATGAAGGACATGCTCTCCCACGGTGCGGATATGATCTCAATTGCACGGCACTCTGACGAGAGGACGCTTGCCGGCCTCGATGCCGCGATCTCCCGGTTTACCGATGAACACGGGTGGTACAATGCACCGAAACAGATCTGCCGGGGAGGGGATCTCCGGGGTCTTGCTTTCTGCTGTATGCCGGTCAAGAGCTGCCCCCTCATCCCGACGCTTGAGAAGATCGGGCTCTCGAACGAGGAGTACCTCGCCCTCAAGATGAAGGCAGTCTCGGGCACTCCTCTCGATACCGGAGCCCAGACATGCTTTGGGAGCCTTGCCTGGTGCTGCAAGGATTCCTCCCCCTGCATGTTCAGGGAGATGACCCTCAAGGGTGCAGGGATCTCGAACAGGGATTACATGAAGGCGAAGAGACAGCTGGCCGATAAGATCATGCATCATATCTTCTCCGACAATGCGGACACTCACACGGGCTGAACGCGCTCAGCTGGCAATGGTGCTGGAGGTCTCGGCGTATCCAAAGCCGGGAAACGTCGACCGCTGCCACGATTATGCGACAACACGGCTCGAGCATTTTCTCGCATCTGCCATCCTTGCCCGGCCGGCACTTGATGCTGCCGAGCG
>CAYNXS010000097.1:0-5125 GCA_964401215.1 uncultured Methanolinea sp. | reverse complement strand
GTCTCCTCGCATATCCCGGCCACCGCACCAATCCCATGATCCTCGTTCCCTACGACGGGGATACCTTCGTTGACAAGGAGACCGGGACCGGTGTCAGGTTCACCGCCGGTTCCTCCGGGTTTGCAACTGATATCCGGTTCGCACAGTATGAGCTGCCCGGTCGGAACGGGATTTTTTCCAGGATTCCTTCCTGAATATATTCCACGATAATTTTTTATTCGAACGACATGATTCCAAAAACGGTTCGATAGAGGTTTTTTTTTGAGTTAATCCCGCCTGGCCGCATACTCCCCGGCAAGCATCCCGTAATACCGGGTCGACCTCCAGTGGTCCCGGAGCCAGACATGCTCACGGATCGTACCTTCGTAGATCAGCCCGCACTGCCCCATCAGGCGGGCCGAGGCACTGTTTAGTTCGTCGCACTTTCCGAACACTCGGTGGAGCGAGAGTGTATCGAACCCGAACTCAATGTACTTCTGGAGGATCTCCTTCCCGTACCCGGACGCCTGGTATTCCGGAAGGAGGACTATCCCGATCTCCCCGGTGGTCGGAAGTTCGGGTTCAATCTCAAGGAACGTCAGGCCGGCGAATTCCCCTGTTCCGGCAATCCTTGCCGCAAGGACGTATCCCATTCTATCGGTTAGTTTTGACTCAGCAATCGCCCGCTGCAGGAACCCGGCTATCTGCTCGTCGTTCTCAAGCCATATGAGGACGTATCGCATCAGATCAGGATCACGGGCTATCTTCTGGATATTCGAAAGATCCTCCTCTGCAAGATCTTCGAGGATCAGTCGTTCTGTCGCGAGGTGAAACGCCATGCTGCTCCGGGGAACTCAGTCTTTTTCCTTATTGGCGCCGGGGAGGATTGATTCTTTCTTTTCCTTCCTGGAAGGAGGAGAGAGAACACTCCTGGCCTGCATCTTTCAGGTGAGATTCATGAGACTATCATGAAACGTGGCATTACAATGTGGCTGCGGTGATCCTGAGTTATTGCTGTTTTACAGCATCCAGCAGTATCCGGACTACCTCATCCGGCATGTCAGCCATGGGGACATGAGATGAAGGAAGTTCCAGGTAAGTCCACCCTTCCGGTGCGGCCTCAATCTTCCGCCTCGCTGCGCCCGTGACGACAGCAAACTCGCTCTTCGTGCAGAGGATATAGGTCTTCTGGATGGATTCCAGGATCCCTGGATCGAACCGGATCTTTTCCACGTATGCTTTCGCCGGTTCCAGTCCGGTAAATAACAGGGGATCGCTCCCTTCCGATGTAAATAGGTCAAAGAGCGACTGCCCGGGATCGGGCAGTGCGGCATCGAGATATACAAGGCGCCTGATCCGCTCCGGCATCCTGTCCGCAACCCCTGTAATGATCATCCCGCCGTAACTGTGCCCGACAAGGATGATATCCCACAGACGGTGCTGATCTATCAGGGTGCAGATCTGTGCGATGTGCCCTGACAGGCCTGTGATATGCTCGTCTTCGAGCGTCGGTGCAAAGGACTGGTAACCATGAACTGCGAGTGCCGCGATGGTCCCGTCCCAGTACTTCCCGCCAAGCTGGCCGCCGGGAGGATAGTCGTTCCGTCCGGCAAGCCGGTTCCAGGTATCGGTCGAAAGGTTGCCTCCCTGGACGAGAATGAAAGGTGCCATGGAATGCATAAACTCTCTCCCGTATATGAAAACAATTTTTCATGTGTCGTCTCTTCGAATAAAGTTCCTGGATTACGGTTTTGATGGATCAAATTTCACATGGATACAGCAGTTTCAGGACTTCTTCACAAGGTGGTTCCTTCTCTCCCCTATCTGCTGGCGCCACATCGCGTAATAAAGGCCTTTCTGCTCGAGGAGATCCTCGTGTGACCCGGTCTCGACGATCGTTCCCTTCTCAAGCACGTAGATGACATCCGCATGCATGATCGTCGAGAGCCGGTGAGCAATCAGGATCGATATCTGCTCCCTGTTCATGGAAATATTCCGGATCGTATTCGTGATCTCCTCCTCTGTAAGGGAATCAAGCGATGATGTGGCCTCGTCGAAGATCAAGAGGCGTGGGTGGCGGATGATGGCTCTCGCGATGGATACACGCTGCTTCTCACCACCGGAGAGTTTCATGCCTCCCTCGCCGATGATGGTATCGATGCCGTAGTGTGACCTGGAGAGGAGGGTATCGCATGCGGCCTTGTCGAGGGCATCCACGATCTGCTCATCGGTCGCATCAGGCTGGACAAAGAGGAGGTTCTCCTTGAGCGAGCCCGCGAAGAGCTGGGGTTCCTGCGTCACGAACCCGATCTGTCTCCGAAGAGGGTTATACCGGATCTGGGGTGAAGGGTGTCCGTTGAAATAGATCTCCCCTGACACCGGGCGGTACAGGCCGACGAGGAGCTTGACAAGTGTCGACTTCCCTGAGCCCGAAGGCCCCACAAACGCAATGGTATCCCCAGTCTTCACATCAAATGAGATCCCGTCAATTGCATTGTACGTCGCGGACTTGTGACGGAACACCACGTTCTCAAAGCGGATTGATTCCAGCCTGTCGATGACAACCGGGTTCTCGGGATTCTTCTCGACCGGTTTCTGCATCAGCTGGTCGAAGCTGTTCACCGATGCGTCAACCTCACGGTAGGAAAGGATGAATGTCCCGAGATCCTGCAGGGGTCCAAAGATGGTCGCCGATATCGACTGCATCGCGATCAGCTCCCCTGTCGTGAGCACGTTCCGGAAGATCAGCCAGAGGAGAATGAACAGGATGGACTGTTTGAGGATGCTGATTGTGGTCCCCTGTAAAAATGTCAGGGTCCGGACCTTCTTCACCTTCGACATCTCCAGGTTGAATATCTTGAGGTTATGCTCCCGGAGCCGCCGTATTTCCGGGTAGGTGAGGCCGAGGCTTTTGACAAGCTCGATGTTCCTGAGCGATTCAGTGATCACCCCCGACATCCTGTTCGTCTCCCGGTTGATCGCCCGTTGGGTTGTCTTGATCCTGTTACTCAGAAGTCCGGTGAGTGAGCCAAGGACCACGATTCCGACCAGGAAGACCGGGATCAGCATCCAGTTCTTCGTGACAGAATACACAAGCAGGAATCCCATTCCGATAACAGAAGAGAAGAGGACGTTGATTGCCGTCTGCATGAACATCTGGGTGTCCATTCTCACCTTCTGGAGGATCGACAGGGTCTCCCCGCTCCGCTGGTCCTCGAACTCGCTGAAAGAAAGCCGGAGCGTCTGTTTCAGGCCTTCATTGAATATCTGCATCCCGAAACGCTGGACGGCGAGCCGGGCAAAATAATCCTGGAATGCCCGTGCCAGCCGGGACAATAGTGCGATTGCGATCGCCACACACAGCCAGAAGATCACCCCGCTGACAAGCTGATTTTCAGGAAGGTGTGCAGGATTTAAGGCATACTCGTCGATAATCTTCCCGAAGATCAGCGGATCGATCAGGTTCAGGAGCTGGCTTACACCTGCCAGGATTAACGCAACAAAAATAAGCCATTTCTGCGGCTGCAGGTACTTCCAGATAACCTTCATGCCTTTCCTGGAAATCCCCGTAGTATTCTCACGAGACCTGTCATTTCACGGTAGCTTTTCATCAACGAACCATTCATACCGGCAGGTGCCGCTTGCCCGATCCCTATATAATTCCAAGCGCAATGAGTTCCTCAATCTCTTCCTCCTCCTCATCCCCGGTTTGTGCATCCTTCCGGGGCGAATCAGGGTAAAAGAGCGATGCCAGCCAGGAGAGTAGTCCCATAGGTATCCCGATTATGAGACTTGTATGGGGTGAGGTATCTTATAAGAAACGGACGGTTGCATCCTCCAGGCAGGAACCGTTCAACCCATCCCTATCCGAAAATCTCAAAAAAATGATCGGTTCCATCCCGTCACAACTCCTTCATGACGGGATGAAGTGCAGATCAGGTGCGGGAATATGCCGATCTCACCCACACCGCAGATGCGGACGAATCGGTTCCGCCACTGTTGGCAACGATGAGCGTAACGTTGTAGATCCCGGCCGTGGAATAGGTGTTGGAGGGGTTCGCTTCCGATGATTCATTGCCATCCCCGAAATCCCATCTCCATGAGAGCGGCCCCCCGGTCGAACGGTCGGTGAAGGCCACGGTCAGGGGTGCGTATCCCATCATCGGCGATACGGTAAACCGTGCATCCGGAGGAGTGCCCTTGGGGAAGATCTCGATGTAACTCTCCTTTGTGGAAGACACCTCCCCGCCGCCATTGCCCGCAGTCAGGGTGACTGTATAGATGCCCGGGATCTCGAAGGTGTGCTTCACCCAGGGTGTCTCATTTGCCCATGCAGCGGTTCCGTCGCCAAAGTCCCACCACCGCGTATTGACCAACCCCATCGTGGTGTCCGAGAACTCTACCGGGAGCGGGGCATCACCGGAAAGGGGAATGCCATAAAAATCCGTGGCGGGAGGACTCTTCGGCGTCACGTTGATATACTCTTTCCTCGTCAGGGAACTCGACCCTTGGGTGCTGTTGACGGTCAGCGTGACGTTGTAGAGGCCGGGATCTTCGTAGGTGTGATCAACTAAGTAGCCAGCCCCAGTGGTCCCATCCCCGAAATCCCAGAGGAATTCTTCATAAGACCATGAATGGGACACATTCTCCGTGAACCTGGCCGTGAGGGGAACTTCCCCCTGTGTGGGATATGCATGAAAATCGGACAATGGGGGCGGGGGGATACTCTCTTCGGACTCCCCTGATAGATCAAGACTGACTGTCTGCCCGGCAGAAAAAGTTGAGGTTTGCGATGCTGAAACCCCGTTGATGGTGAATATGATCGGGATCGTACATCCGCAGGTATATTCGTCCTCGGAGACCTGCACGATCAGTTTCTCGTCCCACATCCCGGATCCACCATACAATCCCTCCTCCATCACCGTGATCTCATCCCTGACCGTGCCATTCACAACTGCATCGATCTCGGTTCCAACCGGTGCAGGCCTGCCGTTAAGAGTCACATTCCCGAAATATTCACTCGGGAGGGGTGGGGATGCAATCGCAACAGGGACAAGGATGAGAATGAGAACAGCCAGAATAAGAAAGAAGAAACGCTTCATTTGTGTGTTCTACTCCATGAATCGTTCATTTTTCGAAATTCTTA
>CAYNXS010000096.1:1223-5133 GCA_964401215.1 uncultured Methanolinea sp. | reverse complement strand
CCAAGATATATATAGATCATCAATTGGTGGAGTGTATGCGTCGCTCGTATCTGACATGTGTTGTTCTCTTTATAAGCCTGACCCTGTTCGTCCCATTCACAGTCCAGGCTGATACTGCTACTGCAGGAAACACGGGAATCTACCGGTTCCATGGAAATGCTGAAGGCGCCCAGGTCTTTGTAGACGGAGTTCTCAAAGGTGTGATCGTTGGGGGCATCCTTGATGTTCCCGTTGATGTGACAGGAATACCCTATCACACATATACCCTCCAGAGGGAAGGATATGAGACCTATAATGGCACCATCAACTCGGTGCCGGCCAGGGGACAGGTGATCAGCATTTATGTCCCGATGAGTGCGAAGCCGGTGGTGGAATACAGCAGGGTTCACCTTCTCATCACACCACCGCTCGCTGAGGTCACGTGGGATGACGTTTCAGCCGGGATTGTTCCTGATACCGGCATTTTGATCCTTTACGATGTGGTCCCGGGAGCCCACCGGCTCATGGTGACAAAGGAGGGCTATGTGACGCTGAACGAAGTCCTCTCGGTCCCCCGGAATGACGTGATGAAAGTACCACGCACCCTGGAACCTCTTGCACTGGGTTCCATCACCGTGGAATCGGTGCCTCCCGGAGCAGCGGTATACCTTGACGATAAGGCAGTGGGAGTTACCCCTCTGACACTCCATGAAATCCCGGCTGGCGCCCATGCGTTAAGGATCAGCGGGGATGGATTCCAGGATTCGATCTCCTCTGTCGAAGTGACAGGCGGGGGCACCGCGATAGTCAGTGAAGCCCTCATTCCCGCAACACAGTCTGCCGGGAAGACTTCTGCAGGCCTTTCCCCCTTCGTGATGGCGATCGGCCTTGCCATTGCTGCACTGTGCGTGGCATGCAGGAAATCCTGACATTAACATTTGTATATCCCTTTTTTCACCAGAATCCCCCAGGAATATCCTGTAGACGAAACGGATATTCAGGTATGGAGAAGTGATGATACTGGTGCAATTCCAATTTTTGCCTTGCGTATTTTCGTATCCGGCATCAGGTGCCGCATGTCCACAAAATCCGCTTCCCCGAGTATCTTTCTTACCTGCGCCTCGAATGCAGCCCCAGGGTCATATGATACGTTCCGGAAGACAACACCGTGGGTATGTGAGGTAATACCAGGTCCACTACTATCCTCTCCAGGATGACTCACCATCAGGGTTTCCAGTGATTTTTTATCGAATGAACGGCCCGAGTGTTCCCGATCTATGACAATGCCGAATCCTACCATAGTATCCCCGCGGAACCGGGGAATTGAATCGTGCTCAAACCAAGAGTCGAACACGCTCGGGTCCATGATAGACACTGCTCCCGGAGGAGCATGTTCCCTGACGGGTGAATGCTTGACCCCCTGGCTCCGCAGGCCTTCCATGACTGCCCACCAGGCCACCGCGAGAATACCCTTATAATCACGATAACGTTCTTTTGCCCAGGTGTTCAGGATGTCATAGATCTCACCGATGGTCATTCCATCCCGTGAAAGACTCTCGAGTATGACATACTCCCGGTATGGACCTTCGAGGGAGACCGCATATCCCGCAAAGATCTTGAGCTCGCCCGTGTCCTTGACAGGTGTGAAGAAATCCGGGGTATCATTGCCATCCGTGGGGAGCCAGACGAGCGATCCATGCAGCACCACCATCTCTCCCAGGAACGGGAGGACTTCCTCCGGGGTTCTGCCGAGAGCCCCAAGTCCGAGTGCATACTCGGTCCCACTGAAGGGGATGACTGCGATATCCCGCTCATCGATCCGTGAATACAGCACTGCCGGAAGATCCCCCCATACCCTGAGTGCAGCCGGCTTTGATAACCCGGGCTCTATACTCATCCGCACACCATCCCTCTCGATACTGGGAGATCGCAGATCAGTGAGAAGTTGTGCACGTTCTTCTGCCCTGCCAAGCACGCGGACTGCTTCGGCCACAGTGGCATAATGCGGAAAGATAGAGAGGAATCCTGCCATATCCAGGACTTTTTTTATAAAATCACCCGCCCCTGCAAGCGCCACTTTTCCACCCCTTTCACGCAGCCTTTTCTGCAATACGAGCAGAACCCGGATACCGGCACTCGAGAGATACGGGACTTCCTGCATATCCAGGACAAGCGACCTGTCATCGTCATGAAGTGCCTCTTTCGCTGCCTGTTCAAGGATGCCCGCGCCATACCCGTCAAGCCTCCCCCTGCATGCAAGCACCACCACACCACTCTCCTTCCTCTCATGTATCTCCATACTCATACTCACCTGCTCTCTTTAGGATAGGAACGAGATTCTAATTCAAATTAATGCCTCACATAATGCCACGATCTCTCGTATTAACATGAATGAAGGAGCAGTAATCCCTCTCCATGACTGGTTCTCCCGACGATCACACCATTATGGTGCGAATATACGATGCTTACACGGGGAACCTGACTCTGAAGACCAGGGTTAAAAAAACCCTGGCAGAATGGGAGACCGTTCTTACTCCCCTCCAGTTCCGTATTGCAAGACTGAACGAAACAGAGCCGCCATTCTCGGGGGCATATCATGATCTCCATGAGCGGGGAATCTACCGATGTGCCTGCTGCGGCACAGACCTCTTCTCTTCTGAGACCAAGTATGAGAGCGGGACTGGCTGGCCGAGTTTTTCTGAACCGGTACACCGGAATAATGTCAAATTCATGGAAGACCTGACACACGGCATGGTGAGAACAGGGGTGCTCTGTGCCCGCTGCGATGCGCATCTGGGGCACGTGTTCGATGACGGCCCGCCCCCGTCAGGTATGCGGTATTGCATGAACTCGGCCTCGCTCACATTTATCCCGGGTGATACGTTGGGGAACACCGCGGAACAGGGAGTACCCATGAAGGACCGGAAATAGGAATTCCACCCTTTCGCTCTATCCGTTTCCACCACCACAAGACCGGCACCCTCTTAACAACACCAGCTAAAGTGTACTTTGCCATAGTGTCAAGAGGGAGAAAATTCGTATGGAAGAGGGCCCGGGTACAATACTGTCCGCAGATGACGAGGAATTTTTAACAGAACTCTCGGATTACCTGGAGATCCTCGGCAATAGTTCACGCCTCCGGATACTCAGGCTCCTTGAGAAGCGCCCGCTGGACGCCCGTTCCATCTCCCTTGATATCGAGACAAGTTATGAGAACACCAAGAAGCACCTCGAAAAACTCCTCAATGCAGGTCTCATCATCCGGAAACCTGGTCTCGGGAGGGAGACTTCCAAAGGAGTCCATCCTGCATGGGAATATTCACCTGCACCGGGAATGATCCAGAGGATACAGAGAGATCTCGGGGTATTCTCCGCACTGCCTGTCCATATCAAAGCAGCAAGCCTCCACGACAGGATTTCAACAGTCAGGAAGAGGGTGTCAACAGAACTGCAGACGTGCGAGAAAGCCCTTCTTGTCATGGGGGGCGAATGGGACGGGAGGGTAATTCCTCTCTCTGCACCATGCGTGGCGCTCGGACGGGGCGGGGATCCGGCTCAGCCGTCTATCCCGGGATGCGATGCCGTCTCTTTCCCCGAATCATACAGGTCCCTGACAAGGATATCAAGACCGCATGCGCTCATCCGGACCAGGGACGGTTCGTGTTTCATCGAGGACAGGGAGAGTACAGGGGGGACGTACATCAATGGAAAGAGGGTCTCTGACAGGGATCAGATCGCGCTCAAAGATACAGATCGCATATCCCTCTCAATGGGCGAGTTTGCTCTCCACCTGGTCTTCCTGGATGGGGTTGCACCGGGTGAGATGCAGGATGCATAAGGGCAGGCTCTCGTGTCTTTTAGTTTTCCTGGTGTTTTTTACCGTGATTATCGTGGGAGGAACGTTCTGCCAGGCAAAGATACTGGATGCCCC
>CAYNXS010000096.1:0-1123 GCA_964401215.1 uncultured Methanolinea sp. | reverse complement strand
TCATGGCTGCCCTGTTCTTCATCGAGTTGCTCCTTCTCATGGTGTCCCTTCTCCCCTGGAATGTATTTTCCAGTAACCTCCTTGCATTGGCCCTGGTAAGTGGTTTTCTCCTGGCATACGGGGCTGCCTCGTCAGTGGGCATGGCCTTCTTTTCCTACGCTGGAAAGGCGATGAGAATTACCTTCCTTGGACACCTTGTGCTTACCGCGGCCGGTGTTTTCGCATCCCTCGTGATCATGTGGAACACCATCCTCTCTTTCTCAGCCCTGATCCCAGCAGTCACCTTTACTGCCAGTTTCTGTATTGTGGGTATCCAGGCAAGGACACCCGGGAAGCCTGGTGGGAAAAGTGCACTCACCTTCAAGGATACACTGCTGTATGAGGAGAGATCCGCACCATATGTTCCACCATTTCCTCATGAACTTGAACAGCGTTATTCCGACGCGAGATTCCTTCACCAGGGGGGTATTGCGCGGGTCTTTTCCGCACGGCGCAGGGACGATGGAGTCGAAGTTGCCGTGAAGATCCCTATCAAAACCGATGAGCAGACAGGGAGATCGCTCCTTCGGGAGATGGGTGTCTGGAGAACACTCCTCCACCCTGGAATTGTCCAGGTCAACACCGCGAACATACTTCCCCTGCCCTATGTGGAGATGGAATACCTCCCAGGGAACCTCGAAGATATCCCCGTCCCCATGGAGCCCTGCGATGCCGCACGTATAACAAGGAAAATTGCCCTTGCTCTCGCATTTGCCCATGAACGTGGGGTGATCCACCGCGATCTCAAGCCCGGGAATATCCTGCTGTCACAGGAAGGAGAACCAAAGATAGGCGACTGGGGTCTTTCCCGGAACGACAGCGTCCCTTCAGAAACCACCCTGCACGGGTTCTCGCTCTCCTACGCAGCTCCAGAACAGCTGGACCCATCCCGGTTTGGGCGCACGACCAATAAGACCGATATCTACCAGCTGGGCATCATTTTCTATCAGCTTGTAACCGGCATCTTGCCTTTCCCCGGTGAGAGTATCGCTGAGATTACAAGGGAACGTCTCGATGGTAAGATCAAAATACCTTCACTGATCATATCCTCTGCAGGTGTGTTTGATACCATCATTGAGCGATG
>CAYNXS010000095.1:2780-5151 GCA_964401215.1 uncultured Methanolinea sp. | reverse complement strand
ATCCGCTGTGTTCAATCCTGCCCGAGGAGTGTGAGCGACCGGATAAACTCTCCCCGGGCTTCCCGGCTCGTCCCGACGATCAGCCACTGCTCGTCGCCATGAACCTCGCACACCCCCTTTGCCTGGATACGTTCTCCATCAAGTGCCTGCCCGCTGTAGGTGTGGGTGAACGAGAGCACTTTTGCGATCTCTTCATGATCGATGAGATAGGTGGCAGGGTTGTCGTGGGCAAGACTCGCATCGGTCACCCTGGCTTCTATCTTCCGGATGCCAATCACCTTTCCCTTCCCTGACGGCTGTGGATCAAGGTTTTGGTACGACCGTGTGTAGAGGAGGTCAAAGTAGGTCTCGTTGATCTGCCCGCGGTTCCACTTCCTCTTCTCGTGCAGGAGGAATTCATCGAAGGTGAGTTCAGGTCGCCTCTTTTCGTAGATCTTTTTCCAGGTCGAATCAGTGATCGGAGGTATTGTTCCTGAGGATACCGCGTTTTTAAGGAGAGCCTGTGCACGGAACCATTGCTTTCCATACACGACGAGATCTACATCAGATCCGGCATTCTCAAGGCCGCAGAGGAACGAGCCCGTGCACCCGATGCTCCCGGGGCGGAGGGGAAAATGGGTAAGAAGCGAGGAGATCCTGGCATCCCTGGCAGAGATTGCCCCAATCTCTTCATCAGGTTTCAGGACCCGGCGGACATCGGAGAGGGGTACCCGGTGGAGGAGATCAAGGTATTCCGGCTTTTCCTTCCGGATCAGCGCATACGCATCGTCGAAATCCACTTTCCGGTACCGCTCCCCTGTTTGTCTCACCCGGTCCCCCCCAGGGTCCGGCACGTACCTGAGAATGCATCCGACTTTGGGATCGTTGTCGTAGGTCGAGACAGCGTAGAGCCAGCCGTCCCGATCCTCGATGAAATCGCGCAACCTGATCTTTTTCGCCCTCATGGGTTCTCCCTTTCGTGTTCCTTAAGGAATACTCCCACGTCTTCGATCAGGGTCCCGGGCCGAATGATGGTCCCGTGCACGAGATCGACGACTGTGCTTGCGGTGCCAGGGAGCCGCCCACCATCAAGGAGGAGATCATGCCTGACATGGCATTCGTCGGGGGATGCAGGGTCCCGTGCCCCGTGCAGATTGGCGCTCGTTGCGGTAATGGGGGAATCGAGGGCTTCAATGAGCTGGAGTGCGAGTGAATGGGCCGGGAACCTGATCCCAATCAGCCCCGTCCCTCCGCTCAGGATCTCAGGGAGGCAGTTCCTGGCCTTCACCACCATCGTGACAGGGCCGGGAAAGAATCGCTCCATGAACGAGGACGCCGTTGCATCGATCCGAGCGATCCCGTAGGCCATCTCAACATCGCAGACCGCAACAGAGATCGGCTCCGACACGGGCCTCCTCTTTGCTTCATACACCTTCAGAATGGCCTCATCAGAGAACGCATCCGCGCCAAGGCCGTATATCGTATCAGTCGGGTATATCACGAGGCCGTCGTGCTGGATGATCCGTACAGCCTCCTCGATCCGGTCCATCCTAGAATTCCTTTCCCCGTACCCTGTTGATATCAAACACAGCCTGTCCGCTCACGTGCATCACGGCAAAGACCCCGGCCTGGATGGGATCGGTCACTACCATGTCAACGTGCTGGGGGACACTGCCGGCCATCTTCAGGGCAATCACCGGGATTCCTGCATCCCTGACCCTGTCAGCCGCTTTTGAGATCTCCCCTCCCATGAGGGATCCGGCAAGGACAAGGATTGCCGCCCGTGGAAGCCGGGCTACTGCGTCAACTGCCTGGGCCACGGTCTTTTCGCCGACAAGGGGAATGGTGTCGACCGAGATCCGTTCTCCCCGGATGTTGTGCCGATCGGCCTCGTTCACCGCACCGAGAGCGACCTGGGCAACCTGGGCACCTCCTCCTATGATGATGACCCTGGTCCCGTAGATATGGCTGAATGGCTCAACCGCCGTGACCTCCCGGACAGACTCTATCTCATTGAGCTGGGCGAACATGGCAGCGGAATCCGAGCAGTGATCATATTCCATGTAGAGTTCGGCCATGCCGTCAAAAGGCCCGGAATCGAAGATTTCCTGGTGGACCATCAAAATATTCGCATTATGGCCGGCAACAACAGTTGAGATGTCGCGAAGAACACCCCTCCGGTTCTCGGCAATGATCCGGAGGGCAGAGAGATCTGAGACCTTGTCATCCATGGCAGGAATGCGATAGCCGGGGATCGAACCCGGGTTAGAGGCTTGGGAAGCCCCTGTCCTACCGCTAGACTACTATCGCAAGACAGAAATATGGTAGTATCATTTCGTATCCCTCTGACATAAAGGTTCTTTTTTCCCTGAATAATGGCGTGAACAATCGC
>CAYNXS010000095.1:0-2680 GCA_964401215.1 uncultured Methanolinea sp. | reverse complement strand
TAAAAGAGGGGGTTGGTCATCTTTGCAAGCCGGTAGATGGTTGCGGTGATCTTGAAGCCGTCGTGGAAGGGGTTCAGCTTGGTGGGGGTCCCCGGTCTTTTCTTGTAACTGATGGGGACAACCGATATCTTCTGGCCGCTCCTGACCGCTTCTGCCGAGATCTCGGTCTCAATCCCGAACCCCACCTCGTTTAAGTGCATCTGCCTGATACCCTCATGGGAAAATGCCCGGTATCCCGAGAGGATATCCGAGAGATAGGCAGAATGAGCCAGTTTGAAGAGACGATTGAGGATCTGGTTTCCGAACAGGTTCAGCCTTGAGAAGGCATCCCTGTTCTCATCGGTCAAACGATCCCCTATCACCTGGTCGTATCCCTTGGAGAGGGGTTCGAGCATTTTTTCTGCATCCTGGGGGGAGTAGGTACCGTCACCATCGATCATCAGGATATAGGGTTCTTCAATGAGCGAGAAGGCCTCGATGAGTGCATTGCCCTTCCCCTTCTTTGACTGCACCTCAACTCTGGCTCCCTCACGGTGTGCGATACTCCTCGTCTCGTCGATGCTGTTTCCATCGATCACGAGGATATGAGAATAGCCAAGTTCCCGGAACTCGCGTATCAGGGGCCCGATTGTAGGAGATTCGTTGAGTGTGGGGATGAGGATGCAGACCTGGTCCTTCTCGATTGGCATCGAGTTATTAATTTAAAAATCCACGGACATAAGTGCTTCCATGCATATCGCAAAGAAAGGTCTCCGGGTGCTCGGGATCGCGGAGAGTTTTTCCTCGCGGGACTATTCGGTGCTTGCCGGGGTGGTGATGCGGAAGGATCTGCGGGTCGATGGGATCTCATTTGCAAGGATCACGGTCGGGGGAATGGATGCAACACGCGGTGTGCTTCGGATCTTCCGCACGCTGGAACGGAAGGACATCAATGTAATTATGATGAGCGGATGCGTGATTGCATGGTATAATATTCTTGATCCCGCCACGGTCTGTGAATCGACGGGTGTGCCGGTCATCGTCGTCACATACGAGGACTCTGAAGGATTGAGCGATGATATCACTCACCATTTCCCGGGGGATGCATCCCGTCTGGCCTGCTACGAGTCACTGGGCGAGAGAGTTCCATTTACCCTTTCCACAGGGCATACGATCTTTCTCCGTGTATACGGGATCGATCAGCATGAAGCCGGACAGTTATGCCGCGATCTTACTCTTGACGGGAAGATTCCCGAGCCCCTCAGGATTGCAAGACTCATGGCACGAGCCACGATGCATTTTTCAGGAGAACATCCTGATCTGGCATAATTGCGCCATTGATATTCCGGGAGTACCTCCATGCATCCGGGATCTATCATCCCATTTTTTTGCAGTATCCCATCAATATGACGAACGATTTTTTTCAGAAAAAAGAAGTTAGATACCCCGTGGAACCGCGGTCGGTCCATAGGGCGTCCTGTGATAGACAAGCGTGCTGCCGAGCTCTGATGTGATCACGAGCTGGCTGCCGGCGATCTCGTAACTCGAAGCATCCTGGAGGATCTCAAGATACTGTGATTCCATGTCTCCGGTATCCTTGCAGTACATCAGTGTCGATACGAGCGGGCCAACCTGAATGCCCTTCCCGTTGGGGAGCATCTCTCCCGTCAGAATATACTGGCCGCTGAAATGGTTGCACCCCGAAAACCCTGACAGTCCTCCATCCTGGGTGAATACCACGTCCATCTGCACACTCATCGTTTGTATTGGTGATGCTCCTTCAGGCTTGGTCATCGCCGCGAGATACCAGGTGCCCAGCAACGCCGGGTCAGCGAGTGCCCCTGCCGTCGGGACAGGTGTAATGATAGTCGTGGGGACTGGAGTCAGCGCTGCGGGAGCAGTAGAGGTGCAGCCTGCAGCGAAAATACCACATACTGCACAGAGAACGAGAAGATACCATGAAAGATTCATACGTGGTATGAAACCCTGCACCATTAAACAATTTTCGATACCGCATAGGGACAATCCCCGGGTACAGGGAGATAGCCCTGGCTATTCATGCAGTCCTGCTGTACCGTGAAATGAGATTGGATTTAGGCCGCTGGTATATCTCGACAGTAATCTGGTCCCCCGGGTGGAATGTCCCGTCCGCAAAATCGAGGGCAATCTTCTCGTGGGGGCTCCAGTACGTGCCCTGGCAGCCAGCCCCGGCAAGGGTCTGTACGCCGAAGTGGTGAGTCGGGATGAAGAGGTGCCCGTTCAGGGTCTCGACGATGCAGGGAAGCTCCTGCTGGTTCTTGTAGAACACCGCATAGAGATCGTTATTCAGGTACATGAGAGTCCCATTATGGTAGAGGGTAACACGGGAGTCGAAGATCATCGCACCCGTTTCACTCTGGTGATGGATGCTTCTTATCTCGATAAACGACGGTTCGGGGGATAAAAAGGAGAGATTCCATTCAGGAAGATTCGGTGCGAGGAGCATGACGACGGCTGCCAGGATGAGGACGATTGCAACCAACAGGATGGTCCCCATCTGGGGAGAGACTGCAGAGTCCTTTGATAGTATTGTCAAACTATCGGTGGTAGCCCAGCGTTTACGATAAATATTTTGGAATTGATGTCGCAACACCTGGCTCCACAAGGGAACTATGAGAGAGAATTCGTCTTACGTGTGAATCCACGGAGTCACTGGTAAAAA
>CAYNXS010000094.1:0-5213 GCA_964401215.1 uncultured Methanolinea sp. | reverse complement strand
GCATGCATCGACCGGGAATTGAACCCGGGCTATAGGCTTGGAAGGCCTAAGTCATACCACTAGACCATCGATGCAATGCGCCTTTTCATTATGACTATTATCAGTATTATGCTTTGTGTTCTTCGTCGCAAGCCTGCCATAATATGGCTTTTTTGGGCCTGGATGGGAAAAATAGAGGGTCCTACAGGATATTATCAGTCTAAATACTTCCTCATTTTTCTGGCAGGGAACAGAGTAAAAAACGGGATAATGGAGTGGTATTGAACAATGGAGGGGGACTTTTAGTATCCCCTCATCTCCATCTCAACCTTCTCAAGTGCTGCGATCCTCTTCTCAAGGGGAGGATGCGTCGAGAAGAGCTCCATCAGTACGCTTCCGGAGAGCGCGGGGATAATAAAGAAGGCATTCGCACTCTCAACCACCCTTTTCTGTTCAGCAGGAACACGGTCCATGCGGCCGTTTATCTTTTCGAGCGCCGAAATAAGGTCATTTGGTCTCCCTGTGATATAGGCGCTGCCCCGGTCCGCCGCAAATTCACGGTACCGGGAGAGTGCCATGATCAGAAGCTGGGCTATGAAGTAGACGATGATGGCAACGATGCCCGCAATGATCCATGGATTTCCATCGCGATCTCTTCCTGAGAAAAGGCTCGCGAATAAAAAATTGTTCATCACGAGCGAAGCGATCATGGCAACGAAACTTGCAATGGTCAGGGTAAGGACATCGCGGTTCTTCACATGTGCCAGTTCATGTGCGATGACTGCTTCAAGCTCGCGTGGTGTCAAGAGTCTCATGATGGAATCGGTCACCGCAACAACCGCATGCTTCGGGCTCCGCCCGGTGGCAAAGGCATTTGGCACAGGTGTCTGCATGATCGCGACCCTTGGTTTCGGAATGCCGGCCTCCGTGGCAAGCTTCTCCACCATCATGTGCAGTTCGGGATATTCTTCCGGCTCAAGGACCCTGGCCCTTGTACTCCACAGGACAAGCTTGTCCGAGAAGAAATACTGGGCAAATGCCATTACAAAGACGATGAGCACAAGGAACGGAAGCCCAACACCCAGCCAGGAAAGGACAGCAAGGAAGACCAGGTATACTAACAGCAGCAGGAACATGGTCAGCCACACCCGCATGGTGAGTCCGAAATCGCGCTTCCATACTTTCATACAGATCATTTTTCTGTACCCACGGGATAAACATTCCCCCCGGGGTATCAGAAAACCGGGCAAAATGCAGGGATATGGGAGAAACAGATAGAACTGATGCGAAAGTCCCGCACCCCACATGCCATACATACACCTTTCACGCGTATATTTAGGGAAAGCGCGGGTATACACTATGGAACGGGATATCATGGAGCTCGATGAGATCACAATAAGCAGGGCGATTATTGCAACCCAGATGGAGAAACTGCTTGAATTCATGGAGATGGACGTCGCAATTGTGGGTGGCGGGCCTTCCGGACTCACTGCGGCCGCTCTCCTCGGTGATCGGGGTTTTTCTGTCGGCCTGATAGAGAAGAAACTCTCCATCGGCGGAGGAATGTGGGGAGGGGGCATGATGCTTCCGCGGATTGTCGTGCAGGAACAGGCAAAAGGACTCCTTGAACGGTTTGATATCGCTCATTCCCCGTATGGGAACGGGTATTATGTCGCAGGATCCGTGGAGGCGGTCTCGAAACTCACCGCTGCAGCGTGTGATGCAGGCGTTGAATTCTTCAACCTCTTCTCAGTTGAGGATGTGATGATCAGGGGAGATGGACATCTCTCAGGGCTCGTGGTCAACTGGAGCCCGGTTGAGATGACCGGCCTTCATGTAGATCCGCTCACCATGGGGTGCAGGATGGCCGTGGATGCCACCGGACATGACGCGGTGCTTGCGCGATTCGTGGAGAAGAAGGGTGGTGACGTGAAAGTCCGTGGAGAAGGCTTCATGTGGGCCGACCGTGCAGAATCCAATATCATCTCCCATACCAGGGAAATTTTTCCAGGACTTGTGGTGTGCGGCATGGCTGCCAACGCAGTCGCCGGCGAGCACAGGATGGGTCCAATTTTTGGTGGCATGCTCCTCTCAGGGGAGCATGCGGCACGTATTGTCACCAATACTCTCCAGTCGTAGAATCCTCCCTATCATAACCTTTTTTCCCGATTCGGGCAATCCTACTATATGAGCACGATCGATCCGGACACGCTCCCGGATGTGGCATGCGGCCTCCTCTTCCACCTGCTGAACCGGGAGATGCAGGACCATGGCCAATTCCTCTTCTCACTCGTAGAGAGCCGGATCGACTTTCATGACCAGTTCCAGTCACTTTTCGAGAAATTCTGCACTGATTATCCGGAACTCGGGGAGGCACTCCGGCAAAAATACGGAGGTGCGGAAAAGGTCTATGGTCTCATCTGCCAGGGAGAGGGTGTGATGCCCGGGAAAACCACTACGATGCACTGGATCGTCCAGGATGCTCCTGACGTGAAACCGGATGCCATTGAGGATGAACTCGCGGGAAAATGGCTCATATTCCTCCCTCCTGATGAGATTGATTCTGCCTGGATACGGGTCCGTGATGCTACATGCAGAAAGGAACTCGGGATCTCTGCCAAAGTGAGCACTGCCCGTCCGAACCCCGACTCGAGGGACAACAGGAAAGTCATCTACATCTACACTCCTGACTGGAGGGATGAAGCAGATGTGATGCGGGTAAGGGAGCGGCTTCGTGAACTCGGATTCTCTGACCGCCTTGGGTACAAGAGGAATATCGAGACCTATAAGGGTGAATACAGCGAGAAAGGGAAAAAAGTGACGTTTTATTCAGCCTGAATCAACCAGGCTCTCTACGCTTTCCTTTCCTTATTCTTTGGCCTGAGGTTCTGGTACCCGCATTTGCGGCACCTTGTCGCGCGCATGGCATTTCTCGCATTGCATCGCATGCATATCTTGACATTCAGGAGTTTTGCTTCAGCTTCCGGGAATCGTGCCATTTCAGAACACCGTTCTATTGTCTTTAAAGAAAGGCTCTGCAGACACATAAGATTTTGTGTCGCTTCGGGACTGGTCACACCCCTGGATTTTCATTTTCCAGCCAGTCCCTGAGAAGGGCCAGGGCCCGGGCACGATGAGAGACCTGGCTCTTCTCTTCAAGGGACAGTTCAGCAAGGGTCCGCCCCTCCCACTCGAAAATGGGATCGTACCCAAACCCACTGGTCCCTCTGGGTGAAACGACCTTCCCCTCTATCCTCCCCCTGAAAACCCTGATTTCCCCCCCACACGCAAAGGCAATCGCCGTCTCGAAATACGCCCTTCTGTCAAGTTTTCCCTCAAGGAGTCGCAGGATCCCGGGATTTCCGATGGTCTGCTGCACGTACGCTGCATAGGGTCCCGGAAATCCACCGAGTACCCTGATACAGAAACAGGTATCGTCAGTCATCAGTGGTACCCCGAGCATAGCATATGCATATTCGGCCTTTCGCTTCGCAATCACCCCCACATCATCGTCCCTCGTCTCCGGGCAGTCAAGGTCAATATGGTCAACCTCTGCAACATTTCGAAAGAACGCTGCGATCTCGCGTGCCTTGTTGGCGTTACTGGTCACTACCGAAAATTTCACAGGTAGCGCCCCCTTCGCTCGATCTCCTGCTCCCTCATAAGAACCTCATCTGCACCATCGAATACGGAACGGTAACCCCTGGCAAATGCATCCTTGAGTTCCGGGTATGTTTCAGTGGTACTCTCCAGTGTCTGGAAGAGTACATGCACATCGACACCCCGGGCTTCGAGCTCCCTGGATACCATCGAGAGCCCGAAGTCAATGAGAACGCATCTCGAGTCTCTCATGATCATGTTGCTGGTCGTAAGGTCCCCATGCACTATTCCCCCGGCATGGAGCCTTCCCACGGTCCTTCCTGCTTCCTCGATGTCGGGGCAGAGAAGAGTCTCCTTGAGGAGGGTGCCCTGTACCTTTTCCATGACAATGGTATCCAATGTCACATCCCGTATTACAGGGGTGGGCACCCCTTCCCGGCGGGCCATTGAGATAAGGCGGGCTTCGGCTCGGGTTCGTTCAGCAATCAGACGTTCATCAAGAGCTGCCTGCCGGTATACCTTCTTGACCCGCCGCTTCGTCACCAGGTCACCGTTCATGGTTACTATTGCCTCGGCTCCACGGGCAATCAATGGGTCAGGAAGAATTCCTGTGCCTCTTGGTTTTTCCCCTTCATCGCTCCTCCAGGTAACCCTGACCTGGTCAGAACGGAAATTCGGATTTATATGAGACTCCTCCGGCTCCATCGCATACCCGTGTTCAAGCATGATCTTCCCTGTGTATGCGATCATTGCACCATTGTCCCCCATGTATTTCCGGTCAGGAACATAGAGCATGGCACCTCTCTCCCCACACATCACGGAAAGCATCTCCTGAAGTCGCCTGTTGACTCCCACTCCGCCTACAAGGAGCACTTCATCCTTGCCGGTATGCGCGAGTGCCCGTTCTGTAACCTCCACGCACATGGCAAACGCAGTCTCCTGGAGGCTGAAGCATACATCCTCAATAGGTGAAGCCTGCTCTTTTGCGGCACTTACAAGCCCGGAAAATGCAAGGTCCATCCCCTTGACCGTATAAGGGAGTGGTATATACGACCCAGCCTTGGACAGCTTTTCGATAGCCGGGCCTCCGGGATGCGGGAGACCCTTCCCCCGGGCGAACTTGTCCAGTGCATTCCCAAGACCGATATCCAGGGTCTCCCCGAAAATCCTGTACCTGGAGTTCAGGTATCCGATTACCTGGGTGTTTGCACCGCTTGCATAGAGGACGATTGGATCCTCGCACCCTGTGGCAAAACGGCCTATCTCAATGTGCGCGATACAATGATTCACCCCGACCAGGGGAACATTGAGCGAGAGTGCCAGCGCCCTCGCAGCAGTCGCCACCGTCCGGAGGCAGGGGCCCAGTCCCGGCCCCATAGAGAATGCAACACCCGAAATACGTGAGGGGTCTGTGAGCACCTGCCGGATAACCTCTTTCATTTCAGATGCATGGTGCTGTGCAGCCTCACGGGGATGGATACCTCCCACCAATGGCTGGTATGGCCTTGAGTAGAGGGCGACAAGGTCTGTATCAAAAAGTGCTGCACTCAGATTCCATGCAGTCCCTTCAATCCCGAGGATTTGTCCGGGGACTCTGGATTTTCTCTTATTCATATGAGAATGTCCAAGCCTGC
>CAYNXS010000093.1:0-5385 GCA_964401215.1 uncultured Methanolinea sp. | reverse complement strand
ACGCTCCGCAATCCCTCCTTGTTGTGGGGGAAGTGCGGGCGATGCGGATACAACGCAGTATGCGGGGGATGCAGGGCGAGGGCTTACCGGGGAGCCGCTGCACTTTCATCCGGGTGGTGCGACGGGCTTGTTCGGCCAGATAGTTCAGGAGCAGATCTCTGCGGGGAGGATCCCTGGTGCCCCTACCAACCGGAGGAGTCTTCCGGATGAGCAGCTATTCAGTTCCTGACAGGACAGACATCGCGATCCTGAATGCCCTCCAGGAGGACATGCTTCTGGTTGGCCGCCCATACCTTAGCATTGCCGGAAAGGTCGGGATCACCGAACAGGAGATCCTTGAGCGGATTGCCCGGCTCATGGACTGCGGTATCCTCCGGGGGATTTCACCAGTCATCGAATCATCCAAGGTAGGGTTCACTGCGGCAACACTCATCGCACTCCACGTCCCCCCCGCAAGACTCCGGGAGGTCGCAGCCATTATCAGCGGGTACCCCGA
The DNA here is from genome assembly GCA_964401215.1 of uncultured Methanolinea sp. Classification (GTDB taxonomy): domain Archaea; phylum Halobacteriota; class Methanomicrobia; order Methanomicrobiales; family Methanospirillaceae; genus Methanolinea_A. The sequence continues at coordinate 4,889 of CAYNXS010000093.1, read as the reverse complement.
GGTTTCACACAATTTCCAGCGGGATCACCATTACCAGATCTGGTTCACCCTTTCAGGAAGAGATCCTGCACACGTTGGGCAGCTCGTCTCGGAGATCATGGAACGGACGGGAATCGGGAGGGATGATCTCCTGGATCTGCCCACAGTGAAAAGGCTGAAAGTCGATGTCCGGTTCCAGATCCCCGGATTGGAAAGAGAGGAGGGATCCAGTGGACCAGGTTGACATGGAACTGCTTGCTCTTCTTGAGGACGGGCTTCCCCTTGTGAGCGAACCATACGATGAGATTGGGAGGCACCTGGGATTGACCGGGAATAAGGTCCTTGAGAGGATCGGAAAACTCATGGAAGATGGGGTGATCCGTAAATTCCGGGCCCGCATCAACCAGAGGAAAGTGGGAATTACGGCAAATGCCCTTGTCGCATGGAAACGCGGGCATTCCCCAAATGGCGATGTGGGTTCATTCCTCGCCTCATTCCCCTGCGTGACCCACTGCTATGAACGTCTCCCTGTGCCCGGGAGGTGGGATTATGAATTTTACACTGTGCACCACGGGTGCAGCCGTGAGGAAGTACTCGGCGAGGTTAAAGCCCTCTCAGATCGTGTCGGAGTGGATGATTACCTTGTGCTTTTCAGCACTGAAGAGTTCAAACGTGTCCCGAATGTCCGTGTCCGCGAGCATTGGGGGATGAGGCCTTGAACCGGATCACCCAGTGCATTCACGGGAAGGGAACGGTGAGCGAGGTGATGAAACACCGTCAAACACCCGGAGGAGAGGTGCCGAGCCGACTTCTTGCATTTACAGGTATGAGGCGCCCCGTGGTGTTCTGGAATATCACGAACCGGTGCAACCTGTCATGTGAGCACTGTTACAGCAGATCTGGTCCGGGTGACAGCGCAGAGGGAGAACTGTCGACTTCTGAGGCGCTCGATCTCATTGACGACCTTGCCCGTACAGGAATCCCCCTGATCATCTTTTCCGGGGGAGAACCGCTCGCAAGAAGCGATATCTGGACTCTCGCGGAACATGCGAGGGAGCATGGAATAAAAACTGCACTCAGCACCAATGGCACACTTATCACTGCAGAGGTTGCCACAAAGATCAGGGATTCCGGGATCGAGTATGCGGGAATCTCGCTCGACGGTGCCAGCGCAGAGACCCACGACCGGTTCAGGAACTTTCCGGGTGCCTTTGAGCGGGCAGTTGCGGCATTTTCCAGGTGCAGGGCAGCCGGTATCCGGACCGGGGTGCGGGTCACCTTAACAAGGGAAAATTACGGGGAACTCGGCCCCCTCATTGACCTTTCGCGGGAGTTGGGAGCTTCGCGGTTTTGCCTGTACTGGATGGTGCCCTGCGGACGGGGTCAAGGTTCGTATTCCCGGCTTCAGCTCAATTGCAGGGAAGTGGAGGATGCCCTGGGATTACTGTATCAGGAAGCAAAAGAAGTCGATCCATCAAGGATGGAATTCCTCACCGTTGATGCACCCCAGGACTGTATTCACCTTATCCGGGCGATGGAGCGAGAAGGTTCACCCGATCTTGCAGATGCAAGGGCGCTGATCGAGTCCAAGGAAGGCGGGTGCAGTGCCGGTGACCGGGTCGCAAACATCGATCCCTGGGGAAATGTCTACCCCTGCCAGTTCGCCAGGAGCCCGGAATTCCTTACAGGGAACATCCGTGAGAGACCATTCTCGGTGATATGGGATGACGATTCCCACCCGGTGCTCCGCCAGTTCCGTGAGAAAAAAACCCATATATCAGGCAGGTGCAGGGAATGCGGCTACTTCACCCTCTGCGGGGGAGGGTGCCGGGTTAGGGCATATGCAGAGACGGGGGATATCAATGCCCCTGATCCATTCTGTTTTGTGCAGTGACCTGGAAAAACCAGGGAATTTTCACCTCATCTCCCACTCATGAAGTATCATCATTCCCCCTGATCATGACCAGCGCCATCTTGAACCGCGATGTTGCAGAGACTTCATGGCGGGATTTGGCCGGAAAGATGATCGTCTGGCCTTCCTTCATATCGTGGGCCACCCCGTCGACCCGGACCCTGCATTCTCCGTCAAGAATCATCACCACGGCTTCATAGGGAGCGGTATGTTCAGAGAGGCCTTCATCCTTGTCGAAGGAGAAGATGGTGATGTTCCCTGCCTTGTTGTTGATGATCATCCTGCTTGCGATGGTTCCGCTCTGATACTCGACAAGGTCCTTCAGATTGAAGACTGTACCAAGAAGGTCCTGCCTGCTCTTTTTCGTCATGGTGTTTTCTCCCCGGCTTGTGTTCCGGTTTGTATCTCTCCCCCGTATTGGAGGGCTCCTTCCACCGGGCAGGTATCAAGGCACCTTCTGCAGAGGTAACACTCCCCCTTCCTGTCGGTCCTCCCGGCCTCGTTCGTGGGACAGGCTTTCTCGCATGCTTTACATTCGATACAGGCATCTGTCCTGCGGATCTTCCACCTTGCCGGAGTCGCAAAGATCTGGAAGAGGACCCCGAGCGGGCAGATGAGCCTGCAGAACGGCCGGTATACGAAGATCGAGATGATAATGATGGTCAAAAATACCAGGAAGCCAAGCGAGAAGATCAGCCTGAAGAACTCCTGGATCCCGAAAAACGAGAGGATCGAGATTGAGAATCCAAGCCCGGCGATCAGGAACAGGATGAACACAAGCCCTCTGATCACGGGGAGTGCGGCCTTCCACGGGAGTTTTACTTTTGGTGCCGGGACCGCATGTGCAAGCTCCTGGATCCCCCCTATGGGGCAGAGATACCCGCAGAAATGGCGGCCGAATAGAAATGTCAGGAGGAAGAATACGGCCATCCCGACCGCAGCTCCCATGAGGGCAAATCCCACATACCCCTCCGCCCTGAGGATGAGCTGCTGGAAGTTATGGGGGAGCATAGGAGAGAAGATGGCAAACCCGAGGAGGATCGTGACCAGAAGGAGGATGTATTTTACAGGCTTCGTGAACCTTCCTGTCTTCCAGAGGAATGCCCCGATAAGTACACACAGAATTCCATATGCAATACCTACGAACTGGACTGTATTGGGACCCGGACCTGGCATGTGCGAACACCTCAATGACACTCAATTATCCCATATCCTGTATTAAGATGTGGGAAAAAATGTTGAAAAAAAAAGTGGGACCATTCTGACAGGCAGTCTCATATCCTCCCCACGTCAACATAGTAGATAGTTCAGTTATTGATAGCATGATCGAGGTCGACGCCTTCCTCCTGAATATCCTGATCGTCCTCGGCCTCTCTGTCCTTGTCATATTCCTGGGGCAGAAATTCCGTGTACCGGGAATTGTCGGATTTATCATAACCGGTATGCTGGCGGGACCATATGGCCTCGGGTTTATTCAGGACCAGGAGATTATCCAGTTTTTATCCGAGATAGGTGTTATTTTCCTGCTGTTCTCGATCGGGATGCAGTTCTCCTTCCGCACGCTCTTCCAGATGAAGAAGATAGTTCTTCTCGGTGGTGCATTACAGGTTGGCGCCACAGTACTTATTGCAACAGCCCTGGCACGCTGGATAGGTTTTCCCCTCCCCTCTGCCATATTCCTCGGTTTCCTGGTCTGCCACACGAGCACCACCATCACCCTGCGGGTCTTCCAGGACAGGGGCGAACTCGACAGTCCCCATAGCCGTACGACACTGGGCATCTCTCTCTTCCAGGACCTGATGAGCGTCCCGATGATCCTCCTCCTCCCGGCACTCTCTGGTCAGGAAATCCCGCCCGGGCAGTTTGCGATTACCCTTGAGATGGCGCTGATTGCAGTCTTTGTCCTGATGCTTGTCCTCCTCTTCTACCTCCTTCCGCGCCTGATGGACACCATCACAAGGACCAGGAGCCAGGAACTCTTTCTCCTGACCATCCTCTTTGTGTGCCTTGCCATCACCTGGATCACCTCAAGCATCGGGCTTTCGCTCGCGCTTGGTGCCTTCCTTGCAGGGCTGCTCCTCGCTGAAACCCCCTATTTCCACCAGGCATTTGCAACCATTATCCCATTCCGTGATATTTTCACCAGTTTCTTCTTCATCTCCATAGGAATGCTTCTGAATGCGCATATCCTGATCAATAACCCCCTCCTTATTCTGGGACTGATTGCTGGAGCAATTATCCTCAAGGCGGTGATCGCCGGATTCTCCTCCCTCGCCCTCCACCAGTCCCTCCGAACCTCTGTCCTCGCAGGAATAGCCCTCTCGAACATAGGGGAGTTCTCCTTTGTGCTCCTCCTGGCAGGGCAGGAATGGGAATTCCTTTCCGAATTTTCCACACAGGTATTCCTGACAGTTGCGGTCTGGACGATGGCAATCTCCCCCTTCCTCATTACTGCCGCTCCCCGTATCTCCGACTGGTTCTGCGGTCTTCCTCTTCCGCACAATCTCAAAGTGGGATCCGAACCGGAACCGGAGGCTGCACCCCTCACCCTTCGCGACCACCTTATCATTGTCGGGTACGGCCCGAACGGAAGGAACCTTGCCAGGGTTGCGGCGATGGAAGGGATCCCCTACATCATCATCGACATGAATCCTGATACCGTTGCAGAGGAACGGAGGAAAAACCAGCCAATATTCTTTGGCGATGCAGCAAATCCCTCCATTCTCAGCCATGCAGGGATAGAGGATGCCAGGATCCTCGCAATCGTGACGAACGACCCCTTCTCGAGCCGGACCATCACTGCAATGGCAAGGAAACTGAATCCCGGCATCTATATCCTGATAAGGACCCGTTTCCTCCGTGATATCGACCAGTTGCGGAGTATTGGTGCTGACGAGGTCATCGTGGACGAATTCGAGTCCTCCATCGAGGTCATCTCGAGGGTGATGCGGAAGTACCTCGCTCCCCGGATGGCAATAGACAGGGTGAATTCCCTGGT
>CAYNXS010000092.1:0-5676 GCA_964401215.1 uncultured Methanolinea sp. | reverse complement strand
AGGAGTCCCCCGTGGATGACCGGGAATGCCGATGCCACCAGTTCATTCATGATAGCCTCTGTCATCCTGCCATAGATCATCTTTGCATGCTGCATATCGAGTGCAGGAACGTTGTTTCCCGGGCTTCCCAGATGCATGAAGTACTCTGATCCTCCCAGTTCAGGAGTGGTTGCACCCACGACATAGACGTGGTCGCCCTCCATCTTGGCATCTATCGATACTGCCTTTTCAACATCAGGGTGGATCCCGATGGAGGAGATGAGAAGGGTAGGCGGGACTGAGATCGTTACAGGGTTATTCTTCTCATCAAATCCTGAAAAGTCGTTGAACATGCTGTCTTTCCCGGAAATGAACGGGGTCCCGAATGCAGTGGCTCCGTCATAGCATCCGATTGCGGCGCGCTTCAGCTGCCATAGCCTCGAAGGATCGTCCGATGAACACCAGCAGAAGTTATCGAGAATGGCGATTGCATCAAGCGGAACGCCGATTGCAATCAGCCCCCGGATCGCAGCATCAATCCCGGCGATGGCCATACGGTACGGATCGAGTTCCGAGTATGAAGGAAAAATTCCCTGGGAGAGTCCCACGCCTCTCTCCGATCCTGGCACCACTTTTGTCAGGGTGGCTGGAGCCTGGACCCTTCCAATTCCCTGAACAGGTCCAAGCACATGGCCTCCCTGGACGGTATGGTCATACTGGGTGGAGATGAATTCCTTCGAGCATATGTTCTTCCTCCCGAGCATGGAGATGAGCATTGCATCGAGCCGGTCAGGGCATGCGGTTTTGGGTTCGGGCCAGGCCTGGTTGACAGGTGTGGTGATCAGATGCTTTTTAGGTAGCCCGTCATGAAGGAACCCAAGGTCGATATCCATGACGACCGCCCCGTGGCATTCCACGACACATCTCCCGGAATCTGTGAACTTCCCGATGACTGTTGCCTCAACCTCCCTCCTCTTCATGAGGTCCATACACTCATTGAGGCTCTCCTCTGGCACCGCAAGCGTCATCCTCTCCTGGGATTCGGAGATCCAGATCTCCCACGGGGCCATCCCGGGATACTTGAGCGGAACCCTGTCAAGGAGAACATGGCACCCGTTGCATTCCTTTGCCATTTCCGCAACGGAACATGAGAGTCCACCTGCCCCGTTATCGGTGATGCTGTGATATAAGCCAAGGTCCCTGGCTTCTTTCACAATCACATCAGAGAACTTCTTCTGGGTGATCGGGTCGCCGATCTGCACCGCGGTGACCGGGCTTTCCGGGTCGAGGGCTTCCGAGGAGAATGTGGCGCCATGGATGCCATCCTTCCCGACCCTTCCCCCGACCATGACGATGAGGTCACCAGGACGGGCACGTTTCTCGTGCAGTCTCCTTGTTCCGTGGTATCGCTGGATCAAGCCCACCGTTCCGGCGAATACCAGCGGTTTTCCCATGTACCTGTCATGAAAGTAGCACCACCCCTGGGGAGTCGGAATCCCGGAGCAGTTCCCGCCAACCCCGACGCCCTGGACAATGCCGTCAAGTATTCTCCTGGGTGTGAGGATCGGGTTTTCCTGGTTCTTCCCCCGGAAGAGGAGGGGTTCGGTGTCCGGATCGCCAACGCAGTATCCGTACACGTTGATACAGGGTTTGGCCCCAAGCCCGAAGCCGATCGTATCGCGGTTGACCCCGACAATACCGGTCAGCGCGCCGCCAAAGGGATCGAGCGCTGACGGCGAATTATGGGTCTCAACCTTGTGCGTCACAAGGAAGGTGTCGTCAAAGAGGATGGCACCTGAATTATCTGAGAAGACCGAAACACAGATATCGCGCTCACCCTTCTCTTTCCTGATCCTGTTCGTCGCAGCCTGGATGCAGGTTTTATAGAGTCCATTGGGAACATCGTCATCCATCGATGATGCAAAGATTGTGTGCTTGCAGTGCTCGCTCCATGTCTGCGCAAGTGATTCGAGTTCGACATCGGTCGGGTTTCTCCCCATAGACCTGAAATACTCGCGTATGGTATACAACTGGGCACGATCAAGTGCGAGCGGGCCCCGACGGAAGCCTGTTAAGGGATCCATGATACCCTCCTTGCCAAGGCGGGCGAGATCTTCGTCAGGAAGATCAAGGTTTACGGTCTCTGCGGTTGGTAGTTCATGGAGTGAGACGAAGGGAGCGACGGGGTCCATCCCCCTGTTTCCGTATTCACCCCGCGTCTTGATATGCACCCTGTGTATGAGGGGATTTGCGAGCGAAGCAACAAGTTTTTCAAGCATGCCGGGAGTGAGATCCCCGGATGTAAAAAATAGTTTTGATGAAAAAACCGACTCTCCTTCAATGAAACGGATTTTGAGATAATCTTCGATGGTCTGTTTTGCCGTATTTCCTGCATTGTCTGTGACCCCCGGCAGGAATCCGACCTCGATTGCGAAGTCAAAGGTGTCTTTCGTTGCCTGGTCTAGGGTATATTCCTGGACCACGGGATTGATCAATTGTGATGCGATTTGCGAGAGTACATCGCGGGAAAAATCGCGTGAATGGGTCGCAATGGTATATACATCCACGAGGTGCAGCGCCTGAACGGGGAATCCAAGCGATCTGATCCTTCCGGTCCGGGTTGATACCCTGGGATCGGATGTATACCGCACTTCAATCCGGTGGATGCAGGAAGCCATACGTACTTGTTGGTGCGTGGAATGACAAAATTGCTCCCACATGGTTTCAGGCTGTCAGATTGTTTCGGCATACAATCGTCACATTTGTCTTGTCTATTTTTATCATCTTTTGGAGTCGGAATATTTCACGGGTTTTATATTCCACAAAAAAAGATCACTCCCTATGTTCTCCATCCTCGTCGTGGATCCCGACAAGGATATTTTATCTGCGTTCCATTCACACGCATCGACCTGGCCCGGAATTACCATCAGGACCGTGGAATCTGCGGGGGAGGCCGAAGATCTCCTGACAAGGGAGGAGTATGATGCGATCATCTCTGAGTACGTGCTGCCGGGAAAGGATGGCATCGCACTACTCCGGCATGTTCGTGCCAGGCACGGAGAGATTCCATTCATCATCCTCACAGGCCAGGGGAGCGAGGATGTCGCTGTCGAAGCCTCGCGATACGGCATCACTGCATACTTCCGGAAAGGTGGGGATGAAACAGCGCTTCTCAACGAGATCTACGGGAAGATAAGGGAAGAAGCGGTGAGAAAAGAGAAGGCAGAGTCATTGAAAATACGGGAAACACGATGCAGGAGCATCCTCGAGTCTCACGCGGGCTATATCTGCCGCATGAATCCCGAGCTCGCCATAAACTTCAGCAACAGGGCGTTTTCTGAAATCACCGGCACATCCCCCGACAACCTGGTCGGGAATACTTTCTCTGCATATGTTCTGGGAGAAGACCACGATTCTCTCATGAATGCCATCAGAGGCTTATCGCAGGACCATCCCTCTGCACTGTGCACTCTGCGCATTATCCCAGCACAAGGGCATGGCAGGAAAGAGGTCTGGACGGAATGGACTTTTACCGCCGCATATGATCCTGGCGGGGAGTGCTCTGTGATCCAGGGGATGGGCAGGGATGTCTCTCTGGAACGTGAGGCATCTGAGAGGGAGAAACAGCATACCCGGGAAATGGAGTTCCTCTCCCGCACTGCAATGGCATTCTTGGATATAGATGATGAGGAAGACCTCTACCGGTTCATTGTTGAGAAAGTACATGAGCTGGAACCTGGATCGGTAGTCTGTGTCTGTGAAACCGATATGCAGAACCAGACCGCAACGATGAAAGCGGTGGTGGGAGATGTGGATATTCCACAACTTTTCATCCGGGAGTTTGGACTCAATCTCATCGGGTTCTCCTTTCCCTTCATGACGGATCCTTCTGTACATGTCCAGCTTCAGAAGAAGGGTCTCAAGGAAGCCCCGCCTCTTTTCTATCTCTTCTTGCAGAAGATCCCACTGGAAGCCTGTAGGCGTTTTGAGGAGGCACTTGCACTCAGGAAGAACTACTTACTGGGTTTCTCCAGTCAGGGAGAGATATTCGGGCAGGTCATCTTTTCCATGAGGGAAGGATATGAACTTGTGAATACCGAGCTCCTCGAGGCCTTTGCAAGCCAGGCATCCGTTGCCCTCCTCCGCAACCACACGCGAAAAGCACTCTGGGAGAGCGAGGAGAGGTACAAGGCAGTCGTCGAGAGCCAGAACGAACTCATCTACCGGTATCTCCCGGACGGGACTCACATCTTTGCAAACGATGCATTCTACCGGTATTTCCACCTATCGCGGGATGATGTTGCAGGCAGACAGGTTATCCCCGATATGCCCGATCAGGACAGGGCGACGCTGACCGGGCACCTGTCCTCTCTTTCACCTGGTTCACCTGTCGGGATGGTGGAACTCCGGACGAGGATGCCGGATGGCACGATTCGGTGGCAGCAATGGAATACGCGGGCCATATTCACACCGCAAGGGGAGCTTATTGAGTACCAGTCCGCAGGAAGGGACATCACGGAGAGGAAACATGCAGAAGAGGAACTTGCCCGCCTCTACACTGAACTCGAGGAGAAGGTTGCAGAAAGGACGCGTGACCTCCAGGCAGCGAACAGGGACCTCTCGACCTTTACATACTCGGTTTCCCACGATCTCAAAGGGCCTCTCCGGGCTATCGATGGATATTCCGCCCTGTTCCTGAAGATGTACGGGCAGGCAGTCCCAACTGAATCCCTTCAGATGATCGAAAAGATACGGGAGAACTCGAGTAAGATGATCCAGCTGATTGACTCCCTCCTCACACTCTCGCGCACGAGTCGCCAGATCATCAATAAAGCAGATATCAACATGGAACGCCTTGCACAGGAGGTGCTTGATGACCTTCTCGAACATGAGCAGGGTAGGCAGATCGATGTGAGGATTGGAACACTTCCTGTCTGCAGGGCAGACCCGGTGCTTCTACGACAAGTCCTCCAGAATCTCATCTCCAATGCTCTGAAGTTTACCCGGTCCCGGGACATGGCGAGGATTGAAATGGACTCAATCCCACAAAATGGGCAGGTTGTCTATTATATCCGTGACAATGGTATTGGGTTTGACATGGCATATGCGGACCGGTTATTCAGGGTTTTCGAACGTCTCCACAACGATCCGAACTATGAGGGTACCGGGGTTGGCCTCTCAATCGTTGAGCAGATCCTGCAGCGGCATGGAGGGGGAATCCGGGCGGATTCTTCCCTTGATAACGGCTGCACCTTCTTCTTCACATTATCCGGGGGCAATCCCCTGACACATCCCTGAGTTCTCCGGTGAGAACCTTCCAAAGCCCGATTTTAAGATCATTATCAGCGCGTGATGCTTCGCCTGTAACTGGTCACACCATGTGAGACTGCACCAATCCGGGCAGCGGCAATTCCATATACAGAGGAATAACCCTGGATGACAGTTGGGTTCCCTGTCGTGATGGATGGCGTCCTGCCAGGCAGGTTCCCTGCTATCCCTGATGAGGATGAACCAGGAAAATAACCATTCATATTGCCTGCAGCACTCCCCGGCACATAATCATTCATACCATGTGCAGGATTTCCTGGCATTCCTGAAGTCCTGTTGTTCGCCGTGTTGCCGGGTGTATTGCTGTTCATGCCACCCGGTGCAGTTCCCGGCATACCTCCGGTCCTGTTGTTCACCATATTGCCAGGT
>CAYNXS010000091.1:0-5728 GCA_964401215.1 uncultured Methanolinea sp. | reverse complement strand
GTGGGGGTCCTTATGCGGGAACGGACCAGGTGTTTTGTCCCATCACCCTTCACATAATGCACAAGTTCTCCGCGGGGCTGTTCGGCTCTTGAGAAGTACTCTCCGTCAGGATTTCCTTTCGGTTTGATCTCGATCTCCCCGTCTGGGATCGTGGCCGCAGCCTGCCTGATCAGATCAATCGAGGTGAAAAGCTCTTTCACTCTGACCGCACAGCGGGCATGGCAGTCACACCCAGTCTCGACAACCGGTGTGAATTGAAGATGTCCGTATGCAGCGTACCCGGTTTTCCGGAGGTCGATGCCAACCCCGCTTCCCCGGGCGGTTGGGCCGACAGCACCCAGCGTGTAGGCATCATCACGAGAGAGCATTCCCACACCCCTGGTACGGCCGAGAATGGACTCATCGTTGAGGAACACCCCTGCGATATCCCGCAGTTCGCGTTCGAATCCCTCGAGATCCCTAACCATCCGATCAAGTGTCTCGCCGGGGATATCCCTCCTGACGCCTCCTACCTTGCAACTTCCCTGGATGACACGGCCGCCGGTAGTCTCTTCGAGCGCATCCAGCACGAACTCGCGGGCTTTCCACGAGGCCATGAAGAGATTCTCGAACCCGAGCGCATCTGCAAAGAGCCCGAGCCAGAGGAGGTGCGAGTGAAGCCTCGAGTACTCTGACCAGATGGTGCGCAGGTACAGGGCACGCTCGGGGACCTCCAGGTTCATCACCTGCTCAACCCCCTGGCAGTAGGTCATTGCGTGTATGAAGCTGCAAATCCCGCAGGTTCGTTCTGCAATGTAGACATACTCCGGATACTCCCTCTTTGCGACCAGGGTCTCAAGACCCCTGTGGACATACCCTATGGAAGGAATGGCCTCAATCACCCGTTCATCCTCGAGCACCAGGTCAAGATGGATGGGCTCGGGCAGCACTGGGTGCTGTGGTCCGAAGGGGACGACTATTTTCCTTGACATGCATCCTCCCCCCGAAAGGTCGGGTTCGCGAACGGATTTTTCTTCGCGGTCCTGATGAGATTCCCGCCGAAGTCGACGTTCATCCCCACCACCCGGATGCCGAACAGGTCATGCATTTCGTTCTCGTAGACGAACGCACCCCAGTAGATCCCTGATATACTGGAAATCTCGTTCTTTCCGTCTACCACGATCCGCAGGTTTTTGAACTGGTAGTTCAGGTCGAAGGAGTAATTGATCTCGTAGAGATCACCAACCTTTGTGCAGTTGATCTGGACAAGTCGGTATCCCTGTTTTTTGAAGTCTTCAACCATCCCGATAAGGTGATCACGCTCTACTACCGTGGTCTCCTGGGCTTCTATGGTCATCTCAAACCTCCTGCACCCTGTCCGGGTGCCTGCGATATGTGAGTTCCTTTCTTCTTGCCCTCGAGGATCGAGAGCGCTTTCACGATCCCGTCTATGATAGATTCAGGCCGGGCTGCGCAACCCGGAACGTAGACATCGACCGGGATGATGCAGTCTATACCCCCGACCACGTTGTAACACTCCCTGAAGACACCCCCGGAACTTGCACAGATTCCCACCGCTACGACGACTTTTGGGTCTGGCATCTGATCGTATAGGTTCCTGACAACCGCCCTGTTCTGCTCATTGATACCCCCTGTGATGACCAGCACGTCTGCATGCTTGGGATTGCCGGTGTTGATGATCCCGAACCGTTCCACATCATAGAGGGGGGATAAGCACGCAAGCACCTCGATGTCACACCCATTGCAACTGGATGCATCATAGTGGAGGATCCATGGCGATTTGGAAAGCCAGGTCATACCGGCACCACCGCCGAGAGGTAATAAAGCACCCCGAGATTCACCAGTCCCATCATGCCGGCAATAATCCAGGAGCTCTTCAGCGTGAACTGCCAGGTTCCCCTTGAGAAGGTATTGTCGATCAATATCTCAAGGAGATAGACGATGATAATGGCGATAATCGCAATCAGGGGGTTCCACGCAAAGAAGAGGTAGATGAACCCGAGAAGGAAGACATTTTCGTACCAGTGGGCGATCTCGACCCTTCCGAGCATGGGCCCCGAGAAATCGGTGGTCACCCCTTTTACGATCTCCTGGTGGGCATGGTGCGAAGTGGAGAGATCAAACGGTGATTTCCTGAGCTTTATCGTCAGCACCATCAGAAAACCAAGGAAGACGCCGGGGAGGTAGAGGATGAGCGGGAGTTCACTTGCCATGATCTCCCAGACGAAAAAGCTCTTCGTGACCAAGTACATCCCGACTGCTGCGAGAATGATCATGGGTTCGTAGGCAATGATCTGGATGAGTTCCCTTTCGGCCCCGATGAAGCTGTACGGGGAATACGAGGAGTATGCACCGAGGACGAGGAACAGGTGCGCCAGCGTGAATGCGAAGATCACCAGGAGCAGGTCTCCCCCGGCAAAGAAGAGCGCGCCGCTCGCCACGATAAAGACCAGGTAAGAGAGGGTATAGACGTGCTGCGACGGGGTCACGACGATCTGCTTCTTCTCGAAGAGCTTGCCCACGTCGGCGAAGGGCTGGAGTACAGGCGGTCCAACCCTCCCCTGCATCCTCGCGGTCAGTTTCCTGTCGATCCCCGCGACAAGTCCCCCGATGAATGGCGCAGCAACGATGAAGATCAGTGCATTGAGGAATGATATCATAGCGCCACCCCCGCAGTCAATGTTCCCACGAGGAGAATAAGTCCAAAGCAGAGTGCAGTGCCTGCCATGAACAGTTTTTTCTCACCAAAGATCCCCTCGAAATAGTAGTTCCCGAGTCCGACCTGGCGCTGGACCCCCATGGAGCCGAGGAAATGCAGGTCGGGTGTGGCAGGTCTTCCTGCCATGTAGGGGGGCACGATATTCTTCTCCTTCCTGAACCAGAGCAGGGAGAATGGCATGATCATCAAGAGGAAGAGCATCATGGCCATGATGATGATGTTATCCTGCGAGAGCCGGGCTGTCTGGCCATAGACCGAGAGCACAAACGGCTCTACGAGGTGGGATGAGATAATGGGGAAAGCGAGGCACACGAACACGGTCATTGCAGTGAGGAGCGAGAGGACGACCCATTTCTGCCGGGAGATCCTGTCCTCGACCAGCTCTGCAACAGGGCAGACCGAGATGATCTTTCCCATCCATTTCGACCAGAACAGGACCGTGATCGACCCTCCAAATGCCAGGATGGCAACAAATAAAAGACCGAACGGCGCGTCAATGAAGGCCTCTATTGCGGCCCACTTCGAGATCAGCATGCCGAAGGGAGCAAGGAACATCCCCGCAATCCCCACAAGCATCATCACTGCCACCTTTGGCATCCTTACAATAAGGCCCGTCATATCCTCGATGTCCCTGCTCCCGATGCGGTGTTCCACGGTTCCGACGCAGAGGAAGAGGAGCGATTTCGCGATTGCGTGGAATATGATCAGCATGATCGCGGCCCATACCAGTTTGTAGGTCCCCACCCCCGCACAGGCCACGATCAGGCCGAGGTTGGCGATCGTGGAATAGGCAAGGACCTTCTTTGCATTGCTCTGGGATATCGCGATCGCAGATGCCAGCAGGAAGGTGAATCCCCCTATGAGCGCAATGATGAGACCTTCCATGGTACCTGTCAGCACGGGAGAAAACCGAACGATAATGTAGACCCCTGCTTTTACCATGGTGCTCGAGTGGAGCAGTGCAGAGACAGGTGTCGGTGCGATCATCGCACCCACGAGCCAGGCAGAGAACGGCATGAGTGCTGCTTTTGTGATACCTGCGAATGAGATCAGGACAGCCGGGACAAGGGCGACGACATGGCCGGACTGGATGAGGGTGCTGATCGAGAGGAGACTGCCTCCGGGGCTGATGATGGCCAGGTAGATGAGAGCCCCGGCAAATGCGATTCCCCCCAGGAGGTTCATGTTCAGCGCCAGGAACGAATTATTCACTGCTTCCCCAGTGCCTGAGTAGCCAATCAGGAGGAAAGAACAGAGTGTGGTGAGTTCCCAGAAGAAGAACACCCAGGGGAGGTAGTTGGAGAACACGAGCCCGAACATGGACGCGAGGAAGAGGAAGACAAGGAAGAAGAAGCTCCTTCGCCGGTCCTTAATCTCAGGATGATGCTCGTGGAAGGTGGCCATGTATCCCAGGGCATATACGCAGATGAGGCTCCCGATGATGCCGATGATGAGAGCCATGATCAGGGACAACTGGTCGATAAAGAGATCGGGGACAACATGTGCCCCGTGCGCAGCGGTCGTCTCATAGAATATGAGCAGTCCGGCCTGTGCCACCACGAGAAAGAGTGCAAGGTACTTTTTATGCTTTATCCCGAGGTAAATCAGGAAGACTGCGATGATCATCTCAAGAATGAACATCAGCGTCGTGATCCACCCATAGGAAACCGGGAAAAATTCCTGCCCTGCCCCCGGGGTGATGAAGAGGAGGTAGAGCGAAGCGATGCCTATGATGAGTGCGCCTGCCTGTACGATCAACCGCCTCCATGTGTCTCCTGGTACGAGCAGGAGTATGGCAGCGATTGCGGCAGGGAAGAGTATAAGGAATGGCAGTGTGATCAAAGACTCACCCTCAAATAGGTGAACGTCTTGTTTTTTGTCATTATTAATCATTCTAATTTGGCCTGAATAAGGGGAATATGACGAATCCAGGGGATTTTATCCTGAAATTGTGTGTTGATCGGGCGGTTCTCCGGAAGTGCGAGGATCTGGCAAACCATTATCCTTCTGTGAGTATATGTGCGCGTACCTCATGATCGGGTGTGGGGTGGATGGCATATGCCGGATGTTTCCAGGACTGAAATCGGGAGGAGGATCTTCTCCCTGCAGAAAGAGAAGAACGTGGAGCAGGCGATTGAGAAGATCAGGAGAAACCTCGGGGAAGAGTGGAAGGTGTATTCACAGGCTGATATCGAACTGCTGAAACGCATTCTCGGGGACACGTGGGTCTTTGTCGAGCGGAATGTGTGGGAGAAGATATCGTTCGCGAAACTTTCCCGCATGGATCTCCTTGACCTCATCGCGGTTGGCAGGGAATTGAAGGATGTGGAGATCGATGAGAGGACCGGGGTGGAGAAGGCCGTAAAGATCCTCATGACCACACTGTGACAGGAGGAACACTCCCCCCCACCATATTTGCATAGCATGTCCGCATTGCATTTGTTTATTTTCCTGAAGGTGACACTTGACTTTACTGATTCCCTGTGGAGAGGGATGAGGCATGCCCTTCCGCAGGGAAGGTGGTTTGTATGAAATCCTATCGACATCTACGACACGTCTTGGCAACATCACGGGGTGGCCATGGATTCTGCAGGGAGACTGATCAGCAGGGCCTGATTGCAATCTATGAGAGGATTGAGAGAAAAGGCACAAGAAAGGAATAATCTTCTTCTTCACAGAGGACACCTGTCCCTATCCGTCGCACCCGTTTTTTCCTGAATGGAACATAGTTACGTCTGACGTGATTGATTCTTGGTATCCCTGCTCATTCCTGAATGACACCTGTGTCTGATAGTGTATCCTTCTCAACATTCATCCCTGCTCTTCCCAACCAAGAAGAGGATTCCGACGTTCTCCGTCAAAAGGTCTCCCAAATACTTATATATCCTTCAGGGAAGTGTAGAATGAGCTGGTAGATATGCCTGATGTGACTGATGACGAACGAGGAAGAAGGGTGTTCCAGATTCATAGAGAGATGGCCGTCGAGAAGGCGTTGGAGAAGATACGACA
>CAYNXS010000090.1:3900-5871 GCA_964401215.1 uncultured Methanolinea sp. | reverse complement strand
ATGCATGCAGAATGACCATGGCAAAGCCATGTTCAGTGTAAAAGAGGAATGAGATCGGCGGGAAGGGAAGGATATCGCGAGATCTTCCCTATTTTTCTTCCCTCACCATCTCGATAGCTTTTTTGGGACATTCGTGTGCGCATATCCCGCAGCCCTTGCAGAAATCGAGGTCAACCTCGAGATCTTCCGAGATCGCATTGTCCGGGCAGTACATCGCACATATTCCGCAGGCGTTGCACAATTCCCGGTTCACCACGGGCTTGAACACACGCCAGGAACCGGTCTTTCCACAGGCACCCTGTACCGGTCTGCTTATCGCAAGTCGTACTCTCTCGCTCATGCGTTCAGCTCCTTAAATGCCGCCTCTGCTGCAGTGATATTCCTCTCATCAGAGAACATCTCCCTGATCGCAGCCTTCGCAGAATCCAGGGTTATGATTCCCATGTTCGCAAGCGCCCCAAGGACGGGGGTGTTCAGGATGGGACTTCCCGCAACCACCAGGTGTTCGCGAAGTGCTATCCCGGTAAGATCCACCGCGAGCGTGGGGAATCCCTTCATGGGCCTCGCTTCAGGCCCGTTCAGAAGTACTCTCCCATCCCGCTTCATGCCATGGAGCACATCGACAACATCCATGACGCTCGGGTCAAGGACCAGGACCAGGTCAGGATTCCGGATCTGGCTGTATACCTTAATCGGGTGATCGTCAATCCTTACAAAGGAGACAACCGGCGCACCACGGCGCTCTGCCCCGTAGAACGGGAACGCGACCGCATACTTGCCGTCACGGATGGCAGCAAGGGCAAGGAGGCGGGCGGCCGTCACTCCCCCCTGGCCTCCCCTCGAGTGGATCCTCACCTCATACATTGCCATTCACCCCGAACCACATCTCTTTCCCGGGTTTCCTGTCCCTCACGAACCCGGCGATGTCATCATAGGTGACCTCCTGGCCTCCGAGTCCGGCAATCACGGAATACGGGGCAACACCCTCGGTTGCCGCAAGGCTCCGTGCAATTACCCCTCCAAAGCCGAACGAGTAATCCCTGTCAATGACCACCACGTCCCTTCCCGAGAGATCGAGGTGCGGGAAGGGCCGGAGCCAGCGTATCCTCATGCTTCCTGCCTTATGCCCTTCCTTCCTGAGGAGGTCAACGGCCACCTCGGCCTCTTTCCCGAGTGTGCCCAGTGCGATCACCACGACATCGGCATCATCGCAGCGGTATTCCTCAACGAGGTCGTATTTCCTGCCGAATCTCCTGGCAAAGTCCTCCTGGGTCTCCCTGATCACCGCAACCGAGTCACGCATGGATCGCTCGATATCCCACCGGAGCCTGAAATAGTCGTCCGGGCCGGTCAGGGTGCCATACCCGGCGGGGTGAGCGGTATCGATTGCGTGGGGGAGGTGGATCGGCGGGATAAAATCGCCGATCTCAACGCTCTGCAACGGCTGCATGCTGTGGGAGAGGAGGAACCCGTCCATGTTCACCATCACGGGGAGGAGCACCGATTCATGCTCGGCGATGCGGAACGCCATGAGGGTGGCGTCATAGGCTTCCTGCACGGATCCAACGTATACCTGGAGCCACCCGGTGTCGCGCTCCTGGAATGCATCGGTGTGTTCGGCCCATATGTTCCACCCGGGCCCGAGCGCCCTGTTCACATTGGCCATGACGATAGGAAGCCGTGCGCCGGCTGCCCAGTTGACCATCTCGTGCATGTAGGCAAGCCCGTGGGAGCTGGTTGCAGTGAACGTGCGAACCCCCGTGATGCTTGCACCAATGCATGCAGCCATGGCCGAATGCTCGCTCTCGACGGGAATGTACTGGCTTTTAAGCTCCCCTGATGTGACGAACTCGGCAATCTGCTCCACGATCTCGGTCTGGGGAGTGATCGGGTAGGCTGCCACCACCGAAGGGCAGGCCTGCTTCACTGCTGAGGCCACGGCCTTGTTTCCCGTTGCAACCGTCAGCATAT
>CAYNXS010000090.1:0-3800 GCA_964401215.1 uncultured Methanolinea sp. | reverse complement strand
CGCCATCCCGGGGGACAGGGGGCGAGCACATGGATGAACTTCGGCCCCCTGATGGCAAGCGCCTTCTGCACTTTCGAGAAGAGATCCTTCGGATATGCGGCACACGCCGTTGCCAGGTAAGGCGGGTTATGCGCAGCGACAATCGCATCCAGGTCTTTCTTGGTCTCTCCCTTGCCTGCAGGGGTGGTGGTGGTCCTGGCACCCGCAGGGGTGGCTCCCGACCGCTGCATCCCGGTATTTCCGTAGGCCTCGTTGTCGTAGCAGATATAGAGGAAGTCCGTCCCCCGTTCGAATGCACCCGAAAGGGCCTGTATCCCGATATCAACCGTTCCCCCGTCGCCTGCATAGACGATGACATTGGTCTTTTTGCCTGCCGACTGGAACGCCGCGCTCATCCCGGAGGCACATGCGGCAGCGGCAGCGAATGCAACATTATAAATGGGGACGTTCATGGCCGTATTGGGATATGCACCCTGGATCACGCTGGTGCAGCAGGCAGGGATGACCAGCACGGTCTCCGGCCCTGCCGCTTTTAAGACATACCGGAGCGCGAGAGAGTCGCTGCATCCTGCACATGCGGATGTGCACTTGAAAATAACCTCATCTTTGGGAATTTCTGTCATCAAACTCAGCAGAAAATCTTGTCTGCCATCGGTAATAAGGCTAATTTTCGCGGGAAACCGCGCGAATCACATATTTTCAGATACCCGTGAACGATACGGAAAAAGGATGAAAACCTTCACTATTCTCATCAAGATCCACGCATACAGAATGAACATGGCGGAGCCATTTTCGCAGGAAAAAAAGGGACGTGTTCCTGGGTGAGTGGACTGCAGGGCAGGTTTTCGATTGAGCGTCAGAGTGCAGGAGTCGATTGGCTGGCGGAGACCTGGATGCCCCGGTCCTCAGGAGGCATCGTCCCAAGGACCTCCGAAGTACTTCCCATGGCCACTATCTTTCCTCCCTTCATCCATGCAATTCTGTCACACACTTCATTCACGAATTCCATGTCATGCGACACAATGATGAACGTCTGGTCCATCTCCTTCCTCGCATTGAGGATCGAATGTTTCACATCCCGCTTGGTGAGCGGGTCCATGGTCCCCGTGGGCTCATCAAGGATAACGAGACTGGGTTCGCGTATCAGGACCTGGGCGAGCGCCACCCTGTGACGCTCCCCCTCGGAAAGCTGGTCGGGATATTTCATGAGGACATCACGACTGGTGTCTGAAGGGAAGCCCGCCATTGTGAGAGTGATGAGGGCTTTTCGCACCGCGAGTTCCTTCGGAAATTCGAGGCCAATCGCATCGGTAAGGTTGTCGAGGACGGTCCTGTGAGGATAGAGATCGTATTCCTGGTGCAGGAGGCCGATGTAACTTTTTGCGCGTCCCCTCTGGTCGATCCCGGGTTTTGTCATGTCAACCCATTCGTCCCCGATACGAAAGTCCATCTCACCGCCGGTCGGCTCTATGATCCCGGCGATGATCCTGGAGAGGGTAGTCTTCCCTGCCCCGCTCCTCCCGATGAGACCGAATATTTCACGGCGGTGAACCTCGAAGGACACCCCATTCACAGCCCTGATCAAGCCCCTGTCAGGGGACATGTAGCGTTTTGCAATATCACGGGAGATGAGGATCTCCTCCCCCCGATCCGTGGTCTCGCGGACTTCTTCCCCCTCCATTCCGCGAAGGAAATGGGCGATTACTTCTTTTGGAGAGCCAATCTTCTCAATTCTACCCTCTTCGAGGAGCATTGCCCTTGTCGCCATGTCCTCAATCACCTGCGAGAAATGGGACGTCACGACTATCCCCATCCTCCTTGCTTCAGAAGAAGAGAGAAGCGTCGTGTGTACAATGCGCGCGGTGTCCGGGTCAAGGGTCCCGGTTGGCTCATCGGCAAAAAGGAGGCACGGTTCCTTCGCAAGCTGTCGTGCTAGCACCACCCGCTGTTTCTCGCCGCCCGAGAGATCCCGGGCGATGTGCATCATCCGGTGTGAGAGGCGGACCTGGTCAAGAAGGTCAGCAGCCCGGCTGACTGCTCCGTCATGCGGATACCCCACATCGTCAAGAGCACGCATCACATTCTCAATAACCCGGTCATCACCATAGAGTGCGAAGGTGCGCTGGAACATGATGGCGGTCAGGCGCATGATCCGGCTCTTCAGCGATTCATTCTTCGGATCCCACAGGTCCACATCAAGGGATTCCATGGGGAGCCTGCACTCCGGGCAAGGAGTCCCGGAAAGGCTCTGTGGACCCATGTATCCGCATCCCGGGCACGAGGACAGGTGGTAGAGGATACACCCTCCTGTGGGGGGATCCTCAATTCCTCGAAGCAGGTGCATCAATACGCTCTTTCCTGCCCCGCTCCTTCCAATGATTCCCAGGATCTCACCCTCTGGAATCGTGAAGTTCAGGGTATCCAGGACTTTTTTACCCGAATAGGACATGGAAAGGTCACGAACGGTGATAAAGGGGGATTTCATGATATCCTCATGGTTCATGGTTCTCTGTGACACTGGTGACCGGAATGCATGGAGGGGGGATTCTCCCAGCCATTCCGGGTTTCACATTATTTCTCATATGAGTAGAATAAGATAAACATACTGATATTGTCAAAGGCAGCGTGAATCTCCCAAACAGGTGAGCCGCGTGAAGAGCACGGATCGGCAGGCAGGGGATATGTTATTCTTCGTTCTGGAAAGGATGGGGAAATCTTGGGCATTTCCGGGGACAGAGTCCCTTCACCGCCCTCGGGCATCCTCCCATTTGGATGGTCTTCCCACTTGTCAGTGCATCGGCAACCTTTTTCCTTGCGGTATGCAGGTCACGCCACACGGTGCGACGTGATACGCCGAGGACCGCTGCTGCCTCTTCCTGCTCCAGCCCCTCGAGATCAATGAGGCGGAGCAACTCCACCTCTTCAGGAAGAAGGGTGATAACGACTTCTTCGTCATGGGGACAGCATTGGGGGGAATAACACCGGGACGATACGGTATCATCGATTGATCGGGGCCTCCTGGGCCTTCCCCGGCGTCTCCTTGTATCCGGCTCCACAGGCTCCTGGTTCATGATGCTGAATTTACTATACTACCCGGGTTGTAATTAGGTATTCTCATACCCGTGTTGGAGTCTTGGTGAGATGCACAATCCTGATGGACAAGGAAGTGTTTCATTCAAAAGACATCCGTCGTTACCCCTCTTCTCTGCCAACACTTCTCATCAGGTTCACGATATCGAGGTACCGTTCCGGCTCCTCCCGGAAGATTTTTCTCCGCGAGGATTTTGACCGCTGCCGTTCTTTGGCGATTTGAAGTGCTGTCCTTAATGGTATAGAAGTGACTGTTCTTCTCTGTTCATCAGATGCCTCGAGGTCGCTGAACCCGGAGCCCCCAGGCGATTCAATCCTGGCATTCTTCATAGTGGCTGTCATACCTCTCTCCCCGGCAGGAGCGTCAATGACCCAGTCTCACGCGTTTCCTGAAACATTGTATCAGGGCATGTTCCCCTGCATGGCCGAACCTCACTGGAGGCACAGGGAAGGATTGGACATCTTCGATCCCATCTGCCGAAACCCCTCGGGGGAGTTCCCGGGCATGAGTTCCCTCCCACCTGACATCTGATGGGTGCGGTGTTTGGCATCCTGCATTCCAGCCCCGGTGCCGCACTCGACGTGGATCCCATCTGCCCTGACCTCTTCCGTTCAATTCTGGCATGTTTCTCAACCAATCCGTCTGGCTTGTGCTGTTTAATTACTCATATGAGTAAAATTAAATCAAGGTGCCGGTAACGGCAACAGGA
>CAYNXS010000089.1:0-6014 GCA_964401215.1 uncultured Methanolinea sp. | reverse complement strand
ATGCTTATTGAAGAGAGGCTCAAAGAGCTCAAGAACAAGATCAATGAGAAGGTCCCGAAGGGCATTTCCGTCTCGGATGTCGAGTTTGAGGGGCCTGAACTGGTCATCTATACCGATGATCCCAAGACATTTGCAGACCAGGCTGACCTTATCAAGATCCTTGCAAGGGACTTGAGGAAGCGGATCGTTGTCCGGCCGAACGTGCTGGAGGACCCAGATAAGGCAATCCTGGATATTCGTGCCGTGGTTGCAGAAAATGCCGGTATTACCGATATTTATTTTGATGCAGATACCGGCGAGGTGCTTATCGAGGCCGAGAAACCGGGCGTGGTGATCGGGAAAAACGGTGCAACCCTGCGGGAGATCACGAAGCACATCGGATGGACTCCCAAGGTGGTCAGAACTCCCCCGATAGAGAGCGTGACCGTCAAGCAGATCCGCCAGTACTTACGATCCGTGAACGAGGAGCGTAAAGAATTCTTACGGACCATCGGGAGGAGGATACACAGGGATATCATCGCACGCGACCAGTGGGTCAGGGTCACCATGCTCGGGTGCTGCCGCGAGGTAGGAAGAGCAGCGTTCCTCGTTTCAACCCCCGAATCAAGGATCCTGATCGATTGCGGTGAGAAGCCTGACAATAATGCCGGAACCCCGTATCTGTATGTCCCCGAGATCAACCCGCTCAGCCAGCTGGATGCGGTGGTTCTCACTCATGCACACCTCGATCACTGTGCACTTGTGCCCCTGCTCTACAAGTACGGCTATGATGGGCCCGTCTACAGCACCCCGCCAACCCGCGATCTTGCGGCGATGCTCCAGCTCGACTACCTCGACGTGGTCAGCAAGGAGGACAGGAAAATACCCTACAGCTCGAACGAGGTCAAGAATTATATCAAGCACTCGATCACCCTCAACTACGGAAGCGTCACGGACATTGCCCCTGACATCAAGCTCACATTCCACAACGCAGGGCACATCCTGGGTTCGGCCATCGCCCACTTCCATATCGGTGACGGGCTCTACAACATCGCCTTTACCGGGGATTTCAACTACAGCAAGAGCCGCCTCTTCAACCCGGCAACCAATTCGTTCCCCCGGCTCGAGGCTCTCTTTATGGAGAGTACCTACGGAGGGGGCGGGGATATCCAGCCGACGAGAGGCGAAGCTGAGGAGAAACTGTACGAGACAGTGAATGCCATCATCAACCGTGGCGGGAAGATCATCATCCCCGCATTTGCCGTCGGCCGGTCACAGGAGGTCATGCTCGCTCTCGAGGAGGCGATGCGTAAGGAGAAGATCCCGCGGGTAAAGATTTACCTTGACGGGATGATCAGGGAGGCGACAGCCATCCACACCACCTACCCTGAATACTTAAACAGCGATCTCCGCACCCAGATATTCAAGGAGGGACTCAATCCCTTCCTCGCAGAATGCTTCGTCCAGGTTGACTCCCCCGATCTCAGGGAGAAGGTAATCAATGGTGATCCCTGCGTCATCATCACCACGAGCGGTATGATGAACGGCGGGCCGGTCATGGAATACTTAAGCAACCTTGCGTCCGATGAGCGGAACGCCCTTGTATTCGTCGGTTACCAGGCAGAAGGAACGCTCGGGCGGCGGATCCAGAAGGGCTGGAGGGAAGTGCCCATCGGCCGGAAGGGGACGATCGTGATCAACCTTGAGATAGTGACTGTCGACGGGTTCTCCGGCCATTCTGACAGGAAGCAGCTGATGAACTACATCGGCCACATCCAGCCGAGGCCCGAGAAGATATTCACCATCCATGGCGATGAGAATAACACCATCGATCTTGCAAGTTCCCTGTACAAGCGTTACCATATCGAGACCCATTCCCCGATGAACCTGGAGACCTACCGGATGGTATGAGAACACGCCTCCCCCTGTTTGCAGGGGTCTTCGTGATCATGGCGCTCTCGAACGCCATCGTCCCGGTACTCCCCTCTCTTGCACAGGGGACCGCGTTGCAGGGAGCGATCTATGCTGCATATTTTCTCGGCGCATTTCTCCTGGTCCTCCCTGCAGGATACCTCGCTGACCGGATCGGGGAGGTTCCCCTTATCAGGGCCGGACTTCTCCTCACCTGCATCAGCGGCGTCCTCCTTTCATTGCCTTCATCATCAGCGTTCATTCTCGCGGTAAGGGTCGTTGAAGGGGTTGGTGCAGGCCTCTTTGTTCCTGCATCACTCTCCCTCCTGAATTCAATGGAGGAACACGAGCGGCTGAGCGGGTATTTCATGGCCTTGATGAACCTCGGCCTTCTCGTGGGTCTTCTTGGAACTGGCTGGCTGGTCACGCGATGGATTGGTCCATACTCGGGGATCGTGCTCTTTTCCGCTACATCGTTCATCGCCCTGGCACTCTCGGCAGGGATGTCAATGGTGACCCCCGGACGTCCCGGAATTCCCCCTGAGACCGCGAAAGATACGCTCTCCCGTCTGAAATCAGCATTTTCTTCAAGTTTCTGGCTCTGGGTATCAGCGGTGGTGATCATCGGGATTACTGGAGCCCTTACCGCACTCCACCCTGAGTATACCAATCTGCCCCCGGATATCGTGTCGCAGGAGATTGCAATGATGAATATCGCGACTATTGCCGCGGTGCTGGTCACATCGCATGCGAAACTCCCTCCCGTCCCGACGATCAGGGCAGCCGCAGTAGCCATGGCTGCCGGTGTGGTCGTCACATTCTTCTCAGTCTGGGGCTTCTTGATCATCGGGTGGATGGCCGGGATGGTGATGATCGCCCAGCTTTCATATCTTGCGGGCATCAGTGCCCGCCAGGGAGTGTTGATGGGCCTCTTCAACACGGCAAGTTACGGCGGTATGACGCTTCTTCCATTCTTTGCCGGACTTATCGCGGAAGTGGCGGGATTTCCTGCAGCCTTTGCCGCAATCGCCGCATCTGCGCTCCTTGTTGCCGCGACCATAGGTCGCTGCACGTGCAGGGGTGTCATGCCCGCAGTGCCCCAATAACACTCCCTAAAAAAACATGTGGTATCTCTGCTGATGACGTGATTAACAGGATGTCATAGCACTTCAGCTGCCCCGCGTTATTTCGAGATTCCTGGCCGCGGAATAATGAGTGAGACTGCGAATCCGATAGTCGCCAGGAGTATTATCGTCGCACCTGATGGGATATCGAGGAGATACGAGAGCCAGAGGCCTCCTGTCGAAAATACCAGCCCGAGCAGGACCGAGACCACCATCATTGAGAGGAGCCGTGTGGTGAATTTCCGGGCTGTCGCTGCAGGGAGCGTGAGAAGCGCAATCACGAGGATAATCCCGACAACCCGTATCAGCATCACAACGGTGACTGCGATGAGGATGAGGAGCACGAGAGAGAGGAGGGTTACAGGGAGGTTCATCACCCGTGCATATTCCTCATCGAATGTGACCGCCTGCAACTGGGTAAAGAGCAGAGCCACAACCGCAACGATGAACAGAGAAAGGCCGCCCATCAGGTAGAGATCCGAGGCGGGTACGAGGAGGATATTCCCGAAGAGGTATCCGAAGAGATCAGGAGCGTACCCCGGTACCAGGCTGATGCAGACAATCCCGATCGCCATCCCTGCAGCCCAGACCGCCCCCACAAGGGTATCAAGGTTCTGGGATGTCTTCTCCTTCAGGATCCCTATACCGAGGGCAACAAGGATCGTGAATGCGAATGCTCCCGTGATGGGATTCACTCCCCCAAGGTAGCCAAGTCCCACACCCCCAAAGGCCGCATGGGATATCCCCCCGGATATAGAGACCATCTGCTTCACGACGACATAACTCCCGATGATCCCGCATACGATACTCGCGAACACCGCTGCCATAAGGGCGTTCTGGAAGAAACTGTATCCCAGGATCCCGGCTTCCATCATGGTCTCACCCTTCCCTGATGCTCCTTAAGAACACGGTGGGGCAGTCCATGGGCGATGAGATCCACAGGGCAACGGTAGGTGGCAGCGATCATGTCCTCGGTGATCTCATTCGTGTCATGGGTGTGAAGCGTCTGGTTCAGGCACGCGACCCTTGTTACGTGCGTCGATATCACCCCGATATCATGGCTCACCAGCAGAATGGTCATCGATCGTTTCAGCTCCTGGAGGATGTCGAAGAACTGGACCTCAGAGGGAGTGTCGACGTATACCGTCGGCTCATCGAGGACGAGGAGCCTGGGCCTTCCCACGAGTGCCCTGGCAAGGATGACCCGCTGCTGCTCTCCACCGGACAGGTTCGAGAGGGAACGTTCAGAGAGCCGCGAGAGATCGAGTTGCCCCAGAACCTCGTCTGTCACCTCGCAGTCCTCAGTCCGGTACCTTCTTGTCGCCCCGCGGAGATGGGAGAGCCGGCCCGAAAGGACCATCTCCCTGACGGTGATGGGATACCGGAAATCAAATGTCCTGAACTGGGGTACATACCCTGCCTGGCATCGCCCTATACCGGGGGGATTATCGAAGATCCTGACCTCTCCCTTAGTCGCAGAAAGCAGGCCGAGTATGATCTTGAGAAGCGTGGTCTTTCCCCCCCCGTTTGGCCCGATAATTGCATACATGTCTCCCTGCTGCACAGTGAGGGATACCCGGTCAAGGATGAGATTACCATTCTGTCTGTACGATACCTCCCTTACGTCAACGGCCGGGATCATGGTGCGCCCCCGGGGGAAGCGTCCCGGTAGCTCCTGGCAATTTCAGCGGCTACACGCTTGAGGTTGTCAAGAACATCAGGTGCAAGGGGATCTAAACGCACAACCGTACCATTGATCTCCCCCGCGATCACCCCGCTCTCCCTGAGAGAGTGCTGCGGATCGGCAAAGACAACCTCTATACCCTTCGCCCTGGCGAACTCTACCAGCGTCTCGATATGCCTTATTCCAGGCTCCGTACCCCCAGCCTCTACTGCAACCTGATCGAGGTCGTACTCACGGGCAAAGTAACCCCATGCAGGGTGGAACACGATAAACGAACGCCCGTCCATGCCTGAAAGGATTCCCCTAATATCCGTATCAGTGGTATCCACCTTCGCGAGGTAAGATTCCCTCCCGGCGGCATACTCTTTGCGGTGGGATGGATCAGCCTCTGAGAGACCTGCCTCGATATTCGTAGCCATAATCCGGAGGTTTGATGGCGCAAGCCAGATATGGGGATCAGTCCCGTGGTGATCGGGATCCATACTGGCATTTTCAGCTCCAGGATCACCCCCATGGATCAGGGGAACTCCTGCAGAAGTGTCGACAATCAGGATTTTCGGGTTCAGTTCCCGCACCCTTTCCACCAGGTTGTCCTCGATCGGGAGAAGCCCCGGCCCGATCCTGAAATAGATATCAGACCCGGAGATCTCGAACAGCTGGCCTGTTGAAGGTTCATAGGTATGGGGCTCTACTCCTGGTGGTACCACCACGGTCACGCACACCCTCTCGCCGCCGATTTCCCTGGCAATTTCCGCCTGGGGAAGGACTGTCACTGCTACCTGGAGTTGTGAGTCATTCTGCGAGGCATGGTGTATGCATCCCATCACACACGCCCCCACGAGTATAAGCATGCAGAAAAGGACGCCGGGCATGCCCCATACCCTTCGCTTCAACCGGGCTCTTTGAGGCATTTTGGTACCCTTTCAAACATTTTCGTCCCCGTGTTCATCCCCGCAACAGCCGGATTCGTGGCTGATTGCCCCGCATATCCCCCTGGTAGGATGCCCGAGTGAATGACACATCCTGTTGATTGCATCCCTCGAGACATATGACTCAAACCGCTCCGCCTCCCTGCATGCCTCCTCTCCCGAAAGGCCGTAATGGGTGAGGATGAGGCCCAGGATCCGGTGGCGCCTGACCAGGAACTCCGCGCACTCACTCCCTTCGTCGGTGAGTGTCACACCAAGGTATGGCTGGTGAAAGACGAGGCCGCACCTTGCAAGTTCATCGACAGCCTTGGTGACGGTAGATGGATCGACTCCAAAATGTGCCGCAATCTCGCCTGTCCGGGCACTGCGGTGTTTTCCATGGAGGAA
>CAYNXS010000088.1:0-6107 GCA_964401215.1 uncultured Methanolinea sp. | reverse complement strand
CCGGGCCCTGTTCGGCAGAATGCTGGATGCGAGAGTCCCGCAATCGTGGCCTCCGCCGCTTCTCGACGAGGAGACACGGCAGGAGTTTCTCCGGATACTCTCTGAAGGCTCCGATCCGCATTTCTGCTCCTGGTACTGGGTTCTCAAAGACCCTGTCCGACAGAGCCGGACGCTGATTGGGAGCGGCGGGACCGCATCATGTTCGTGGTTACCTGATGCGGTGATGATCGGATATTCGGTTCTGGAAGAGTTCCAGAACAGGGGATATGCAACAGAAGCTATCCTTGCCCTCATCCCACATATCTTCTCATGGCCTGCGATTCGCAGGATCATCGCCACCACTAACCCCGACCTGAAAGCATCTGTGAGGGTGCTTGTGAAGGCAGGGTTTGTTCCCGGGGGTATGAATGAAGAGGGGGAGGGTATTGAGGAAGGAACCGTGATGTATGTCCTTCATGCACCACCCACTCATTTCACCCCGGGCTACTGAACCTCATGGAGAACCCTGATGGGAGATTTCCTCATTTCGGCTCTCATATACTCCCCATAACGGGTTCCTCTTTCTCACGGGAAATGTTATCCGGATGGATCTCTTCGCGTGCAATAACCGCAAGGATCACTACCAGAATTCCGATGAGGAATGAGACAAAGAACGCGAGGTCAAAACCGGCCGCAAGGACCTGCAGCTTGAGATGTACCGGTGCTGTCCCGGTCACACCGCGATGCCCTGCAATCGCCTGGACTCCCTCAAGGAATACCAGGTTGAAGAGGGCTATTCCAATGGTCATCGGGGCAAACCTCTCGAGGCTCGTGAGGCTTGAGACCATCCCCTGGTAACTCTTTGCGACCGAGTTGAGTATCATGTTGGATACTGGTGTGATCAGGAGCCCCATCCCAAACCCAATCGTTGACAGGCAAGTTAGTATGTATCCAATCGTTGAGTCAACATGCAGGTGCCACATCAGGAAATACCCTGCGAGGAGGATAACCGCTGCAGAGATGCAGAGCGTCCTTGCACCTACCCTGTTGAACAGCAACCCGGAGAGAATGCCACTCACCATCATGGCGACCGAGAGAGAGGTCAGCACGAGTCCTGCAGTCGACGTCGGATACCCCTGCACATACTCCAGGTAGAACGGGATGAGATAGTTGATCCCCGAGAAGCTTAAGAACACCAGCACAAGGGCCAGGTTGGTCAGGAGAAAGTTGCGTCGCATGAACAGCCTGATCTCGAGGATGGGGTTTGTAACGTGAATTTCATGCCAGAGAAAAAATCCGATGGCAACCGCAGATATGGTGAGCATGCCGAGAATGACTGGCGACGTCCACCCGAAGGAATACCCCTCCGTCACCGCGAAGAGGAGGGTGGCAAGACCGAGAAAGATGGAGGCTGCCCCTGACCTGTCAAACCCGGTCAGCGTCCCGGAACCTTTTGTTGCGGGGATCACCCGTGCACCAAGCAACACCGCAAGGATTCCTATCGGTACGTTGATGAAGAAGATCCAGTGCCAGGATGCAAACTGGGTCAGCAGACCCCCGATTGTCGGACCGATCGCTGTACCGAGTGCTGCAAGGGTCATGATCACACCCATGGCTTTCCCTCTCATATTCATCGGGATATAGGCTGTCACCATTGCCGGAGCAATCGCGGTGATCATGGCGCCCCCTATACCCTGGAAGATACGGGATACGACAAGAAGCGGGAACGAATTGAACATGTCTGGGAGCAGGCCGCATGCAAGAGAACCGAGAGTGAAGATGATGAATCCGGACAGGAACACTCTCTTGAACCCGATAATATCCGACACCTTCCCGAAGATCAGGACGCACCCCGCCATGACGAGCAGGTACGCGGTTGCAACCCAGCTCACGGTGCTCGAGGAGATGGAGAACACCTCTGATATGGTCGGGAGTGCGATATTGACGATGGTTCCATCAAGTGACGACATGAATATGGCAAGCGAAATTGACAGGATCATGAGGAAAAATGGGGGATGATTGGGATTTTTGGGACCGTTGCTCATTTCACAATAATTCCCCTGTTACAAAATTATTGTTTGCGATTCTCATATACGAACCGGAAAGCCGGTCTTCTGTGGTCGCGATAGAGCATTATTCAGTACTGATGATATATTCCAGAGGAGTTCATCTCCCCTGGAATGGTGCATCCTGTCCGGGATAGAGTCCCATCAGAGGCAGGGGTTTCAGGAATTCAAAGAGAAATTGGGTGAAAGATCAGAGCAGGCCTGCAGTATTGAGACCCGCAAGGATATTGAGCGCCATGAGGATGACAAGCAGGCGGCCAAGCCACAGGTGGATTGCCCTGACCTGCTTTTTTTGATCACTTTTCACAGATTTCCTGATGAACGCAAGACCCAGGACCAGCAGGAGCACCGCGAGTATGATCATGCCAAGGTATGCATGCGGTACCCTGAAATTGGGGCCTCCGGAAAGCGAGACCATGGCATACGATATCCCCAGTGCGAAAATCATCATGACAGCACCCGCACCTGATATCCACGTGTGGAGGCGATACCACCCCTTCAGC
The DNA here is from genome assembly GCA_964401215.1 of uncultured Methanolinea sp. Lineage (GTDB taxonomy): Archaea > Halobacteriota > Methanomicrobia > Methanomicrobiales > Methanospirillaceae > Methanolinea_A. The sequence continues at coordinate 3,559 of CAYNXS010000088.1, read as the reverse complement.
CGGGTTCCGAGGATGGGAAGGAGAGCCGATACGAGAAAACAGAAAAAAGCAGTCACCATAAGTGCAGCGTGGATGGGCAGGAGCGAGGAATACCACGAAGCGGGAGGAGTGACAGGTGCGGGTATATCCGGATCGGTCCTGCCGGGATTCCGGTATTCCCTGGTAATTTCCCCACCAATATTACAGCGTGCGATGACCGTGACTGAATCTATGGCATCAAGTGGCAGTTGATAACGATACGTGAATGAATCAGGTGATGGTTGAGAGGTATAGTGTAATGCCTCTACGATCTCCCCATTTTTCCGGAGCTCGATCTCGCTGACATAATGAGATGAGAGATCGCTTACACGGTGAGTAAGGGTTACGAGGATGCTATTCGAATCGGGATCGACGATAATGTACATGTCCGATGGAGGATGTGCCGATACCTGGCCGCATACAACGATGAGTGCGAGGAGTACCAGAGAGGTATATTGGAGAGACGTCGTATCCATGGACTACAATCTGCCCAATCTGGTTAATGAATGCTTGTCTGATCTGACCTGAACCTCATTCAGCATTCTTTTTATACATGAGTGTACAATTTTATACATCAAAGTACATAGGTGCATAAATCAGGTATGAGCTGTTCTGATACCGGATACCAGATCCCAAGAAAAATGCAGAAATCATCGGTATTCTTCCCTGTACTGGCACCCTGGCGTAGTTATCCCCTGACCTGAAATCGCACCGGCTCCCATGAGCCTCCTGACCTGCCTTTCGAATAACAATCTTCTACCAGACGTGATGTAAGTATGAAATCAAAAGACATTGCCATTGTTGGCATAATGCTGGCCATAGGCGCCATCCTGCGTTATTTCCTGGCCATGCTGCACACCCCGCTGACTCCGAACATGATCATAGCCTTCTACTGCCTGGCGATCATCCTTGTAAAGCCAAAAATCGTCGAAGCGCTCGGAATTGGTATTGTTGCAGGTATCCTGTCGATGATGATATCGAGCTCCATGTTCCCACCCGGCAACCTTATCAGCGAACCGCTCGGTGCTCTTGCCTGTTTTGGCCTGTATGCCATGCTTAAAGACAAGATCGCAGGCCCTGCAGTCACCACCTTTATCACAACCCTCGTAAGCGGATTTTCCTGGGTGGCAGTATCCCTCGTGGCTGTCTCGTTCGGTTTTGCAGCGATGAAGACGACAATGATGGGGTACATGACTGTCTTTGTGCCCATCGTTGTCATCACTGCGGTATTCAATGCGATTATCGTCCAGATCCTCTTCTTCCCTGCAAATCGTGTCCTGAACAGGGGATAATAGATGATCACGCTCGAGGAAGTCAGTTATACCTACCCGCGTGGGGAAAGGCAGGCAATTTCAGGTGTGTCTGTGAACATCGAACCGGGGGAATGCCTGTTCATCACCGGCCCATCAGGTGCCGGGAAGACAACCCTGTGCATGGCGGCAGCCGGTATCCTCGAGCATGAATTCGGCGGAGAGAAGGGCGGGAGGATCACGATCCTTGGCAGGGATGTGAAAGAATTTTCAAGCCTTTCAGAGATTTCCGGCCACGTTGGAATGGTATTTGATGACCCGGAAGCCCAGCTGATTTTCACCTCAGTTGAGGAGGAAATCCTCTCTGCACTCGAACGGCGGGGGCTTCATGTAGAGGAGATCGAGTCCCGGCTCTCCGCGATCATGGAAGTCACCCAGCTTGCTGCACTCAAGGACCGTGCCCCGCATGCACTTTCTGGAGGGCAGAAACAGCGACTTGTGCTTGCCACTACGCTCGCACTCGGCACCGATATCGTGATCCTCGATGAACCCACCGCTGAGCTTGACGAACGCGGAACGGAGAGTATCATTTCGGTGTTAAAGGATCTCAAGGCCGGCGGCAAGACGATTGTCCTCACCGAGCACAAATTTACAAAATTCCGTGACCTTATAGACCAGATGATCGTCATGGATGCCGGAAGGATCCACGCCCTTGGGAAACCCGGTGATATCATCTCTGATGAATTCGTGAAAGGGGTAATTTTCCCCGATTATTCCGGAATTCGAGATGGTTCTTCCTATTCCCCATCCGCTGAACAAAAACCTCTGGTAACGGTAAAGGATCTCGAGCACGCTTACGGCGAAGTGCAGGCCCTAAGGGGTGTCAGCCTTGATATTTTCCCAGGTGAATTCGTCGCCATTGTGGGAGAGAACGGGTCGGGGAAGACCACCCTCATAAAGCACCTGATCGGGCTCCTGCGCCCCTCGGGAGGGACGGTCATGGTTGACGGGAAGGACGCGGGGGTTGCTCCGGTCTCAGATCTCGCGCATTCCGTCGGCCTTGTCTTCCAGAACCCGGACCACATGTTCTTTGCAGACACGGTGGCGGAAGAGATTATGTTCGGCATCAGGAACCTTGGGATTCCCGAACCCGATATGGTCCTCGAGAAAGTCCTCGCTGCAACCGGTCTTACGCATACACGGGATCTTTATCCAAGGTGGCTCTCACGGGGAGAACGCCAGAAACTCGCGATCGCATGCGTGCTCGCGATGCGTCCAAAGGTCATCATACTTGATGAACCCACCACAGGGCTCGACGGGAGGGAAGCAAGGGAGATTATGGGGATCTTAAAGCATCTCCAGCAGGAAGGCCGATCTATCGTGATGGTCACCCACAGCCGCCAGATAGCCGAGGAATGCACCGAACGGATCATCACGATCGACTCCGGCAGGATTCAATCGGATATCCGCAGGGAGGGATGAAGGATGAGGGAAATACTCCAGTACATCCACAAGGACGCCTTCTTTCACCGGTTGCACCCCGGCACCAAGATCTTTCTTGTGCTTGTGATCGGAGTAATCGCACTCCTGACGCTGGAAATCCCTGTGCTCTGTGTGATCCTCATTGCTGTCCTCTTTCTGGCGTTCATTGGCCGTGTACTCCGGGAAGTCCTCCAGCAGATGGCGCTCATCCTTGCAATGAGTGTGATCTTCATTCTCATCACGCTCATCACCATGCCCAACGGGGAGGTTCTGGGGTATCTGGTTCCGGGAGGATTGTTACCAGTGACCACCGGGGCACTGTATGCGGGAGTCCTCCTCACGCTCAGGTTTGCCATCCTCATCATTTCATTCCAGATCTTCGTGATCACCACGCAGCCACGTGATCTCGTGAACACCCTTGAGAAGATGGGGATCCCTATTGATTACAACCTGATGTTCCTCATTGCGCTCCGGTTCATCCCGACGTTACAGATTGAGGCGACCAAGATACATGAAGCACAGCTCGCCCGCGGATATGCTCCGGGATCCGGATTCGTCGGCCGCATCAAGAGCGTGGCTCCTGTGATGGTTCCCCTGGTATCAAATGCCCTTGCACGGACCACGGTGCTGGGCCTGACCATCGATATGCGGGGATACCGGACCCGGAAGCGGACACCTTTCAGGGAAGAGCATATGCACCTTCTGGACAAAGTTGTCTGTGTCGTTACCGGAATGATCCTGGTCGCATTTCTGGGAATTCGCGTGTTCCCGCTTTTCTCATAATTTTCCCATACACCGCAACATTTTTC
>CAYNXS010000087.1:0-6119 GCA_964401215.1 uncultured Methanolinea sp. | reverse complement strand
ATCCTTATCGCAGCAGGGCTCGCACATCCTTTGTATCCACAATGCGAATACCGATGTTCTGCATATCGATGATATTTGCCTGATGGATTTCCCTGCTTTTTGCTGCAACTGCGTCCCTGATCAGGAAGACAGGGTAATTATATGCCATGGCATCAAAGACCGTCGCCCTTACGCAGTTCGGAGTCTGGATTCCTGTGATAAAGAGTGAACCGACCCCCAGCCTCCTGAGCATCAGGTCAAGGTCTGTATTGAAAAATGCACTCATCCGGGTCTTTTTAACAAAAAACTCCCCACCTTCAGGCGCAAGTTCCTGGATCACCGCTGCTCCACGCGTCCCCTCAACCGCAAAGGGTGATTTTTTGAAAGTCTCTCTCCTTGTTATCTCGACATCAACACCGGAAGACCGATGAACCCGCAAAATATGAAATATGGGGAGTCGTGCGTTCCTGAAGGTCGTCAGGATATCTGCGATTGCAGGAATGATATCCTGGGCACCGGTCACCAGCAGCGGGCCTCCGGGTTTCACAAAATCATTCTGCATATCAATGATAAGCAATGCGGGTTTTCCCGGTAATTTTATTGTGGGATTGTGCATATTCACGTCTCCGCTGCAGCCCTATAAAAATCCATCAGACTCGTGGTTTGCAGCGAAGCAAGATCGCGAAAGAAATGCAGGTGGTTGTCTGGAAATGTTCACCCGTGATAGGTATCGTCACCTTCAATATATCCCGAATGCCAACCATTGAACCATATGCCCCGACCCCATGTCATCGTGAACCTCGCGATGAGTGCCGATGGAAAACTCTCGACCCGCGAACGCCGACAGGTGAAGATATCCGGAAAAGAGGATTTTCAAAGGGTTGATGCGCTGAAAGCAGGATGCGATGCGATAATGGTGGGAATCGGGACTGTGCTTGCGGATGACCCTTCTCTCACGGTAAAATCCGGGGAACTCATCGCATCGAGGAGGGCGAGGGGTCTGGAAGACCATCCAATACGGGTAGTTGTGGACTGCAAGGCGAGGACCCCGCTGGATGCATCCATCCTCCGCAAGGGATCCGGGACAAGGGTTATCGCCTGTTGCCAGGATGCTGATCCTGAACGGTGCCGGGCTCTGTCTGCAGTAGCTCGGGTGATTCCGGCGGGAAGTGGTACTGTGGACCTTGAAACACTCCTCTCAAGTCTCTATGACATGGGGGTCAGGCGTCTCATGGTTGAGGGAGGGGGAAGGCTGATCGGGTCATTCTTCGAGAGAGAGATTGTTGATGAATTCATTACATTCATAGGAAACATAATAATCGGAGGCGAGGAGGCACCAACTCCTTCTGACGGGCGAGGATTTGTGAAGGAGCAATATTTCCCCTCTCTCACTCTCTTCTCGGTGGAGAGAATGGACCACGGAGTCCTGCTGCACTGGATGGTGAAAAAGAATGAACCCGGGTGACAAGGATTGGCCTTATCCCTGTTCGAGTTACCCATCCCTGTCATTATTCTCGCAATTGTCTTCATTCTTATCGCCATTCGTCAGGTGGGAGGATTTCGCCTCCGCATCTGGCAGGTGATGCTGGGTGGAGCGTGCGCAGTGCTGCTCCTCGGGCAGATCACGCCTCTTGATGCATTCAGATCAGTCAACCCGGATGTGATGCTCTTTTTGTTCGGTATGTTTTTAGTAGGAGAGGCCATGGACAGGAGCGGGTATCTCCCGACTCTTGCCGACAGGCTCTTCCGGCTTGCACGTACCCGTGACCAGTTCATTCTCCTGGTCCTTATTGGGATGGGCCTACTCTCGGCTCTGCTCATGAACGATACCCTGGCTATCATCGGCACCCCGCTGGTAATAGCGTACGCATGCCGCTTCGGCATATCTCCGAAGACATCCCTCCTCGCCCTCTGCTTTGCGGTGACCATCGGAAGCGTGATGAGCCCGATAGGCAACCCCCAGAACCTCTTAATAGCAACATACAGTGGGCTGACCCAGCCATTTTTTTCATTTCTCCTCTACCTGGGACTTCCAACTCTGATCAACCTGTTTGCCGCGTTCCTCCTCCTCAAATGGCTCAATCCCGTCGAGAAGGGAGAATGCAGGTTCGAGATGCCGCAGGATCTGATCACTGACCAAAAGCTTGCCGATCTCTGCCGGATCTCCCTCGCAGTCATCCTGATCCTCATCGTCGTGCGGGTTATCACCGGGCCGGATCTCATCCCCCTGGCCCTGATCGCACTGGGTGGGGCAGCACCTATCCTCATTTTCAGCAGGGGGAGGGTAGAGGTACTCAGAGGTATTGACTGGCCGACCCTCCTGTTCTTCGTATCCATGTTCGTGCTGATGCAGAGCGTGTTCCTGACCGGTTTCTTCCAGGAGGTGCTGGATTTTTCGGCCATCCAGTCAGTTCCGCTCATTCTCGCTGCGAGCGTGATAGTAAGCCAGTTCATCTCGAACGTGCCGTTCGTAGCCCTGTTCCAGCCCCTCATTGCACAGCAGGCACTGCCTCTTGAAGGAGTAATGGCACTCGCCGCAGGGAGCACGATAGCAGGCAATCTCACTATCCTTGGTGCCGCGAGCAATGTGATCATCATCCAGAACGCTGAAAAGAGAGGGTATACCCTCACATTCTGGGATTTCTTCAGGGTGGGGCTACCCTTAACGATCGTGAACTGCCTGGTGTACTGGATCTTTCTCTCGCTGTTATAAGGCAGGACACTCTCCCAGGGAATTAGTTTGATTAACCCCGGGGCTTGATATATGCCAGTACGGTGAGGGAGCAGAACATCCGGAACCAGGTGATTTCTTGAACGAACCGGAAAAGAAACGTGTGGAACTGAAGATATCGGGAATGCATTGCGCCACCTGTGCAGTGAATGTTGAAAAATCCCTTGCAATTTCCGGTAAAGCGGACACTGCAGAAGTCAACTTCAGTACCGATACGGCCTATGTCGTGTATGATGGACGCACCACAACACTTTCCGAGCTGGAACACGCTATCCGTGAAGCGGGCTATGACGTGCTCCACGAGGAAGCTACAATAAAGGTGGGCGGGATGGTCTGCGCAACCTGCGTCGAGACTATCGAGACCGCATTAAAAGGGCTTCCGGGAGTGCTTGATGCACAGGTGAACCTTGCAACCGAGAAGGCACATGTAACCTACAATTCCTCACTCTCCACCCTCGATGATATGAGAAGGGTGATCGAGGATGCGGGATACCAGTACCTTGGACTCGCTGACCAGCTGAGTACTGAAGCAGAGGAGAAGGCCAGGCAGCATGACCTCGACGATAAATTCCGCCGGTTCGTGATCGGGTTTGGCGTGAGTATCCCTCTCTTCCTCCTCATGTATATCCCACTCCCGATCAGCATGCATGCGCTGTCTCTCCTGATGCTGGTCGTATCCACTCCCGTGTTCATATACGTGACCTACCCCATTTTCCGTGCTGCACGGATGGCCCTGAAGAACAGGACACTCAACATGGACGTTATGTATGCCATGGGAACCGGAGTTGCCTATGTGTCCAGCGTGCTCGGGACCCTCGGCATCATTCTCACTCATGAGTTCATGTTCTACGATACCGCCATCATGCTGGCAGCATTCCTTATGCTGGGGAGATACCTCGAGACAAGGGCAAAAGGGCGAACCTCTGCAGCTATTAAAGCCCTGGTCGGTCTGCGTCCCCGTACTGCGCTTCTCGTCGTGGGAGATGAGGAGCGGGAGGTCCCAATTGAGGACGTCCGCGTCGGGGATATCCTCCGGGTCAGGCCTGGAATGAAGATCGCGGTTGATGGCAGGGTAATCGAGGGGGAGAGTTACGTTGACGAATCTATGATCACGGGCGAACCGGTACCGGTTCTCAAAGCACATGAATCGGCGGTAGTTGCCGGTACCCTGAACACGAACAGCGTTCTCTCGTTCAGGGCTGAGAAGGTAGGGAAGGATACCGTTCTTGCACAGATCATCCGCCTTGTTGAGGATGCCCAGGGCTCAAAACCACCTGTCCAGAGGATTGCCGATGTTGCGGTCAGTTATTTTATTCCCCTTGTCCTTTCTCTTGCCATACTCTCATTCCTTGTCTGGTACGTTATTCTGGGATCAACTCTCCTGTTTGCACTCACCACCTTTGTCTCGATTCTTGTTGTTGCCTGCCCCTGTGCTCTCGGTCTCGCCACCCCGACTGCAGTTACGGTTGGGGTGGGGAGGGGTGCAGAGCTCGGCGTGTTGATACGGAACGGTGAAGCGCTGGAGGTTGCTGACAGAGTCAATATGGTGGTGTTTGACAAGACAGGAACCCTCACGAGAGGCGAACCTGCGGTCACTGATGTAATCCCATACGGGATTCCGGCACCAACACTACTGGGCATTGCCGCAGCAGTCGAGAAAAATTCCCAGCATCCCCTTGCCATTGCCGTAGTGAAGAAAGCGATGGATGAGGATGTTGTGGCTGCTTCAGCAGAAGGATTCGATACTCACGGTGGAAAGGGTGTTTCGGCCAGGGTTCTCGGAGAAGCCGTCTTTATAGGGAACCGCACGTTCCTCAATGAGCAGGGGATACGTATCCATCACGATGCAGAATCTGCGATGCAGAACCTGGAAGGGGATGGAAAAACTGTTGTCCTTGTTGCGGTGGGAGGGGAACTTGCAGGGATGATGGGGATTGCCGATACGCTGAAACCCATGAGCGCCGCTGCGATTGACGCGTTGAAAGAGATGGAAATGAAAGTGGCCATGATTACAGGAGATAACCAGCGGACTGCAAGGGTAGTAGGAAATATTCTGGGAATCGAAAGGGTGATTGCAGAAGTCCTGCCAGGGGAGAAATCGGAGGAGGTCAGGAGACTCCAGGAATCGGGGAATGTTGTGGCCTTTGTCGGTGATGGGATCAATGACGCTCCCGCACTTGCGAGTGCGGATGTTGGTATCGCCATCGGCAGCGGGACAGATGTTGCCATCGAGAGCGGCGATATCGTTCTTGTCAGAGACGATCTCCTTGATTCGGTGGCTGCACTCCAGCTTGCGAGAAAAGTGATGTCACGTATCCGACAGAATATTTTCTGGGCTTTTGCATATAATGCAGCCCTGATTCCCCTTGCCGCAGGGGTTCTCTATCCTGTGTGGGGCTACACGCTCCGCCCGGAACTTGCCGCGCTTGCAATGGCACTGAGTTCGGTGACGGTTGTAGCACTTTCTCTCTCACTGAAAAGGTATATACCTCCCGTAAAACGATATCAATCGATCAGGGTGTGACCCCATGGCGATCGATCCCATTTGTAACATGACTGTTGATGAAAAGACCGCGAAGTTTACGAGCCAGTATAAGGGAAAGACCTATTATTTCTGTGCTCCCGGATGCAAGAAAAAGTTCGACAGTGACCCGGAAAAATATATGTGATAATTCTTCCCTGATCCGGTTCTACCTGCTTTTATCAGGTCGGCATCCATGATCGTCTATTTTTGACCATGTTCAGAATGTATATCTTGTCTTTTCTCCACATTGTTCTTCAGGCAGGAGAGCAGCAGAATGGTGAGACAGGAGATGAAAGTAAAACCTTCAGATGTTTATGACGATCGCTTCATGCAATGGCAGGAGGACGATCTCGCATGGAAACTTCCACGCGTGATGGAGGAAAGGGAGAGTGCCGGGCTCGAAGGACTGGTTGGCGGCCTCGACTCGGTAATTATCAACACCGAGCCGGAGAGACTCGAGCCTGCAGTTAAGGAACTCCTCGAATTCACCGGCCTTCAGATCAACGAACATTTTAGCGATTCTGCCTTTTCCACGTATGTACTTGGTACCGGTGATTCTCCGGATTTGCTTCTCCGTAGCAGAATTTCGGCGGAAAATCCATTTATTCCTTTCAATCGGGCAGGAAAGACACAGGCCCTTCCTAACACCCGGCTTGAAACCTTTATCTTCAGAGTCAGGGACATCGAGAAATACGTTGATATCCAGCGTGAAAGGGAGGTGTGCTTCATGTCTGATGAAGTCCAGGAATATCCTTCATTCAGGTTCATCCAGACATGTCCATCCCGGTTCACAGGGAATTCTCTCGGATTTATCGAGTGGAAAGGATCCGGGCACACCTTTCAAAACGCCACACCCATTGAAATTCCCCCTCATCTCATGAAACC
>CAYNXS010000086.1:0-6201 GCA_964401215.1 uncultured Methanolinea sp. | reverse complement strand
TTCGAGTATGGCGCGGATGGTCCTCGACGTTGCCACGGCGGTCGAATTGAGGGTGTGGGCATACCGCTTCGATTCGAAGTCATGTGCATCGCGAACACGGATATTTGCCCGGACCGCCTGGTAAGAGGTGCAGTTCGAGCAGGACACCACTTCCCGATACGCAGATTCACGCGGCATCCAGGCCTCGATATCGTATTTCTTGGCCGCGACGGTTCCGATATCCCCGGTACAGATATTCACGACCCGGTAGGGGATCCCGAGGAGTGTATAGATCTCCTCGGCATTCGCCAGCAGTTCCTCGTGGATCGTCCAGGAATCCTCCGGCTGGCAAAAGACGAACTGCTCCACCTTGTGGAACTGGTGAACCCTGAAAAGACCCTTGGTATCGAGGCCGTGCGAGCCAATCTCCCTCCGGAAGCACGGGGATATCCCGGCCATCTTCAGGGGGAGGTCCCGCTCCTCGAAGATCTCATCCTGGTACATCGCCCCGATGGGATGCTCGCTCGTGGCAATCAGGTACGCATCGTCATCCTCGATCTTGTACATCACCTTCTCGAAATCAGAGAGATCTGTGACCCCCTCGTAGGATTTCCGGTTGAGCATGTAAGGGGGTATTATTGGGATATACCCCTTCTCTGCCAGCCGGTCGATGGCAAACCTCTGGAGCGCAAGGTCGAGGAGGACGAGGTTTCCCTTCAGGAAGTAGAACCCGGCACCCGATGCCCGTGCCGCCCTCTCGAAGTCTGCCCAGCCCCGGTCAACGGCAAGCTGCCCGTGGTTTGCGAGCGGGAAGGAAGGAGTTATTGGCTCTCCCACCCGGCGGAGTTCCACGTTCTCCGTATCATCTTTTCCGATGGGGACACTCTCGTGGAGGATGTTCGGGAGGCGCATCAGGGAGTCCCGGATGCTGGTTGCAGTCTCCTCAAGTTCAACCTCGATCTCCCGGATCCTCGCAGGCAAAAGGGAGGCCTCCTCTTTCAGGGTGCTCACATCCCCCCCAGATTTCCTCGCCTCGTTGATCTCGCGGGCGATGCTGTTCCGGCGCCTCCTCAGTTCATCGGCCTGCACCTTCAGCGCACGGGATCGGCGGTCCTTCCCGAGCAGGTCGTCAACCCAGGCACACTTCTCCACATCCCCCCGTTTCCGGAGATCCTCTTTCACGACGTCAGGGTTCTCCCGCAGAAATTTCAGGTCAAGCACGTTTTGTATCCCTCCCTCTCACCGTGTCCGGTCAGGGCTCAATAGTAGTTAGGTGTGTGCTGGAGATGCATTGCCTTTGCGGGTCATGTGGTGCTCTCGCGGGACTTCCGGAGCCGTCCGGACAGTGTTCCTGGAATACACAGCCTGCACCATGGATCTTTGCGCTCAAAATTTGATTATCTTACAGTAAACACGAAACGGAGAACATTCCGCAGGATCCCAATCCCGGGCCATCAATAATAGTTTTATATATAATGAGCCACTTACTTTTAGTAAACATAAGGAGAACAATTCCAATGACAACTGCTGATTCCATTGAGGTAATCGTAAAAGAGGCGGCAAGGGACGATGCCGGACGGGGCATCGCCCGGTTGAGCATCGAGGCGATGAGGGTGCTCGGGATCGTGAGCGGGGATGCCATCGAGATCCAGGGCAAGAAGAAGGCCACCGCAATCGTATGGCCGGGATTCACCCAGGATACGGGGCAGGCCATACTCAGGATCGACGGGACCGTGCGCAGCAACGCAGGGACAGGCGTCGACGAGCGTGTGCGGGTTCGCAAGGTCGAGGTCGGGTACGCGAAGAAGGTGGTGATCCACCCGACCCAGCCGATCCGCCTTGTCGGCGGGGAGCAGTACCTCGGAAGGATGCTCCGGGGCCGTGCGGTGATGGAGGGCCAGACGGTCCGTGTGGATGTCATAGGCAACCCGCTCACGCTCGTGATCTCAAAGGTCACCCCGAAGGGTGTGGCCATCGTCACCGAGGATACCCAGATCGAGCTCAAGGAGACGGCGTACGAACCGGAGCAGAAGAAGAAGGGCGAGACTGCGGATGTCCATTACGAGGACATTGGCGGACTCTCCCGGGAGCTCGAGATGGTGAGGGAGATGATCGAGCTTCCGCTCCGCCACCCCGAGCTCTTTGAGCGACTGGGGATCGATCCCCCGAGGGGAGTACTCCTCTACGGCCCGCCGGGGACGGGAAAGACCCTGATCGCAAAAGCCGTCGCAAACGAGGTGGATGCCCACTTCATCTCGCTCTCGGGCCCCGAGATCATGAGCAAGTACTACGGTGAGAGCGAGGGTAAACTCCGGGAAGTATTCGAGGAGGCCCAGGAGAACGCCCCTGCCATCATCTTCATCGACGAGATCGACTCGATCGCGCCCAAGCGAGAGGACACCAAGGGAGAGGTGGAACGCCGCGTCGTCGCCCAGCTCCTCTCGCTCATGGACGGCCTGAAGGCCAGGGGGCAGGTGGTCGTGATTGCCGCAACGAACATCCCTGACGCCATCGACCCCGCGCTCCGCAGGGGCGGCCGCTTCGACCGGGAGATCGAGATCGGGATCCCGGACAAGAAGGGCCGGATGGAGATCTTCCAGGTGCACTCACGGGGCGTCCCCCTCGCTGAGGATGTCCACCTGGACACCTATGCGGATACCACGCACGGGTTCGTGGGAGCGGATATTGCGCTTCTTGTGAAGGAGGCGGCCATGCACGCCCTCCGCAAGATCCTGCCAAAGCTCGATCTTGACAAGGAGATCCCTGCAGAGCTCCTCGAACAGCTGAAAGTCACGAATGGAGACTTCGACGAGGCCAGGAAGCATGTCGAGCCAAGCGCCATGCGTGAGGTGCTCGTCGAGGTCCCTGACGTCACCTGGGAAGATGTAGGGGGACTCGAGGACGTCAAGGAGGAGCTCCGGGAGGCGGTGGAATGGCCACTCCGTTATCCTCATGTCTTTGCAAAACTCGCGACGAAACCCCCCAAGGGAATTCTCCTCTTCGGGCCCCCGGGAACCGGGAAGACCATGCTCGCAAAAGCGGTCGCAAACGAGAGCGAATGCAACTTCATCTCGGTAAAAGGCCCCGAGCTCCTCTCGAAGTGGGTCGGGGAGTCAGAAAAGGGCGTCCGGGAGATATTCAGGAAAGCCCGGCAGGCATCGCCGGCCATCATCTTCTTCGACGAGGTTGATGCCCTCGTGCCGAAACGTGGATCCTACATGGGATCCTCCCACGTGACCGAGAGCGTGGTGAGCCAGATCTTAACCGAGCTCGACGGACTCGAGGAATTAAAGGACGTGACCGTGATCGGGGCCACGAACAGGCCGGACATGCTGGACCCCGCCCTGATGCGCCCCGGGAGGATGGAACGGCACATCTATGTCCCTCCCCCTGATGCAGAGAGCAGGAAGAAGATATTCGAGGTATACCTGAAGGATGCGAACGCCATCCTCACCGGGGATGTGAAGATCGACGACCTCGTAGCGACGACGGACGGTTACGTCGGTGCCGACATCGAAGCGCTTGTCCGGGAAGCAAAGCTCGGTGCCATGCGTGAATTCATCAAGGTTATGGCGGGGAAGAGCGAGCAGGAGATGTCCGATGCCGTCCTCAATGTGCGCATCACGAAGGCGCATTTCGACGAGGCGGCAAAGAAGGTCAAAGGGTCCATGGACCGCGAGTCCCTCGAACACGCCGAGCGGCAGGCATGGGATCTCCTGTTCAACCAGGAGCAGCGCACCATGCTCGAGAACGCGGTCGCTGCCCTGAAACAGGCGGAACTCCGGAAGGATAAAGAATATGAGACCGCACCATTAAGGGAACAGACATTCAGGAGGACCAAGGACTGGAACGAGATCAAGAGGCTGACTCACCGGCTGGAAGAGGAACTCAGGGCCTGATCCGGCCCCTCTACCCTCCCGTGAGCGGGATTAAGAAGGAAGCATGACAGAGAGACCTGAAGACCTCCCGAAAACCCTGGAAGAGATCCTTCGTCACGTCATGGAGTCGATCCAGGAAGGAGATACGCACCCCATCTTCATCGGCATACAGATTGTCATGCCGAACGGGCAGGACATCACACGGCGCGGTGACGCAACAGAACCGGCGATCGAAGTGCACAGTGTGGGAGACCGGATCGTGCTCGTCACCGAGATGCCCGGGATTGCAAGGGAGCACATCCACCTGCTGTTCCGGGACGACCGGGTCTTTGTCTGGGCAAGTGACCAGGAGCGGCACTACAAGAGCAGTGCACAGGTCCCTCGTGCGCAGGAAGGATCAGAGGAGATCACCTATCACAATGGTGTGCTCGAGGTATCGTACCTTCCCATTCCCGGCAATGCAGGGGAAGGCTCTCCGGGCGATGCTCCGCATACCGGATGAAAGGGCGCAAAGCTACCCATTTTTTTAAAAACCCACAGTTTTTTATCTCCTGTACCTATTAGTATGTAAGAATTGACCTGAGGATACTGACATGCCCAAAACCACGATTTCCCTGATAAAAGCTGATATCGGCAGCTTCCCGGGACACTCCCGCACCCACCCGCTGCTCCTTGAAAAGGCTGCGAAGATGCTGAAAGAGCAGGAAGGAAAGCTCCTGATCGATTCTTTCGTAACCCACTGCGGTGACGACCTCGAGCTGATCATGACCCATACCCGTGGGGAGGATGATCCCGAGATCCATGCCCTCTCCTGGAATGTCTTTATGGAATGTGCCAAGGTTGCCAAGGAGATGAAGCTCTATGGCGCAGGCCAGGACCTCCTCTCCGACGCCTTCTCCGGGAACGTGAAGGGAATGGGGCCGGGTGTCGCGGAGATGGAGTTCGAGGAGCGTGGTTCGGACCCGGTACTTCTGTTTATGGCAGACAAGACCGAGCCGGGGGCCTGGAATTTCTACCTTTACAAGATGTTCGCCGACCCGTTCAACACCGCAGGTCTCGTGATTGATCCGCAGATGCACGAAGGATTCATATTCGAGGTCCACGACGTGATAGAGAAGCGGAAGATCGAGTTCCGGACCCCGGAGGAGAGCTACAGCCTGCTCGCGTATATCGGGGCACCCTCGCGTTACGTGATAAAGTACGTGAAGAGGAAGGACGGGGTGATCGCTGCCTCCACGAGCACGCAGCGGCTCTCCCTCATCGCGGGAAAATACGTCGGGAAAGACGACCCGGTCATGATCGTCCGCGGCCAGAGCGGCCTGCCTGCCGTAGGGGAGATCATCGATCCGTTCGCCATCCCCATCATCGTCGCGGGCTGGATGAGAGGTTCGCACCACGGCCCCTTCATGCCGGTGGGACTCCCCGATGCCAACTGCACCCGGTTCGACGGTCCGCCCCGCGTGATCTGCCTCGGGTTCCAGGTTTGCAACGGGAAGCTGATCGGCCCGGCCGACATGTTCGACGATCCCGCATATGACAGGGTCAGGTCCCGCTGCAACGAGCTCGCCGACATCCTGCGGGCTCACGGCCCCTTCGAGCCGCACAGGCTCTCGCTCTCCGAGATGGAGTACACGACACTTCCTGCTGTCGAGAAAGCCATGAAAGGGCGCTGGGCACCGATCAAAGAATAACCCTCTCTTTTTTTAGGAAATCCCGGTGATGGCTGAAAACCAATAAATACCGGTGCCCCCCAATAAGAGGCAGATGGTGAACGGTATCGTATTACCCATAAAGAAGGTCTTTTCTCTGGTAGATTCGAAAGTCACGGTGGAAATCAAGGACGACCAGCGCAAGCTCCAGGGGCGCCTCGTTGCAGTGGATGAATACTTAAACATCCACATGGAAGACACCTCCGAGTATATCAACAACGAGCGGGGCCGCAGCCTCGGGACTGTGGTGATTCGGGGGAACAATATCCTCTCGATACAGCCGAATATCTGAGACTCCATGCCATGACCCAGAACCCGGAAGACGCGCTCAAGGTGATCCAGTCCCATTCTGCGGGGGTTCTCCAGAGTGACCTGTGGAAGATCCTCGAGGTCGACAGCCGGAAGTGCTCGAGGCTTGTCAAGAAACTCCTGGACGACGGCCTTATCGAACGGGTGGAGTTCAGAAAGGATGGGATCAAGACTTTTGTCCTGAAGGCATGCCGCCGCCCTGTCGAGCCGATGCTGATTATGGCGGGCGAGGAGCTGATCCCCTGCATCGGCTGCGACCAGGAGTGTCACATCGATGAGTGCGCACGGCTCCTTGACTGGATGTACCAGCTTGCGATCACTGAAGT
>CAYNXS010000085.1:4001-6262 GCA_964401215.1 uncultured Methanolinea sp. | reverse complement strand
CATTTTTCCCTATATACCTATTTGAGGCACAGAAATGGTGGAAAGCGCCCGCCAACCCCAGGAACCACAGAACCCCGAGGAGATCTACCGCTGTCTCCTGGACCGGGTCACCAACATGGAGACCCGCAACCTGGAATTGCGCGAGCAGATCCGCCAGGTCGAATCTGACAAGCGCTATATCGAGACCCAGAAGATCCGGTATGAGCGTGAGGTCAGGAAACTGAAGAGCGAGATAGAGCAGCTCCGGAGCCCCCCGCTCGTCATCGGCACCGTCACCGATATCCTTGATAACGGCAGGGTCGTGGTGCGGAGCAGTGCCGGGCCAAGGTTCATGGTGAGGAGCTCGATGTGCATCGACCCGGAAAAATTGAAACCCGGTGTCCGCTGCACCCTGAACCAACAGTCCCTTGCGGTCATCGATGTGCTCCCGGAGAGCTACGATGCCCAGATCTACGGGATGGAAGTGGTGGAGAGCCCTGATGAGAGATATGCCGATATCGGCGGACTCGACCTCCAGATCAACGAGATCAGGGAAGCCGTGGAACTCCCCCTGAAAAAACCGGAACTCTTCGACCGGATCGGGATCGAGCCCCCCAAGGGCGTGCTCCTGCACGGGCCCCCGGGGACCGGAAAGACACTCCTCGCACGGGCAGTAGCCCATGAGACCAATGCCCATTTCCTCAGGGTCGTGGGATCCGAGCTCGTGCAGAAATACATCGGTGAAGGTGCCCGCCTTGTCCGCGAACTCTTCGACCTTGCACGGAAAAAAGCCCCGACAATCATCTTCATCGACGAGATCGACGCCGTGGGTGCATCCCGGACGGAGGCCACCACGTCAGGGGACCGGGAAGTCCAGAGGACCCTGATGCAGCTCCTGGCCGGCATGGACGGGTTTGAGCGGAGAGGCGATGTGAAGATCATCGGTGCGACCAACCGGATCGACATCCTGGACCGTGCCCTTCTCAGGCCGGGGAGGTTCGATCGCATCATTGAGATTCCGCTTCCCGATACTGTGGGGAGGATCGCAATCCTTGATGTGCACACAAGGAAGATGCGTCTCGATTCCGGGGTAGAGCTCTCCGAGATCGCTGCGATGACCGACGGGAAGAACGGTGCTGACCTGAGAGCCATATGCATGGAGGCCGGGATGTTTGCCATCCGCCGTGACAGGGACGCAGTCTCGAAGGAAGACTTCTGCGATGCGATAGAGAAGATAGGGCTTGATTTCGAGCGGCACCTCTACAAGAGCGGGTAC
Source organism: uncultured Methanolinea sp. (assembly GCA_964401215.1). Taxonomy (GTDB): domain Archaea; phylum Halobacteriota; class Methanomicrobia; order Methanomicrobiales; family Methanospirillaceae; genus Methanolinea_A. Next base: position 5,007 of record CAYNXS010000085.1, on the reverse strand, counting down.
GGGGCAATGTTTGCCTGAATACAATCTTTTTTTTTGCTTTTTTTCCTTTTTCAAGCCTGAACATTGCCTTTATTAAATCGAGGCCGCCATCCAAGGTTTTATTACATTCAGGGGTCATTTTCTCTGTTATAGGTGAAAAGAACATGAGTATGGTCAAAGAATTCATGGATTTCCTCTACGAGTACAAGGTCATCGGGCTTGCAATCGCATTCATCATGGGTATGGCCGCAAACCAGGTCGTGAAATCCCTGGTTGACAACGTCATTATGCCAGTCGTCGGTGCCCTGATCCCTGGTGGAGCATGGCAGACAGCAAAACTTGCACTCGGTCCGGTCATGATCAGCTGGGGTCAGTTCCTGTCGGATATCATCTACTTCGTGATCGTGGCAATCGTGATATTCGTGATCGCCAAGAAGGTATTAAAAGAGGACAAAGTCGAGAAGAAGTAGGGTTAGTCTTCTTCTTCATCACTTTCTTCAACACTCATTTTCTGTCCGAGCGATTCTTCTTGCGTGCACCATACCTCGAGGATCACTTCTTTCTCATACGTAGGCAAAGACCCCGGGACAGGTTTTCCCCTGATCACAGGAAGTGGATCATCCGAAAGCAGCTGCCCGTCCTTCATGGCATACAAACGCCGGAATTTCCAGCGGGTGTGCAATATCGCTGCCCTGCTATAGTAGAGTTCCTTTGCGAGCGCCCTTGTACAATACACGCCTTCTGGGAGTTCAAAGAGGACGTCATACATGTACCTGCGTACATACCACCGGAGATCAGAGGCAAGTGAGAGGGCTCCTCCCATGGTCGCCATGGAGATCTGAACCCCCGAGGGTGTCTGCACCGGCTGGTAAAACCGGAGAGCATCCCTGCTGGTCTCCGAGGCAAGGAGGGTTTCAAAGAGAGGTATACCACTCTTGGGAATGAAAATGACCTGCATGATCCCCGCACGTATGTGTGAGTGGTTCTACCTGCAAGGGTTTAAGATGCAATGCTGGGTTTTCATCTC
>CAYNXS010000085.1:0-3901 GCA_964401215.1 uncultured Methanolinea sp. | reverse complement strand
GTGATTCACAGACAGGTCAGGTGTACATTCGCATGTCGATGCTCGACTCGGCCCTTACTTTCCTGACCGCCCGTGTGAAATCATCTTGAGAGAGAGTTTTTGCCTCTCTCCTGACTGCCATCATCCCTGCTTCCCTGCAGATCGCCTGGAGTTCGGCCCCGGTGGCATTCTCTGTCATCTCCACGATCGCATTCAGATCCACATCTTTGCCAAGCACCATTTTTGACGAGTGAATCCTGAGGATCTCCCTCCTTCCCGCTAGATCGGGGAGAGGTATTGAGATCACCCTGTCAAACCTCCCCGGCCGGAGGAGTGCGGGATCCAGCATGTCGACACGGTTGGTCGCGGCCATAATCCTGACATCTCCACGGGTATCGAACCCGTCCATCTCGGCAAGGAGCTGCATGAGGGTCCGCTGCACCTCTGCGCTCCCCGAGGTTCCGTCATTGGTGCGGGTGCTCCCCACAGCATCGATCTCGTCGATAAACACGATCGAGGGAGCCTTCTCACGTGCAAGTGAGAAGAGCTCGCGGACCAGCTGGGCGCCCTCTCCGATATACTTGTGCACGAGTTCGGATCCCGACATCCTGATGAAAGTTGCCTTGGCCTGGTGAGCGACAGCTTTGGCAATGAGGGTCTTTCCCGTACCGGGGGAACCATAGAGGAGGATTCCCTTCGGCGGTTCGACACCAACCCTGATGTAAATCTCCGGTTTTGTCAGGGGATACTCGACCGCTTCACGTACCTCCTCGATCTCCTTCTCAAGGCCCCCGATATTCTCGAACGTGATCTCGGGCGATTCCTCGAGTTCCATCACCCTGACCCTCGAATCGAAGATATTCCCGACGATCTTCACGATTGAGAGGGCATTGTTGACCGCGACCTTGGTGCCAGGCTTGAGTTGCCGGTAGATCTCGTCGTTGACGTGGGTCAGGTACTCCTGGTTGTTCCCCTGCTGGCGCAGGTACACCTCTCCCTTGTCAATGAGATCAACCACGACTGCCACAAAAAGAGGCATCCGCTTGAGCTGGTTATTCTCTCTCTTGAGCTGCGCATTCTCACGCAGGATCTCGTCATTCTTGACTTTCAGGTCGAGAAGCTGGGACTCGAGATCCTGAACCTTCAGCTGGTGTTTGAGTTCCGCATCGGTTCCTGCGTTCTGTATGACGCTCTCTTCCATGCTACCATTATATCTGGAGTTCCCTACATTTATGTGGTGTGATCATGCTCATCAGGGGTCGCGGCATCTCGAAAGGCGTCGGAACCGGACGGGTATTGAAGAGCAGTGCGCCCATCTCGTTCCTCTCAGGGGTCGATCCCGATTCGGGAAAGATTGTGGAGATTGGCCATCCCCTCGAAGGGGAGTTCATCTGCGGAAAGGTGCTTGTCTTTCCGCACGGCAAGGGCTCGACTGTCGGATCCTATATCATCTACGCCCTCGAAAAAAATGGAAAAGCCCCCGCAGCAATGATCAACGAGGAGGCCGAACCAATCATCGCGACCGGGGCCATCCTTGGCAGCATACCGCTGGTCGATCGCCTCGAACACGGCCTTTCACCGCTCCATGATGGCATTCTCGTCCGTGTAGATGGAGAGCATGGAACCGTGGAAATCATCGATGATCAGTCTCACGAAGGGACAGCCTAATCACTCCCGCCTACCTATTCTCACGCATGAAACGCATTCCCATGCTCTTCGTCATCCTGATCCTCGCTGGTGTTGCGATCTCCGGCTGTACCCAGTCGCCCGGGGGAACAGGATCCCTGTTCCAGGGAAACTCACAGGGAGGGATGGTCCCCGGTCCGACCGTAACGCTTCCCCCTGAGCAGACCGTCGAGATCCAGATCAATGAGAAAGACCCGATTTATGCGACCATCCCCGTCTCTTTTGCCGGGGGCAAAGGCCAGGTCGCGGTAAAGGATATCCTGGTCAGGGTAACCCGGGCTGATGGACAGGTTACGGAAAAACACCTCGAACCTGTCAAGGGTGCCGAGCTGAAATTTGACGGTACCAAAGAGACGGACCGGATCGAAGCCTGGGTTACTCTGAACACTGGCAGTGTCTACAAAGTCATCGACCAGCTCGTCCCGTATCGCACTCGCGGATAATTAAAAAAAAAGTGCCCCTGGGTTTGCATATTTCCGGGGGCCGGGTTTTTCCGCCATGGATGTGCACTGGAGATATATTTCCCCGTCACGGAATTCCTATGCCGCGCTGTATGCCGCATGCGAGCAGGAAGGCTTCATTCTCGATCCGGTGAAATCCCCCACCGCAGATGTAACCTGTTACAGCCTTAATTCCCTCAACGCACCACGGTATCTCCAGGAGATTCGCGATGCTCCCTGCACGACTATCCTTGGGGGGCCCCATGCCAGCGCGTGTCCCGGGGAGATGGTACATGTTGCGGATTATGTTGTCGTGGGGGAAGGCGAATATGTCCTGCCTTCGCTCCTCCGCTCCCTTGATGAGAAAAAGCCCTTACCGCCCGGGGTGGCAACGAGGAATGGGATTGTTCCTCCTGATACCTGTGTCAGGCTTGATGCGTATCCATGCTTTTCGAAGATGAAAGGGTACATCGAGATCTCCAGGGGTTGTCCGTTCGGATGCACCTATTGCCAGACTCCCAGGATGTTCGGAACCAGGATGCGGCACCGTGGCATCGAAGCTATCACGAGATTCGCACGGCGGTTCAGGGACGCCCGTTTCGTAACCCCCAACGCGCTGGCCTATGGATCTGACGGGATTCATCCCCGTCTCGACAAGGTCAATGCTCTCCTCTCTTCACTCCACCATGAAGGGCAGCGCATCTACTTCGGAACGTTCCCGAGCGAAGTCCGCCCGGAATGGGTGACACGGGAGTCGCTTGATCTCATCACAACCTACTGTCATAACACGCGCCTTCACTTTGGTGCCCAGTCAGGGAGCAACAGGATCCTCTCTTCCCTGCAGAGGGGACATACTGTCGAGGACGTGATCCGTGCAGTGGAACTCTGCGGAGAGTATGGGATGACACCGGTAGTGGACTTCATTGTCGGGTTACCGGGAGAGAATGATGAGGACCAGCGGATGACGGCAAGGCTGGTGGAGTGGATCAGCAACTGCGGCATGGTGCACCTGCACCGCTTCCTCCCCCTCCCCGGAACTCCTCTTGGAGGGTCTTTTCCGCGCCCCCTTCTGCCTGATGTTGAGCGGCTCCTTGGATCGCTCGCGCTTTCGGGCAGAGTGACCGGGTCATGGGGTGATCCGACGCGAACATTTTTTTAAAGACCACCTCGAATGAATATTGACATGATGGATGTTCTATTGCTGGCAGACCTACATGGGGAGTTCGGGAAGATAGAATCCTTCCTGGAACTCTCCCCGGATGCCATCTTCATCGCTGGCGACATCACCAATATGGGCCCTGCGGATGCAGTCGAGTCGCTCTTCTCACGTATTGACGTGCCCACGTTTGCAGTGCCCGGGAATTGTGATCCCCGCGAGATACTTGATGCCCTGGAGCATTCGGACTGCGTCTGCCTCCATGGTGCTTCCATGAATCTTGGCAAGATCTCCCTCGTGGGGATTGGAGGATCAAACCCTACGCCCTTCAACACCCCATTTGAGATGACAGACAAGCAGATCGACGATCTCCTCCAGTCAATCCTCAAAAAAGTGGAGCGGGCGACGCATAATGTGCTGATATCCCATGCCCCACCGCAGGGATTCCTTGACGAAGCCGGGGGTAACCACGTGGGAAGTGCGAGTGTTAGGAAACACATGCACTCCTTTGACCTTGTGTGCTGCGCCCATATCCACGAGCAGAGAGGGATCGTGGAGAATGAAGGTGTGAAGGTGGTGAACCCTGGCATGGCAGCACTGGGCCAGGGAGCCATGATTCATTTCGGAAATGAACCCAAGG
>CAYNXS010000084.1:0-6436 GCA_964401215.1 uncultured Methanolinea sp. | reverse complement strand
ATATATTCCAGGTTGAACTTGTAGAAATGGGTAAACCCGCAGTTCCTGCACCGGACCGTAAAATGGCTGCACCCGATTGAGAGATCGTGCGGCCCGTGCACCGTGCAGTTCCGGCACTTCGCCTCCGATACAAGCGTCCAGAGATCATAGCACCCGATCTTTGTAAAGGCACCAGGTTTCATCACATCCTCGATCCTCGGGATGAAGATCCGTGTCGCACCACAGTGGCTGCAGGCAACCTGGGCCTGGTAGGGAACCGCCTTGATAACCTGGTCAGCATCATTGCCACAGTGATAGCATACTGTCCGGTGGGTGGTGAAGATGAACTGCTCGTCCATGTATCAGTATCAGCGATGCCTGATAAAAGATATCTCACGAAAAACCGGGAACCAGAAAAAAAGTGTGAAGAATGGGGGTGACGGAAGGGAGGGTTAGTAGTCTCCCATGCCGCCCATGCCACCCATGCCGCCCATGCCACCCATGCCGCCCATGTCGCCGCCAGGTGGACCCTGCGGGGCTGCAGACTTGGATGAGGCGATAACATCGTCGATACGCAGGATCATGGTGGCAGCTTCTGCTGCACTCGCAATAGCCTGGGTCTTGACCCTGAGAGGCTCAACAACGCCTGCCTTGAGCATGTCCTCGGCCTTCCCTTCAAAGACATTGAGGCCGTAGGTCTTCTTGCCCTTCTCGTGCGCCGCCCGCAGCTCTACCAGCATGTCGATGGGATCGAGACCGGCATTCTCCGCGAGTGTCCGCGGGATGATCTCGAGTGCTGATGCGAAGGCTTCGATCGCCAGCTGGGCTCGCCCTCCCACGCTCTGTGCATACTCGCGAAGGCGGAGCGAGAGCTCGATCTCGGGAGCACCGCCACCGGCGACCAGCTTCTTGTCCTCGAAGACGACCGAGACCACCCGGAGCGCGTCCTCGATGGCACGCTCGAGCTCGTCGACCACGTGCTCGGTTCCTCCCCTGACCATCATTGAGACGGCCTTCGGGTTCTTGCACTCCTCGACAAAGATCATTTCCTCGCCTGATATCTTCCGCTCTTCCACGATACCGGCAAATCCAAGCTCTTCCTTGCTGATGGCGTCGATGCTCGAGACCATGCTTCCCCCGGTCGCCCGGGCAAGCTTCTCCATGTCACTCTTCTTGACCCTGCGGGTTGCGAAGATCCCTGCCTTTGCCAGGTAGTGCTGGGCGATGTCGTCGATGCCTTTCTGGCAGAAGAGGACGTTTGCGCCTGATGCCACGATCTTGTCGACGATGCCCTTGATCATCCGCTCTTCCTCGTCGAGGAATGCCTGGAGCTGGTCGGGGCTCGTGATGTTGATCTCGGCGTCAACCTCGGTCTTCTTGAACTCGACCGCGGCGTTCAGGAGGAGAATCTTGGCGTTCTTCACCTTGCGGGGCATGCCGGGGTGGACACGCTCCTTGTCGATGAGGACTCCCTCGATGATTTCGCAGTCATCGATAGATCCGCCCACCTTTTTCTCCACCTTGATGTAATCCTTGTCAATAGTGCCGTCGGCCTCGGCAACCATCGTGACGGCCTTGACGACGAGGTCACAGATCTTCTCTCTGGATCCCTCGGCACCCTTGCCGGTCATGGCAGTCTCTGCGATCTTCTTCAGCATGGCAGAGTCTTTCGGCTTGATGGTCACTGCAATTCCCTGCAGGATCTCCTGGGCTTTCTCGGCGGCCTGCCGGTACCCATGGGCGATCACCGTCGGGTGGACGTCCTGCTCGAGGAGGTCCTCTGCCTTTTTCAGCAGCTCGCCGGCAATAACCACCGCGGTGGTGGTCCCGTCGCCGACCTCATCGTCCTGGGTCTTGGCGATCTCCACCATCATTTTAGCGGCGGGGTGCTCGATGTCCATCTCTTTCAGGATGGTGACACCGTCGTTGGTGATGACCACATCGCCAATGCTGTCCACGAGCATCTTGTCCATGCCCTTTGGACCGAGAGTAGTCCGTACCGCGCTTGCCACGGCCTTGGCCGCGGTAATGTTCATGCCCTGTGCGTCACGTCCACGGGTGCGTGAACTTCCTTCTTTAAGGATAAGAATTGGTTGTCCTCCAAGTTGCTGCGACATTGTAATTCACCACGTGTAGCACTAAAATTGGTTATTGGTTCTATATAAACGCTACGATTTACTGACGAGTTGGATCAACTCTTCCCCGTCTTCCAGCGATAAAAGGCGTTCTTCGCCGATGACCAGAGTCTTTCCTATCTTCTTCTGTTTGGCATAATCCGTGAGGACACACATGGCATGCATGCCTGCAATCTGCGATATGTTCCCGATGAGGGCAGCGCGTTTCACTACCTTCTGGGACGACCCATATCCCGTCAGAATGGACTGGCCGGATATTTCTATGAGCGCCTGGAATGGCGCACGGTGCATTGCATGCAGGGTGACCCCTATCCTCTGGAGGAAGCTCATGGGTGCAGCCTCTTCCTCAGTCTCAGGATCTTTTTCAAATACGGACGAATAGTGAAGGAGATCGATGCTCCTGACCAGCGGGGCATCGAATATCTCCTCGATCTTCTGGGCTACCTCGAGCGTGGTGCCCATGCCGCCCTCGTACTTGCTGATGGTCCGCCTCGACACCCCGAGCAGGTTTCCCATATCCCCCAGGGAGAGGTTCATCCGCTCGCGCAGCTCCCGGAGAACCTCGCCGTTGATATTCACATACAGGCCTCCAGGCGATGCGTAGACCAGGGGGGGCGTTCCTTCAACGAACGCATCGTACAGTGTTGCCGCACTGATTGCAAAGATCCCATACCGGACGTAGACGGCTCCTCTCTCGAGGTCGGCATCGCGGGCACGGTCACCAATGATGAGTGGCGCACCCCGAAGATACCGGGCAATGTGGTCAAGGTCCCTTGCAACATCCTCACTGACACTGTCGATATGGGAGACCACCTTGATGACCAGAATCATCTCACGGTGGCGGGCAATGAGGTCAAAACTCCGGGGCCTCATGCTAAACCGTTCCGAAACCCGGAACCCCGCCATGAGCAGTACGCTCGTGACCGTGGAGAGGAGGCGTTCCTGTGACATTCCACTACGAATGGATTTACCCTGACCTGGTATAAATAATGAGGTGAACATGCGCATCGGCATTGATGACACCGATTCTCCCCGGGGGATGTGCACGACCTACCTCGGGGCAATGCTGATCCGGAGGCTGAACCGGGCGAAAATTGGAGTCCGCGAAGCCCGGCTTGTGCGCCTGAACCCGAATATCCCATGGAAGACGCGGGGGAATGCGGCGATATGCCTCGAGGCAGACGGATCCCCCCGTGAGGCATTCAGGCTGGCCTGCACGCTTGTCGAGGAGTATGCTGACCTTGCCCATGAGAATACCCATCCGGGGGTGGTGGTGTCTGAGGAGCCACTCCCTTATGCGTTCTACCAGAATGCGGTGCAGGGCTTCTGCACACTCGACGACGCACTCGCCATCCTCACGGAGTCGGATGCGCTCTTCAAGGGCTACAAGCAAAAACGAGGCTTGATAGGCGCGACTGCGGCAGCGGGTTCCCGGTTTGACGATGCAACGTACGAAGTGCTCGTCTACCGCGACTCCTCCCTCTGGGGAACTCCACGGTCAGTCGACCGGCAGAGTCTCTTTTCTGCAGACGGGCACACCTACCCACATACATGGGATACCGTCGACCGTGAGAACGATCTGGTCGTGTGTGTCCCCCACACTCCGGACCCCGTCCTTTTCGGAATCCGGGGGGAGAGACCCGGCTGGGTTGCACTCGCCCGCGAGGAGGTTCTCTCCGAGAAGCCCGGTATAGAACAGGTCTGGACGACCAACCAGGGGACGGATGCGCACCTGATCGCCGCGCGTTTTCCCGATCTCCTGGACGGGTGTTCGTATCTTCTTGCCGCGACAGTCGCATCACCGCCTGTCACCCTGAAAGGGGGGCATGTGGTGTTACCCGTCATCCATAGGGGAAATCCGTTGACCTGCCTCGCGTACGAGCCGACGAAAGGGTTCCGGGATGTTGTCAGGGCACTGGTCCCGGGAGACACGCTCAGGGTTGCCGGGAGCTTGAGGAGGGGGAGTATCAACCTCGAAAAGATACAGGTGCTCACTGCCCCGGAAACCGTCACGTCAAAGCCGCCGGTGTGCGAGCGCTGCGGGAAGAGGATGACCAGTGCAGGCACCGGCAAAGGGTTCAAGTGCCGGAGGTGTGGCGGGAGGGCCAACAACCCGGAGAATGTGCAGAACCCGAGGGCTATCCTCCCCGGGTGGTACGAAGTCCCGCCTTCCGCACGCCGTCACCTCGCCCGGCCTCTCTGCCGCGGGATCAGGGAGGATCTCCTGGAAGAGGTCCCACTACCCTGACCCTGACGAAGGACTATCTCGTTCCCTGCACCATACATTCCCATATGCAGTGCGGGGAGCCGGTAGAACAGGTCACGCTCCGCCCCGGTATGACTGTGGGCGAGCTTGTCAGCGCATTATCACGGGCGGGAGCGTATAACGGGGGAGCGCTCGCGAGAGCAGCAGATATCTATGAGGCCATGCTCCGTGACCGCCAGGCGGTGAAATTTGTGGGGCTCGCCGGGGCGATGGTCCCGGCCGGGATGGGCCGGATCGTCAGCGATCTCATCGAACGCGACCATGTGGATGTGCTCGTATCCACCGGTGCGAACCTCACCCACGATATCATCGAGGCCCTTGGGTGCAGGCACTACCATGGATCTGCCTCATGCTCCGACGTGGAACTCCGGGAAGAGGAGATCAACCGGATTTACGATGTATTTCTCCCGAACGAGGCATTCATACGGTTCGAGGAGTTCATGCAGGAGACGTTATCAGACCTCTCCCCGGGAGCACCCCTGACGATTAAGGATCTCCTCGGAATCCTCGGGCGGGCACTCCCCTCGGGTATCCTCGCGTCAGCGGCGAACAAGGAAGTGCCCGTCTTCTGCCCGGCCCTCTCGGATTCGATGATCGGGCTCCAGTTCTGGCTCTTTTCCCAGACGCACCGCATCAATGTCGACGCATTCCTGGACATGAATGCACTCCTCACGACCTGCTTCGAGGCCGAGAAGGCCGGCGCACTCCTCATCGGTGGCGGGGTGCCCAAGAACTTCATCCTCCAGAGCATGCTCATGACCCCGCGGGGATTCGATTATGCAGTCCAGTTGACCGGCGATCGGCCCGACCTTGGAGGACTCTCGGGTGCCACGCTTGACGAAGCCCGGTCATGGGGCAAGCTGAACGAATCTGCCCGCGCCGTCACCGTATACGGGGATGCCACGATCACGTTCCCGATGCTCGTTGCAGCGGTCATGGAGCGGATGGTGAAATGACCGGCATCATTCTCGCGCTCGATGTGACGGCCCCGGATCGCGCACTCCGCATCGCGCAGGAATGCGCCCCCCACATCGACGGCATCAAGCTCGGGTATCCCCTGATCCTCTCGGCAGGGCTCTCGTTCGTGTCCTGCCTGGAAGACCTTGGTCTTCCCCTTATCGCCGACTTCAAGGTCGCAGATATCCCCAACACCAACCGCCTCATTGCAGAACAGGTCTTCTCCGCAGGCTTCAACGCACTGATATGCCAGGGATTCACCGGAGAAGACGCGGTCACTGCCTGCGTGGAGACCGCTCATGCTCATGGAGGAACCTGCCTGGTCGTGTCTGAGATGAGCCATCCGGGAGCCCTGGAGTTCTTTGGTTGTGGGGTTGCCGAGCGCATCGCCCGGTTGGCGGTATCGTGCGGTGCTAACGGGATCATCGCGCCCGCAACGCGGCCGGATCGCGTAAAAGTCCTCCGGGGGATTGTAGGCTCACGGTTGATCTGGTCCCCGGGAGTGGGTGCCCAGGGAGGGAACGCTCTGGCCATCGCGCACCTTGTGGACGCGATTATTGTCGGAAGACAGATATACGAGGCAGAAGATCCCGGAACTGAGGCACGTTCCCTGGACCACATTCGCCGATGATGAGTAAACCTGACCTGAAGGCATCCTGGTGATGACCCCTATGAGTCGACTGAGGCGAATTCTGGCCCAATCTAAAGGTTTAAATGGGAAAATATCGATGGTATTGTATGCATTGGAGTGAAGAACAGCTTAACATGGCCAGATCGGTGCGCCGCCTCGAAGATATCCCGGTTTCTGAGAGGCAATACAAGTGCCATACCTGCCACCTGATCGTGGACGAGAACCCCTGTCCGAAATGCGGGGATACGCATCTCCAGATCATGTGTCCCCTTGACCATTGTCACTGTTCTCACGAGATCCTCTCGACCATCGAGTACTGCCCGCTCTGTGGGGCACCCGTATGTCCCGAATGCGGGAGCCACGACGTGGTCCAGATCAGCAGGGTGACCGGGTACCTCCAGGAAGTCTCAGGCTGGAATGCCGGGAAACAGCAGGAACTGAAGGACCGGGTCCGCTATACCGTGGCAT
>CAYNXS010000083.1:0-6505 GCA_964401215.1 uncultured Methanolinea sp. | reverse complement strand
ACAGCACGGGGAGAAAAAGGTTCTCTTCCCTTTGTTGGTCTTCTGTGAATGATCCCTTTGTTTCTGAAATAGAAATAATGTGAAGCCGGGCGCTGGTCACCCGGGAGCTTTGCTCCCGTGCACTCCCTCCCCCCGCTCCAGCCTCTCGCACAGCATCGCATAATCACAGTACTGGCAGCCCCATCCGGGTTTTGGGGAGAACTCCCGGTTCCTGATCGCGGTCATCATCCGGGTGAGTTTCTCCTCGAATCCTCTGATGGTCTCAGCCGTTGGCGTGTAGTCCACGAATTTTCCGTCCTCCAGGTAGAAGAAGGACGCCCTCTCCGGCAGTGTCCCGTGGATAGTGTGGAGGGCGAGGCTGTAGAGGTTCAACTGGATCTCTTCAGGAATGGCCGCTTTCGTGAGGGTGGAGGGTTTCTTTCCCGTCTTGAAGTCAATGACCCGGAACGCTGCTCCGGGAGTCTGTTCGATCCGGTCGATGCTTCCCGTAAAGGTGGTGTCGCCCAGGGAGAACGTGAACGATTCTTCGCAGGAGAGGACCGAGTTTTCGTTCTCCTGTTCCCATGCCAGGTAGGTATCAAGGATCCGGATCGCGGTCTCCTTCTTCTCCTGCTCCTGGGTGGCGGTCAGGAATGCGGTCTTCGGCCAGAAGAGAGAGAGCACCCGGTGGGCGTCGTGCCGGGTGGGAACATTCCCCTCCTTTTTCATCTTCCCCAGGTGTTCGATGACCGTATGCATGACGGATCCGAAGTCAAAGAAGATCCGGGGTTGTGAGGGGATCTTCAGCACGTGCTGGAATTTGAACTTGAGCGGGCAGGAGTCGTAGGTCTTGAGCGAGGATGCCGAGTACCGGGCCGGCAGGGCAACCGGGTGGGTCCCGGTCCCGGAATACCATTCCTCGATCCTCCGGCTGCACTCCGGGACGGCGAGGAATGCGGCCTGATCGAACCGTGAGGGGTCCGCTCCCTCCTCGATCATCCGGATCTTTTCAAGTTCTGTGATCCTCTGGAGTGCGGTTGCGAGTCTCATGCCGGAGAGGGCACTGACTGCTTCCTGCTGGACGTTTCCCTTCAGGATCGCGAGGTCGTTTCTCGGTTCCACGAGGATATCCGGGTTCAGCGTCGGGACCTCGACGAGGCATATCCGGGGATTGTCCGTGTAGTGCATCCGGGTTAAGAAGATCGAGGGTTTCGACTCCTTCTTGTTCTCCCCGTACCATTTCGATCGTGTCAGGTAGAGGCGGTCGATGGCACGGGTCATGCCCACGTAGCAGAGCCGGCGTTCTTCTTCCTGGAAGAGGGCCTTCTCATCCCTCTCTCTGGTCCGGCCCCTGGCAAGGTCGGGGGGAACAGCGTACCGCTTCCTCCGGTACTCGGAGGGGAACTTTCTCTCCGACATCTCGGGGATGAACACGATTGGAAATTCCTTTCCCTTGCTCTTATGCAGCGTCATGATCTGGATGTGGTCGCCTTCCTCTGCCTCAAGGTCGTCGTCATCCAGCCGCCGGTGCACCTCCACGTACTCGAGGAAATCCCGGATCTCTGCGTTTGGGGTGACGGCCTCGTACTCCTGTGCCATCTCGTAGAACTGGAAAAGGAGCATCCGGTCGCGGTTCCTGCACTCGTCGAGGAGACAGAAAAAGAACCCTCCGGTTGCGATCAGGACCTCGTACAGGAGCTGGGAGAGCGTGAGATCGTCCCGCATGTTCCGGAGTGATGCGAGCGTCCGGACGAGATCGTGGAGTGCCGGCCGGGAATCCTCGGCAACGATCGTGTCGCACTCCTCCATCGCATGCAGGATGCCGTCCGAGACATCATCCCCCCAGGAGCGCGATCTCCCCTCCTGGTTGATCTGCTGGATGGCTTTTTCAGAGACTCCTGCCCGTCTCATGAGCCGGTTTAAGGAGATGCCTGCACCCTGGGGATTCTCGATGCACCGGAGGTATGCGAGCACATCCCGGATGATCGGTTCGTGCTTGAACCCTATCTCGCCCGAGAACGAGGTGGGAATGCCCCTCTGGTTCAGGATCTTCGAGTACCGGGTGGCGAACGCCCGTTTCCGGGTGAGGATCGCGATATCCCGGAACTGGTACCCGGATGCGACGAGGCGTTCGATCTCGTCTGCCACCCAGACCGCTTCGGTCTGCTCGTCCTCGCATTCCGCCACCACCACGGGAGCCCCGGCCTCCTTTACCGTCCGGAGAACTTTTGGGTCCGCCTCCTGCCCGGCGCCGAGGAACTGCCGGGACAGCGCAAGGATGTTCCCCGAGTTCCGGTAGTTCTCGGAGAGGATCGTGAGCTGGTGATCCTTCCAGGTCTCCCGGAAGTCCTCGAAGTTCCCATAGTATGCTCCCCGGAAGCGATAGATGGACTGGTCGTCATCCCCGACCACAAACACCTCGTCTCCCGCAAGCTGCCGGAGGAGTGCGAACTGTGCATAATTCGTATCCTGGAACTCGTCGACCAGGATGTACCGGAACCTGCGCCGGTACTCGCCCAGCACCTGCGGTTTTCGCTCAAAGAGCGTGACCGCCAGGTGGATCATATCATCATAATCGATCATCCGGACGTCACGCTTGTAGGCCTCGTATGCCCGGTACACCTTCAGGAGATCTGCGAGCCGCCCGAGGTGCTGCCGCTCCTCCTCCGGGAGATCCTCCTTCTCCTTCTGTGCGAGATAGGATGCAAGGTCATCCGCCGTCACCAGCTCGTCACGGAACCGGCTGATGCCGTCCAGGATGGGCTTTAACGCCTCCTCCTGGTTGTTCCCGATCTCGATCTCGGTAAACCCGAAGGCATCGATATTCCGGATCGCCCAGATCATCTGCCCGGTCTCCCCGATCACCCCTGCAGCCACGCTTCTCCCCGACTCTGCAACATTCTCCTCCAGCACCGACAGGCAGAACGCATGGAACGTGCTCACCGTAAGATCCGAGAGTGTGATTGTCTCTTCCAGCCGTGTCGCCATCTCGCTCGCCGCTTTCTCCGAGAACGTGAGGGCAAGGATCTCGTGCTGTGGGACTCCCTGGGCGAGCAGGTGGAGTATCTTCTCCACGATGACCCGCGTCTTCCCGGACCCCGGCCCGGCAATGATGAGCTGGATTCCGCTCCTGGTGACGGCCTCGGTCTGGGCGGGGTTGAGGTGCATGGAGAGTTGGTGGGGGTGGAGGGGGGATAAGGGTGATGAAATGGGTTGGGGAACACTCAAGATAGAGACCTTCTGGTAGATTATCAGGCAATATGGGATTAATTGTGAGGTGAATTGTGATTGGGAATGTCTGGTTATCATCAGGTGTAAAAAAAATGTGAGTGGGAAATGAAATCAACTCTCATTATTCAAATGAGATATAATGATCGTCAGGTAAATACGCCGAGTATACAATCAAAAGAATGCAGAATAACACATAATACTTAATCACCCAATTCTCATCAAATTTAAACTCTTTCGGTGGCGTAGATCTTCTTGCCCGGATATAATGGTAGCCGTCATAGGTCACTGAAACCAGAAACAGGAGTCCAACCACAATCCTCTCAATTGGGGCAATCTGCAGAACAGCAATTATAATAAAAAGGGAAAACGGCACAAGGATTGTGAAATAAACCAGAAATTGCCGGAAACCCATCATTATGAATCACTCTTTGACGGGTCTTCAATTCATTTAGCAAGTCAAAATATTTTCCTTTATATTCTATATATATCTATATTCAAATCAGAGTTTATTGTGTTCATTTGTTTTTACCTCTTGTTCTAAGACCCTGGAGTGAATATCTTGTGGTGAATCTTCCGGAAAGCATTTTGGTGTTTCTCGATTTGGGAAGGGCCGGGGGTGAGCTGGATTCCGCTCCGGGTGACGGCCTCGGTCTGGGCGGGGTTGAGGTTCATGGAGAGTTGGTGGGGTGGAGGGGGGATAAGGGTGATGGGGGGAAATGTTACTCTGTCTTTTCTTGTTCACATCTTGTCAATAATCAAAGATTTGGGGTGGGAGAATTTTATCGCCAGGGTATTACTTGAACTAATTTTTCGATTTCCTCTGAAGAGAGGGTTGTTTCTCCCCGTGTAATATATCGGGGTAATTCATAAGGTGAAATAATGTCAATAAATTTGTCTAATCTTCTATTGGAACCTGAACCTTGTGTTGAAACAACCACATTCCAAATTTTGAGTTTTTCTTTTCTTCGGTAGTAATTGATGAGGTATCGCCATAGTGCATAACTTGAGCGACGTACTTGGAAGATAAGATCTTCATTTTTCAATTCAACATCTGATTGTTTCCATTTCTTTGTTTCAATCAGAAAAATGCCGGTTGGTCCAACAACAATATGATCAATTTGGCTTGAGAGAATGTGATTTTTCTTCTCTTTCCAATAGAGTGGTGGATTAAAATGAAGGTTTACATCATTTAAAATGTGATAATCCTCGGGTAATTGTGAAAGAGTCTTAATAACTAATTCTTCACCCTGTGCACCAATGAGAAACGATTTGTTCTGTTCAAGAAATTGATACGAATCGGACACTCTATTGCGCTCATTTTGGATATTCTTATCTTTATATTGGATTAAAGTCTCTTTCCGAGTTTTTACTTGTCTCAATTCTTTTGATAAACCAGAAAAAGGTCTCTGAATTTTCGAGGATCTTGAACGTACTTCAAGCCAATATTGGAATTGCAATATCAGTTTCCTGAAAAAATTATCTGAATTTTGAATTTGATTCTTTATCGTATCAATATGCTTTTCAACCTCAATGGTTTGCTGGGCAATACCCGCCTTTAATTGACTTTCAAGCCCCTCTTCCTCACGTATTATTTGAGATAATCTCTGTTCTTGTTGGTTTCTCGCAGCAATTTCCGTTTCGGCAAGAATTGTTTCATAATTCTTATGAAAATGATAAACATCTTTGAGCGTTGTCAATTCTTTCCCGCTAATGGGCTTCATTCCATGTAATAAAAACTTGGTACTGCCTGAAGTTCCGTGTATTCTTGCGTTTTTTGGAGAATCTATCTTAATTTCTTCGAGCATTGGAGGATTTAAACGTTGTATTGTTTGAGAATTTGTTAAAACCGGAGTTGAAGATCTGCTTCCACCAGAATTTTCTTCAAAGGTAATTTTTTCTTCATTTATTGATGGTTGTTCTTCAACGAATTCGTTTGTCTGAAGATTCTGGATTATTTCTTTGCATTTTAATGCCTCTTCTTTCCTTCCTAATTGATACAAACTTAAGGCCTTATTATTCCACAAATTCCTGTTAGAAGGGTCTAGTTTAAGACCGTTATCATAACAAGATAGTGCAGCGAAATAATTGCCCTGCTTGAAATGCTCATTCCCTTGATTTTTCCATATGATTGCTTCATCTTGTTGAGCCTTAGAAATATCTTTCCTTTGGTATTCCACAACCATTATTCAATCCATTCCTATCAACAATGATAATATTTCTGGATAAGTGGATACGAGATTCGGTATTCATTGTAGTATCATTGGCTCATCAATTGAGTTTAATCAAAAATGAGTTATTTGTAGATCTTCTTGTAACAAGAATAACAGATGGGTTTTTCGTAGTTTCGTTCACGTTTTGTATCTTCCTTACCACAAACATGACAGTATTTTTCAGCGTATTTTGTTTCCCCAAATTTAGCCCAAATTGGATAACATTTATCGCATAATGGCTTATTTGGATTAAATTTTATTTTTTCACCACACCTAATACATATCCCATTCTCGGGTTCTTTTTCTTTAGATTTTAGAATATCCTTTTTTATTGGTGTTTCAATTTTTTGTTCTCCTGCTTTTGATTTATCTACTTTTTTAATTTCAAATCCAAACTCAGTGCTATTTCTCATTATTTTCTTTGCAGTTTCATTTATTTCATCGTATAATTTCGGATCATCAGCTTGTTCGACTAATATTCCCAATTCAGTGTTGTTAAGTTGAGAATATTCGTATAAATTCATCGAAGTGATTATTGCAGTTTTATGGTTCAAATAACATTTTGCATGTAAATTTTGGTGGGTGTAAAGGTCTACGGTGTTTAATTCCTGTTGTAAAAAATTGATATCTGCTGGGTCATGGCTTTCATCTGCTCTTACGATAACAGAGATTTTTGTTTTAAAATTTTCTTGATCCTTTATATCACCTTTAAATTGCCTGGCAATTCGCAAATAGGGAGAAATTAAAATTAATTTTTCGCCCTTTGATTCATTTATTAATCTTTGAATTGCAGCAGTAATTTCCGCAGTTGTTGCAAGTAATTTAGCCATATTTTCTCTCCAATTAATATTTGAATGATTAATAGGGTTTATCCTAGGATATAAATGAATTGCGTAATTATATCTCGCCTAATACTTCTATCAACCCAGATGATTCCTATATTGATACACCGGCAATCGATGAAAATCACCAAAAAAGCAGCCAATTAAATCATTCTCTAATTCTTTCAAATTATGCGGGAATATTGATTCTGGCTGAATATTGAAAGAAACCGAAATTTTTCTTCCATCCCATGATTTACTTCG
>CAYNXS010000082.1:0-6508 GCA_964401215.1 uncultured Methanolinea sp. | reverse complement strand
AAAAAATGTATCGGATCGCATCGGGCAGCCCGCCCCGGTGTCATCCTTCACCATGTAGGAATGAGTTTCTCTTATTAATATCACAGTGAAAAATCACCCATTTTACCATATATGCTCTCCTTATTCTTCCTTTAATGTCGCTGGTAAGAAATGAAAAACCGTGAGAAAATTCCATTCAACTGCCTTTTACTCGACAATTTCAAGGAGGGTTATTGTTGCCTCTAGCTCACGGCCTGCAAGGGGATGATTCTGATCGACAGTCGTAGTTGCATCAGTGATATTCGTGAACGTGTAGTGCACGATGGTGTTATCTGCCAATTGCAACTGGAAGATAGGATTGTCCATACCAGGGAAAAATAATGGAGTCATTTTCCCCATATTCTCAAGTTGGCTCATTCTCTGGATAAGTTTATTCGTATCAACAACACCAACGAGACTCTCGTTCCTGACACCATATGCCTGTTCCGGGGGAATGCTGACCGTCTTGGTCTGCCCGGGCATCATTCCCACCACTGCATTTTCAAATCCTGTGAACATCTGGCCGGAACCTACAACAAATACAAGGGGTGTTGCATTTTCGTTGGTTTCAAACACAGGACCGTTGGGGAACGCCATCTGGTAGGTTACCTTTACCGTATCTCCCCGGGATACCCCTTGTGATCCTGATGACGTACATCCGGCAGCAAGGACCATCACCACAATAATCGCAGCGAATGACACTCCAATGCTGATCCTGGGTAAAGTATCCTCTCCCCCATTCACATGCCTCATACCAATCCATATGGTTCTATTCGGTCATAATTCCTGCGGGATTGAAAAGCCCTGATACATCAATGAAATCCTCTATTTCACAAGGATTTCGCCCCAATGATACCTGAATCGAATTATTTTTAACATGCCAGCCCTCATTTACATGAGAGACGCGCAGTATACGCGGTGATGGAGAATTATTATGACTGATACTGAATACAAGACGTCCGAGGTTGCCGGGAAGAAGGTACAATGGGACCCCGAGCAGCTCCGCAAGATCCAGGAGCACCCCTGCTTCTCTGAGAAGGCCTGCCATGCATTCGGCCGATGCCATGTACCCGTCGCACCGAAATGTAATATCCAGTGCAATTATTGTATCAGGGATTTTGACTGTGTAAACGAGAGCCGTCCTGGCGTGGCTTCAAAAGTGCTCAATGCGAAGGAAGCGATCGGGCTGGTGCGCGACGCCCTTCAGAAGTTTCCCTATATCAAGGTGATAGGGATTGCCGGACCAGGAGAGCCCCTTGCAAACGAAGACACCTTTGAGACACTGAGGGTGTTAAAAGAGGAATTTCCGAATGTGATTAAGTGCATCAGCACCAATGGTCTTCTCCTCCCAGAGAAGATTGACCTGTTGCAAAAATACGATGTCGGCAACGTCACAGTCACCCTCAATGCCCTCGATCCAGAGATCGGGGCAAAAATATACCAGTTCATCGATTACAAGGGGAAGCGCTATGAAGGGGTAGAAGGTGCAAAGATCCTCCTTAAGAACCAGCTTGAAGGTATCCGGATGGCTGTTGAACGGAAGATGATCGTGAAGATCAATACGGTATACATACCCGGGATCAACGAAGACCACATCCCGGAAATTGCGAAAAAGGTGGGTGAGATGGGTGTGTATAACTTCAATGTAATCCCGCTGATCGCACAATACCGGTTTTCCCATATTACACCCCCTACTCCGGAAATGAAGAGGAAGATGCAGGATGCATGTGCACCATATGTCCGCCAGATGAGACACTGCCAGCGTTGCCGGGCGGATGCAATAGGAAAGTTGGGCCAGGATGTGCAGGGCTGCCTGTATTCTTCGTGAGACTTCAGGTTCCCTTTTTTTCTGGCATACGTATGCCAGGTATTTCATATGTCAGGAAGCATCTTACCTCACTTCTTTTCCATCCCGGATTAGTGATGGTTTTTCTTGTCACCCGCGAGACAGAGCATCATGACTGTATCTGGTGACATCGTTCATGTTGCTATCAGCGACGAGTTCAAACAGTGCCAGAAATGCGGATATGACAGGGGATTCCACACATCGCTGGTGCGTATAGCCGCCGGCCGCCAGCATTTCCGTGTGCTGTTGATATGCCCGGAATGCGGCGCCAGGTACGATGTCCGCTGGGTGACCGAACTTTAAACCGGGTATCTGTCCCCATACCCGAGAATTGGAGAAAATTGACCCGAAGACCACCATAGTGTGGCGCCCGGGATTTTTTCCCGGGCTTATCACAGAGACCCACAACACTGTTCAGAGGAACTTGGCAGGAGTGGGTATCACCTGTTACTGATCAATCCATCAAGGGTGATGATGACCGGTGACAGGGGTTCAGGTATACCCGTTGTCTCTGTGGTAACCATGCGGTTTCCCACCACCAGAGTATACGTAAAGTAATCAGCTCCAGGTTGAGGCGCGGGATATGCATCTTGCAGTGAAGGAATGTCCGCATCACGGATCAACCCACGCAGGATATCGAGATCTCCGGGAGAGAGAATAAAAGCCCCGGATCCCTGGCGGGTAGAATAGACCACCTGGCCATCACTGAAAACCACAACGTGATCCGATACCCCGGCAATCCCCCCGGTTCTCTGGTAGTCAACCAGCACCCCGGGAGGTTGGGGGACTTCTGTGGATGGAGTATTATCCTCACTGCATCCTGCAAAAAAGAGGAGGAGGATGAGGATAAGGACGGTATAAATCCCTGTCCCACCAAGACTCAGTCCCCAAGGTGCCGGCGGTATGCTGGGCAGAGATGATTTTTTCATGCGAAAAACAGCCTCAAAGAGAGTTATCCCCTGGAAAAATAAAGGTTTATGCCTTATCACACTCTTTGCATGGGTTTCATTGTTGCAGGGAGACTGTCAAGGCAGGTTAGGGCCAGTGAAAAAGAGGATGATGAAAATGTCCCTTATATCTCCAGAATATCCCCTGAACTGCTCTTCTGGCCTTTTTTTCCGGGGGTTATATCCTCGATTGTCCGGATTAGTCCATCAACTTTGGGATTCGAGAAGATCTCACGGAATGCGATGAGCTCTCCCCCGTTCATCACCATGACTCCCTTCTTCTTCATGGGGATACCCTTGTCACCTACCGGGTTGATCTCGATTGCCAGCGATGGTGCCCGGCTCTTGGTCCCGGGGAGCTTGATGATAGAGACACCTTTCACAGAGGTGTTCTTCCTCTCCCAGTCGTCACCGGTCTCGAGAAATGCACGCAGAGTTTCGTTCAGTTCCATAGGGAAGAGATCGGAAACTGAGTATAAAACTCCTGCGGTTTGCAGTGTGAAAGAGGGAGGGGTTTTTTATTGGTAGAAGGAAACCTGTGGTTACATGCTGCAGCGCCGGATCATCCCATCCTATCAATGTAGAATAGTGCTGGCAGATAAGAATGACACCGGATTGATTTCATGGCCTCAATCACACTGCGCAAAAATCAGCCTTTCAACCTTGATCTGACACTTGGATGCGGACAGGTTTTCCGGTGGGAAAAGGGAGGTGATACCTGGACAGGCGTGGTTGACGGTTCGTGCATCACCATACACCAAAAAGGGCGCGTTCTCTCATTCCAGGGTGCTGAACCGGAGTTCATCCGCTCCTATTTCCAGCTCGATCAGGATCTTCCGGAAATCCTCAACACTATCGACAGGGACCCGGTCATCCATACTGTCATCTCCCATTGCAGGGGGCTCCGCATTATCCGTCAGCCTGCGTGGGAATGCCTTGCTTCCTATATCATCGCCACCTATGCCAATATCCCCGGGATCAAACGAAGGATCTCGAAATTATGCCAATGTTATGGGGAACCCCTCCTTACCCGGGACGATGAGATCTTTTCCTTCCCTGGTGCAGATGCGATCGCCAGTCAGGATCCCTGCACAATCTCCGCATGCCGCCTTGGTTACCGGGCACCCTATCTTCTGGAGACGGCAAGGACACTTGCAGATGATCCGGGATGGGAGTCCAGGCTCTATGAGCTTCCCTATGAAAAAGCCAGGAATGAGCTTTTACACCTGAAGGGGGTCGGAAAAAAAGTAGCCGATTGCGTGCTTCTTTTTGCATTCGGGAAAACAGAGGCTTTTCCCGTAGATGTCTGGATCCAGCGGATATTGCAGACCCGGTATTCCCGGGATGATACGCGGTATACCTACGACCAGTGCAGCCGTTTCGGAAGGAGTCATTTCGGTCAGTATGCCGGGTATGCACAGGAATATCTCTTCTGTGACCGGCTTGCTCTCACGGGAGGTGAGATGAATGGGATTTCAGGTCCCGATATTCCATCCTGACATGTACTCGGTCTGGGCAGGAGTGAGTTCATCAATCGCAACTGAGAGGCAGGCCAGTTTTTTCCTCGCAACCAAGTCGTCAATCTCCATGGGTACATCATACACCCCTGGCTGAAGAGAGCGGCCGTGCACGACGATATGGCGGGCACAGAGGGCCTGCAGGGCGAAACTCAAATCCATAACTTCGATGGGATGGCCCATGCCTTTGGGTATCGCCAGGTTCACAAGGCGGCCCTCTGCGAGGACATGAATATCTTTTTTATCCACCCTGTAGGAATCAATACCGTCACGCCTTGTCACGGCCCTTGCATGCTTCTCAAGCCATTGGATGTCGATCTCCACGTTGAAATGACCCGCATTTGCAAGCACGACCCCGTTCCGCATCTTTGGGAAGTGCGATGAGGTGATTACAGAGGTATTTCCTGTGGTCGTGATGAAAATCTCCCCAATCTCAGCAGCCTTTTCCATGGGCATGACCATGAACCCGTCCATGTACGCCTCGAGCGCACGGCGGGGATCCACCTCGGTGACAATGACCCTGGCTCCGAGCCCGTGCAGCTTCCTTGCAAGACCTCTCCCGCAGAACCCGTATCCTGCCACGACCACTGCTTTTCCCGCAATCAGCATATTGGTGGTCAGCATAATTGCAGAGAGTGCGCTCTCCCCGGTACCGTGAACATTGTCAAAAAACCTCTTCATCGGGGTGTCATTGACCGCGATAACCGGAAAATTGAGCTTACATTCCCCGGCCATCGCCCGGAGCCTGTGTACACCAGTGGTTGTTTCCTCACAGCCCCCAATCACGTCCGGGAGGAGCTCGGTCCTCGCAGTGTGCAGCCGGTGAATGAGGTCCATTCCATCATCGATAGTCACCCTGGGGTGAGCATCAAGGACTTTGTCGATGGCCGCATAGTATTCCTCTGTAGTGGCTCCCCGTTTTGCATAGCAATGTACCCCGGGAACCCTCCCGAGAGCGGCTGCAACGTCATCCTGGGTACTCAGGGGATTGCACCCTGTAATGTACACCACTGCCCCCCCGGCAGCCAGGGTTTCGACCAGGCAGGCAGTCTTTGCCTCAACGTGAAGTGCCATTCCAATACGCATCCCGCGGAACGGTTGTTCCCGGACGAAATCCTCGCGAATAGAGGAGAGCACCGGCATGTACTGCCGGGCCCACGTCATCTTCTTCTCACCTGAATCCATGGACTGATCCCGCCGGGCCTGATCCCTTTACCCGGCATTTCCTTTATGCAATCATCCTGCAAGAAAGATAAAACCCGTCATGTTGTGTGGCATAATCCTCTTATCCCAACACTCCCTACCCATTCTTCATGACGCTTACCCGTCGCATAATTCCCTGCCTTGACCTGAAGGATGGGAGAGTGGTGAAAGGAACGCATTTCCTGGCGTTGCGCGATGCCGGGGATCCGGTAGAACTGGCACAGCGATATAACGAACAGGGTGCAGACGAGGTAGTATTTCTCGATATCACCGCCTCGAAAGAGCAGCGTGGAACCATCATCGAGGTCATAAAGCGTGCCGCCGACCAGCTCTTCCTTCCTCTTACGGTTGGCGGGGGGATACGTTCTGTTGATGACATCCAGCAGATCCTGCGGGCCGGGGCAGACAAGGTGAGCATCAATACGAGCGCTGTCCACGACCCAACCCTCCTGAGCAGGGGGGCAGAGAAGTTCGGGACACAATGCATCGTCCTTGCAGAGGATGTGCGGAGAAACTATTCAAAGAACCCGGACGCGACACCGGTGACGCTCCCCGACGGACAGA
Source organism: uncultured Methanolinea sp. (assembly GCA_964401215.1). Lineage (GTDB taxonomy): Archaea > Halobacteriota > Methanomicrobia > Methanomicrobiales > Methanospirillaceae > Methanolinea_A. The sequence continues at coordinate 413 of CAYNXS010000082.1, read as the reverse complement.
CCTGCTGGTACGAGGTTGTCATCTATGGGGGGAGCAAGCCTACAGGGATCGATGCCGTGAAGTGGGCGAACGATGCAGAAGAGAGGGGGGCAGGCGAGATCCTCCTCACCAGCATGGAGACTGACGGTACAAAGAACGGGTTTGATATCCCCATAACGTCTGCAATCTCAGAGGCTGTGGGAATCCCTGTCATTGCGAGTGGAGGTGTGGGAACGCTCGAGCACTTCTATGACGGCTTTGTGAACGGGAAAGCAGACGCCTGCCTGGCAGCAAGCGTCTTTCACTACGGGGAAATGACCGTAAGGCAGGTCAAGGAGTACCTAGCCCGGAAGGGTATCCCGGTACGGCTCTGAGATCCATCTCCACGGCTGCGACCGGGTGCTCGAGTTCGAAGGCATTCAGCACTTCAGGGT